>CAMLGG010000219.1 GCA_946479475.1 uncultured Ideonella sp. | reverse complement strand
GCAGGCCCCAGAAGCGACCCGGATCGGGGTTGGACGGCTTGGCCGGCAGTGCGGCCATCATGGCCTGGAACCACACCTCGGCCATCACCGCGTAGCCGGCCGCATCGGGATGGATGCCGTCCGGATTGGGATGGTCGAGCATCGGCGTGTACTGGTCGACCAGGTGGACGCGGTGGCCGAGCGCGCGGTGCCTTTCCACCAGCCCCGGGATCTGCGAGTTCAGGCCCCGGATGTAGGCCTGCGTCGTCTCGCTGGCCGGCGGATTGGCCGGGATGATCTGCGCCAGGAAGATGTGGATCTCGGGGTTGAAGGCGACGATGCGGGAGACCAGCTGGTCGAGCCGGTCGATCACGCCGGCGTAGCGGTAGGCCTGCTGCGCGTCGTTGGTGCCGGCGTGGATGGTCACGATCGCCGGGTCCCAGGCCTTGAGTCGCTCCTCGATGGGCAGCGCGTCCCAGAAGCCCTTGCCGGTGGTGATCTGCTCGATGCGGTAGGCCGAGTAGCCGTCCTCGTCGTGATCGACGAAATCGGCCGGATCGCTCTGGCGCATGTTGCGCGAGCCGACGAAGTTGGGCATGCCCCACACGGCCGTGAGCTTCTCGAACAGCGGCCGGCGAAAGCCGCCGGTGCCGTCGCCGCCTTCGGTGATCGAGTCGCCGATGGGCATGATGCGCAGCGGCGCGGGCTGTGTCTTCTGAGCCGACGCGGGAGATGTGAGCAGTGCGCAAAGCAGCGCCAGCACGGGCCAAGTCTTCAAGTACATCGGGACTGTCTCCGGCATCGAGGTGGCCGGCAGTCTAGGCCGGGGCGATCCCGCCGTGACCCACCGATTCTTCAACGTTCTTCAGCACCGGCCTTCTTCCGGCGGCGGGCCTCCTGCACGGCCTGCTCGAAGGCCTGGAGGTCGAAGGGCTTCTGCAGGAAGCCGTCGAAGCCCGCCAGGCGCGCCTGGTCGCGCATCGCCTCGTCGCCGTAGGCCGTCAAGGCGAGCATGATCGTGCCGTCGGTGGGCAACCGCCGCGCCACCTCCAGCCCGCTCAGGCCCGGCAGGCCGACGTCGATCAGCGCCACCTCGGGCGGATCGTCGAGCAGCAACTGCAGGCCGCTGTGGCCGTCGAATGCGTTGTAGACCTCGTGGCCGGCCGAGCGCAGGAGGGTGGAGGTGGCATCGTTGACGTCGGCGTTGTCCTCGATGAGGGCCACCCTCATGGGCGGCAAGCCCTCCGAGGCCGTGGCGAGCGTACCCGCTGCATCGGCCGCCGGGCCTTCGATCGAAGGCAGGCGCACGATGAAGCTCGCGCCCTTGCCGGCGCCTTCGCTTCGCGCCTCGACGCTGCCGCGATGCAGCTCGACCAGCCCCTTGACGACGTGCAGCCCCAGGCCCAGGCCGCCGCGCGCGCGGTCCAGGCCCGCCTCGGCCTGCGTGAAGGGATCGAACAGGTCGCGCAGCAGGCCAGGGGCGATGCCGGCCCCGGTATCGGTCACGGTCAGCGTGGCCTGGCCCTCCACCGCGGCGAGGGTGACGTGCACCTGCCCTCCCGCGGGCGTGAACTTGGCGGCGTTGTCCAGCAGGTTGGCCACCACCTGCTCCAAGCGCATCGCATCCCCGCGCACGCGAACCGGCTGCAGCGAAGTGCTGACCGAGATGTGCCGCGTGCGCCCCGAGTTCTTGAACGCCTGCACCACGGAGCCCGTCACCTGCGCGAGATCGACCTCGGCCTCGCGCAGCGCCAGCCTGCCGCTGCTGGCGCGGGCGGCATCGAGCAGGTCGTTGACCAGCATCGACATCTGCCGCACCTGGCGCTTGAGCACGTCCTTTGCGTGCTGGTCGGTCTGGGGCGTCGCGTTCGTGGCCTCCAGCAGCGCCACCGAGGCCGAGATCGCACTCAGCGGATTGCGCAGCTCGTGCGCCAGCATGGCCAGGAACTCGTCCTTGCCGCGGCTGACCCGCTCGGCCTGCTCGCGCGCCTGCTCGGCGTCGGTCCGCGCACGGCTCTCGTTGACCAGGCTTTCGCGCAGCTGGCGGCGCACGGATTCGGCTTCGGCGATGGGAAGCGGCGCCTCGTCATCCAAGGGCGCGCCCGGTTTCAGTCGTGCCACCGCGGCCAGGCTCTGGAGCGAACGGATGATCCGGCCCCCCAGGACCATGGCCACGCCGGCCGCGACCAGGCCGGCGAGGACCAGGCCGCCGACCATCATCAGCGTCTGCCGGCGCAGCGCGCCCTCCACCGTGTCGGCCGGAACGCCGGTGCCCAGCGTCCAGGGCGCCACCGACAGCCGGCTGAAGGCGGAGTAGAAGGCCTGCCCCTCCAGGCTCTCGTTGCGCATCGCGCCCTCCTGCCGCGCGGCGATCTGGTCGAGGTACTCGCGGCGCGATTTCTTGCCGACCCATTGCTCGTTGTTCAAGGTGCGGGCGATCACCGTGCCGTGCTGGTCGTTCAGGGTCAGGGTCGCGCCTTCGGCGATCTCGTAGCGCCGCAGGAAGCCGAGCCAGTCGCGCTGGTCGATGCCGATGGCGGCGATGCGCACCACCTGGTCGCCGGCGACCTCGGGCACGGCGACGAAGGTGTAGAAGCCGCCGCCCGCGCCCGCGGGCACGAGGCCGGAGACGGCCGCCTGGCGGCTGGACAGCACGGTCAGGCGGGTCTCCTCGTCGAGCAGCGGCGCTGAGTGCGCGCCGCGTCGGCGGGCCTGGGCCACGACGCGGCCATCCGCCGCCAGGACCGTCGCCGTGGCCCACATCGGGTTCTGCGCAAGCAGCGACGCCAGCGCATCGCCCGGCGCAGTGGCTGCAGGCCCGGCCGGATCGCGGCTGGCGAACGCCTCGAGCAGGCGGATGTTCGCGGCCAGCTCGCTGTCCAGGGCCAGGCGCAGCGCGCGCACGCGCTCGACGTATCGCTGCGAATGGACCTCGCGCTGCGTCTGGTACAGCGCATAGCTGGACAGCGCGGCCACAAGGGCGAGCGGCGCGACGATAGCGGCCATCATCCAGGCCAGCTGCGGGCGGATCTTCATCGAGCGGATCATCCGGCAAACGCCGGGCCAGCCCTCAGGACTCGAACTCGAAACCCTCCGCGGGCAGCAGGCGCCAGGGGCCGCCGCCGGCCAGGTGCAGCACGCGGGTATGGAAGCGCAGGACGCCCGGCCGGTGGGCCACGCTGACGAGGGTGGCGCCGGTGCGCTTCAACCGGTCGTAGAGCGCGGCCTCGTTGCGGCTGTCCAGGGCGCTGGTCGCCTCGTCGAGCATGACCACCCGCGGCTCGTGCACCAGCACGCGGGCGAAGGCGAGCCGCTGCTGCTCGCCCACCGAGAGCAGCTTCTCCCAGTCGTGTTCCGCATCCAGGCCGCCGACCTGTGAGGCCAGGTTGCCGAGCTGCACCTCGGCCAGGATCCCGAGCAGCCGCTCGTCGTCGAGCTCCGACTCCGTGGCCGGGTACAGCAGCTGGCTGCGCAGGGTGCCGGCCTGCAGGTACGGGCGCTGAGGCAGGAAGAACAGCTGCTCCAGCGGCGGATGCTGGACGGTGCCGGAGCCCGTCCGCCAGAGTCCCGCGACGGCACGCAGCAGCGAGCTCTTGCCGCAGCCGGAGACCCCGGTGATGAGCAGGCCCTCGCCCGGCTCCACCGTCAGCGTCAGGCCCTCGACCAGCAGCCGGTCGAACTGCGGCGTGTAGAGCGTCACCTCCTCCAGCGCCAGCCGGTCGCCGGGCCGCAGCGCGATCTGCGAGGCGGGCTTCGCCGCCGGAGGGGCCTCCTGCCCGCCAGCCCGGGGCATCACCCGCTGGGAGAGGGCCTCCAGCCGGCCGATGCCCGCCACGAAGCGCGACAGGCTCTCGAAGTTGTCCACGATCAGCGACACGGCCGCGAGCACCGCCGCAAAGGCGCCGCCCGCCTGCACCGCGCGGCCGACCTCGAGTTCGCCGGACAGCACGCTGCCGGCCAGGATCACGCTCGGCACCACCAGCGTGAGCTGGCTGAAGCCGCGCTGGAAAAGGTTGAGCGAACGCTGCTTGCGGATCAGGCGCGAGAAGTTGGCGAACACCGAGTCGAACAGGCGCTCGATGCGCTTTCGCTCCTGGCGCTCGCCGCGGTAGAAGGCGATGGACTCGGCGTTCTCGCGCACCCGCATGAGGCCGAAGCGGAAGTCCGCCTCGCGTCTGAGCTGCCAGAAGTTCAGCGAGATCAGCGGCGCGCCGAAGACCCACAGCGCGATCGCCGTGCCGAGCGTGGCGTAGACGGCGAGGAAGGCCACCAGCGCATGCGAGATCGACCACAGCACCGCGCTGAAGGCGATGAGCTGCATCACCGAGCCGAGGAAAATCAGCAGGAAGTGGATGGAGCGGCCGGTGAAGGTGTTGATGTCCTCGCTGATGCGCTGGTCCGGGTTGTCGATGTCGGCGTTCTTCTGCAGCTCGTAGTAGCGACGTTCGCCCAGGTAGCCGTCGAGGAAGCGTCCGGTGAGCCAGCGCCGCCAATGGTTGCCGAAGGCGTCCCGCATGAAGTAGTAGAAGGCGTAGACCGGCACCGCGCCCGCGAGCACCCACAGCGCCATGCGCACCGCATGCCAGAAGCGCGGGCCCTCGTGGGCGGCCAGGGCCGAGGCCATCTCGCCGGTCTGGTCGTTCAGCATCACGGCGAACTTCGTCTCGGCCAGCATGAGCACGATGAGCAGGGCCAGCAGCAGCCAGGCCTTGCGCCGCTCGTCGCCCTGCCAGTAGGGCTTGGCCATGCCGTAGAACTGCCGCCAGGCGACGATCGACAGCTTGGGCGGGCGGATGCGCGGGCGTCTGGCCAGCGCCGCGGCGGCCGCGGCGGCGGCGCGACGCGCTCCGGTGGGTGTCCGGGCGGCTCCCTCCTGGGGGCCGGTTTCGGCGCGGCCTGGCATGGTGCTTGATTCGTGTTGCACGGCGATACAGCCGCAATCACGGTAGGGCTGCGCCACTTGCCGCGGTGTCGGACGACGCCGGCGGCGCTCGTCGGCGCACGGCCCTGGCCGCGGGCACCCGCGGGCGCGGGCATGCCGATTGCTGAAAACGCGCACTCCACCAGCGTCACCCATGACTGAACTCGACCATCCGCCGGCGGCCCGGCCCGGCGCGCAGCATCAGGCCGCACGCGCCCGCGATCAACGGCTCGAACCGCGCAAGGCCCTACACCTGAACGCGACCCTCCTGCCGCGCGGCGGCCGGGCGATCCGCGCCACCATCGTCAATCTCAGCAAGCACGGCGTCGAGCTGATCTGCCTGAGCGAGCTGCGCCCGGCCACCACCTGCCGCCTGCGCTTCACCTCGACGGCCGGCCTGCGGCCGCAGGTCGTGCGCGCCAATGCCTGTGTGGTGCGGGCGAGTCGCGAAGGCAACGGCTACCGGGTCGGCCTGCTGTTGTCGGCGGCCACGCCCCGCGCCAACGACCTGCTCGAGTGCCTGGTCAACTGCTGATCAGCGGGCTTGCGACGCTGCCGAGCCCTGGCCGGCGTGAGCCTGAAGCCATCGCTGCTTCATGGCGTAGAGCGACTGCTGCCGGCGCGTGAGGCTGTTCTCCTCGGCCAGGCGCAGGTGGCGCAGCGCATCGGCATCCTCGCCCAGCCGCCACTGCGCCAGCGCGAGCCAGAAGTGGAACTCGTGGTAGTCGTTGGAGACGGCCAGCGCGCGCTGGAAGAGCTCTCGCGCCTCGCGGTAGTCGCCAGCCTCGTACGCGCGCCGGCCGCGCTCGAAGGTGGCGAAGGGCGAGAGGGCCTTCATCCGCGCCAGGCGCTCCTCCACCTCCTGCGCCTGCGCATCGCGGCCCTGCCGCCGCCAGACGATGGCCAGGTTGGCCAGCGCCTGCGGATGGTCGCCCCGCCGCGCCAGGGCCGCCTGCAGCGCCCGCTCCGATTCGGCCAGCAGGCCCCGGCGGAGGTAGACGACACCCAGGGTGTTGTAGGCATCGGTGTAGAGCCGGTCCGCCTCGATGGCTGCGCGGGACCAGGCGTAGGCGTCGTCGAGGCTGCCGTGCGCCATGGACTCGGCGGCCTTGTTGTTGAAGTACATCGCCACGACGCGCTGCTCGGTGATCGGCAGCGTCCGCAGGCGCCTGGCCTCGGGGGGCGACATGAAATCGACGGTCCACCAGTCGGGGCTGTCCTGCACGGTGCGCACCACGCCGACGCGGCGACCGATGGCAATGTTGACGTGGCCCATGTAGAGCGCGAGGTCGCCTTCGCGTGCCCAGCTGTGGTCCACCTCGACCGACTGCAGGCGCACCGCCAGCCCCAGCGCCTTGGCGAAGGCGCCGGTCATGATGACCAGCGAAAGGCAGTTGCCGGCGCGGGCCTCGAAGGTCTCGGCCGCGGTGCGCGTGAGCTCGGCGTCGTAGTCGATCACGAGTTGGCGGTCGGAGTAGAGCGCGTCGATCAGCGCGCGTTGCGGGCTGCGCTCGTGCAGGTGCGGCGCGATGTCGGTTTCGACGAAGGCCTGCATGGCGGCATCCAGCGCGAAGACGCGCGCCGCATCGGGCCGTGCGATGGTCGGGCTGAAGGCTGCGTCGGCGAACAGCGCTTCTGCGCCCGGTGGCTCGACCGGCGAGGAGGCGCAGCCGGCCAGCATCGCCACGGCGGCGGCGGCCAGCGCCTGCCGGAAGTTCACGGGCGCCCCCGCTGCAGGCGCCGCTCCAGCAGGCCGAAGCCCGCCTCGAAGAGCAAGGCGAGCGCCGCCGCCGGGAGCGCGCCGGCGAGCAGCAGCGCCTGGTCGTTCAGGGCCAGCCCGGTGACGATGCGCTCGCCGTAGCCGCCGGCGCCGATGAAGGCGGCGATGGTGGCGGTGCCCACGGAGATCGCCGTCGCCGTCCTCACGCCGGCGACGATGACCGGCAGGGCCAGGGGCAGCTCGATGGCGCGCAGCCGCTGTCCGCGCTTCAATCCCAGGGCCTGGGCGGCGAGCTTCAGGCCGGCCGGCACCTCGGCCATGCCGGTGCAGGTGTTGCGCATGATGGGCAGCAGTGCATAGAGCGTCAGCGCGAGCAAGGCCGGCACGGCGCCGATGCGGCCCAGCAGCGAGATGAGCACCGCCAGCAGTGCCAGCGACGGCACGGTCTGCAGCAAGCCCGTCGCGCCCAGCATCACGGCCCTTGCGCCGGCGTGATCCGCTGCCCACAGCGCCAGCGGCACGCCGACCAGCACCGCGAGCGCGACGGAGGCGGCCACCAGGCCGAGGTGCTGCGCGGTCAGGCGAGGCAGGTCAGGGCCGGCCAGACGGGCCCACAGGCCGGGGGCACCGGCCGGGGCGTGACCCGCAGCGGCCGGCGTCGCGGCGAGGAAGTCCTTCGCGATGGCCTCGAAAGAGACGCCCTGCAGCTCGGCCCGCGCGTTCATCGCGATCATCTGGGGCTCTCCTATGCGGCCCTCGAGCTTCTGCAGCGCCGCCCAGGCGGCCGGAAAGCGCGCCGGCACGTCGAGCCGGTAGAGCAGTACGGCGTCGTATCGCGGGAAGTAGCCGGCATCGTCGGCCAGCACGGTCAGGCCCAGGTGCTCGATCTTGGCGTCGGTGGTGTAGATGTCGATCACGTCGACCTGGCCGCCGGCAAGCGCGTCGTAGGCCAGGCCATGGTCCAGCCCGGCCGGACGCTGCGGCAGCCCGTAACGCGCCGCGAGGCCAGGCCAGCCATCGGCGCGTCCGATGAACTCGTTGCTCAGGCCCAGGCGCAGCTGCGCGCGGCCGGCCAGGTCGCTCACGGTGCGAACGCCGAGGCGCTTCGCGGTCTCGGCCCGCATGGCCAACGCGTAGCCGTCGTTGAAGCCCAGGGGCACCGCCACGCCCAAACCCAGCGGGGCGAGCCGCTCGCGCATCTGCGCCAGCGTCAGCGAGGACTGCGCCTTCAGGATCTCCAGCGCGATCGTGCCGGTGTACTCGGGATAGACGTCGATGCTGCCGGCACGCAGCGCCTCGTAGACGATGGCCGTGTTGCCCAGGCCGGCCTTGACCTCGACCGGCGCCTGCCGACCCGCCGCCTGCGCCAGCACCTGCGCGAGGATGTACGACTCGGTGAAGCGCTTGCTACCTATGCGCAGAGGCTGCTCGGCGCGCGAGGCGCCAGGCAGCACGAGCAGCAATGACAACAAGGCGAACAGCAGGCAACGCATGCGGCCAGCTTCGGCGAAGCCGGCCGCCGGGTCAAGGCGCGCTCGGCACCGCGCTTCAGCCGCAGTCCGGCCCGCCGTGGGCCCCCATCGCGGCCTCGAAGCGCTTCTGCAGCTGGTCGAGCGGCACGTCCTCCTTGTGCGTCGCGATCAGCCACTTGTGGCCGAAGGGGTCGACGATGCCGCCGGCGCGGTCGCCCCAGAACTGGTCCATCAGCGGCATCTCAGGCTTGGCGCCTGCCTCCAGCGCCTTCTTCACGATCCGGTCGCAGTCGTCGACGTAGAAGGTCACGGTGGTGGCCGAGCCGCCTATCGCCAGCGGGCTCAGGGCCCCCATCTGGGGCCGCTCCTCGGTCAGCATGAAGCTCTGCGGCCCGACCTGCAGCTGGCAGTGCACCACCTCGCCGTTGGGCGCGTCCAGGCGGACCACCACCTCGGCGCCGAAGACGCGCTGGTAGAAGGCGATCGCGTCGGAGGCGCCGCGGATGGTCAGGTAGGGGATCGCGCCATAGGCCGCGGGCCCGGGATTCACTTACGGCATGGCTTGCTCCTCGGGGGTGGAATGGACGAAGCGCGTCGGGCGCCTCATCCCCACGACGAAGAAGGGCCGCGGGATTCGACAGGGCGACTCGGGCGGCCTACAGCACAGGCCGAGACGCCCGCGCCTCGCCGGCGGTTCTCACGCCGCCGCCTCGAACCGGAACACCCGCACGGCCTGCACGAGGCGGGCGGCCTGCTCGCTCAGGCTCTCGGCCGCGGCCGCGCTC
>CAMLGG010000218.1 GCA_946479475.1 uncultured Ideonella sp. | reverse complement strand
CATCATCCCCAGCATGCGCGGCGACCTGGTGTCGCGGCCGGTGGGCGACGTGCTGAAGGAGGCGAGGGCGCTGTTCGAGGGCGGCGTGAAGGAGCTTCTCGTCGTCAGCCAGGACACCTCCGCCTACGGCGTGGACGTGAAGTACCGCACGGGCTTCTGGGACGGCAAGCCGGTCAAGACGCGGATGCTCGACCTCGTGGCGCAGCTCGGCGAACTGGCCAAGGCGCACGGCGCCTGGGTCCGCCTGCATTACGTCTACCCGTACCCGCATGTGGACGAGGTGATCCCGCTGATGGCCGAGGGCCTGGTGCTGCCCTACCTCGACGTGCCGTTCCAGCATTCGCATCCCGACGTGCTCAAGCGGATGAAGCGCCCGGCCAGCGGCGAGCGCAACCTGGAGCGCATCCAGAAGTGGCGCGAGATGTGCCCCGAGCTCGTCATCCGCTCCACCTTCATCGCCGGTTTCCCCGGCGAGACCGAAACCGAGTTCGACCACCTGCTGCAGTTCATGCGCGAGGCGTCCATCGATCGCGCCGGCTGCTTTGCCTACTCGCCGGTGACCGGAGCGGCGGCGAACGAGCTGCCGGGGGCGTTGCCGGACGAGTTGCGCGAGGAGCGCCGCGCGCGCTTCATGGCGGTCGCGGAAGAAGTCTCGGTGGCGCGGCTGGCCCGCCGGGTGGGCGCGACGATGCAGGTGCTGGTCGACCGCGCGCCCGCGCTCGGCCGCAAGGGCGGCGTCGGGCGCTCGTATGCCGATGCCCCGGAGATCGATGGCACCGTCCGCCTGCTGCCACCGGCCAAGGCGTCGATCCAGCTGCGCGTGGGCGAGTTCGCCAAGGCCCGCATCGTGGCGGCCGAAGGCCACGACCTGGTGGGCCAGCCGGTATGAGCGCCGCGCGGCCGCCCGGAGGGGCGGAGGGATCGGGCCGCAGGCCCGAGGGTGCAGGGAGCGACGGCCAGGCGAAGTCACCGGCCACCGCGCTGATCCATCACCCGTACCAGCCTCCCGCCGGCTTCGGGTCGCCCGCCGTGGCGGTCCTCAAGGCGTCGACTGTCTTCTTCCCCAGCGTCGCGGCGCTGCGCAACGACCACTGGCTGGACAAGCAGGCCTACACCTACGGCCTGCACGGCACGCCGACGACCTACACGCTCGAAGAGCGCCTGGCCACGCTGGAAGGTGCGAAGCACGTGCTGCTGGCGCCGAGCGGACTGTCCGCGCTGACCAACGTGAACATGGCCCTGCTCGCGACGGGCGACACGGTGCTGCTGCCAGACAACGTCTACAACCCCAGCAAGGAGTTCGCGCGCCACGAGCTTTCGCGCTGGGGCATCGGTCATCGGCTGTACGACGCGATGCAGCCGGAGTCCTTGCGACAGGTCCTGGGCCCCGAGGTCAAGCTCGTGTGGCTGGAGGCCCCGGGCTCGGTGACGATGGAGTTTCCCGACCTGGCAGGGCTTGTGCGCGTCGTGCGCGAGGCAGCGCCGCAGGCAGTGATCGCCCTGGACAACACCTGGGGCGCCGGCCTGGCCTTCGACGCCTTCGGGCTGGGGGTGGACGTCACCATCCACGCCCTCACCAAGTACCCCTCCGGCGGCGGGGACGTGCTGATGGGCTCGATCGCCTGTCGCGACCGAGCCCTGTACGAACGCCTGGCGATGACGCACAGCCGCCTGGGCCTGGGCGTGGGCGCGAACGATGCCGAAGCAGTGCTGCGCGCTTTGCCGACGCTCGCGCTGCGCTATGCCGCGCAGGATGCTTCGGCGCGCCGCATCGCCGAGTGGGCGGCCGCACAGCAACCCTTGATCCGCCGTGTCCTGCATCCGGCGATGCCCGGCTCTCCGGGGCACGAGCACTGGGCGGCGGTCTGCCGGGCCGCGGCGGGATTGCTGACGCTGGAGTTCGATCCTGCAGTCGCGCCGGCGCGCATCGATGGGTTCATCGAGGGCCTGGCCCTGTTCCGCATCGGCTGGAGCTGGGGCGGGCCGGTGAGCCTGGCGGTTCCCTACCAGGCCGGGCCGCGGATGCGCCAGCTCGGCCGCTCGTACGCCGGCACCTTGGTGCGCCTGTCGATCGGCCTCGAAGTCACGGACGACCTGATCGAGGATCTCGCCGCCGGCCTGCAGCGCCTGCGGGCAGCCTGAACGTTCAGCGGGCCGCGAAATGCCCGTCGCGGGCGAAGCGGTCCGTGGCGTCCACCAGGGCCGCCGCGATGCCGGGCTCGTAGGACGAGTGGCCGGCGTCCTCGATGATCTTCAGCTCCGAGCCGGGCCATGCGTCGGCCAGCGCGAAGGCGTAGCGCACCGGGCAGATCACGTCGTAACGGCCGTGCACGATGAAGCCGGGCAGGTGCCGGATGCGATCCATTTCCTGGAGCAACTGGTTCGGCCGCAGGAAGGCCTTGTGGCGGAAGTAGTGGGCTTCCAGCCTCCCGATCCCGAGCGCGATGGCGTCTTCCGTGAAGGCGTCGGCGGTCTCCGGATGAGGCAGCAGGTGGAGGCAGGAGCCTTCGTAGCGGCTCCACGCGCGGGCAGCGGGCGTGTAGACGGCCGGATCGTCCGAGGTCAGCCGACGGCTGTAGGCGGCCAGCAGGTCGCCACGCTCGGCCTCCGGGACGTGGCCGGCGAAGGCTTCCCACTCGCGGGGGAAGAAGTTGCGCACCCCGTGCAGCCACCAGTCGATCTCGGCGTCGCTCACCAGCCAGATGCCGCGCAGCACCAGGCCGAGGCAGCGCTCGGGATGCGCCTGCGCGTAGGCCAGCGAAAGCGTCGAACCCCAGGATCCACCGAAGACCAGCCAACGCTCGATGCCCAGCATCTCGCGCAGCCGCTCGATGTCCTGGATCAGCAACTCGGTGGTGTTCTCGCGCGTCTCGCCCAAGGGGTTGGACTGGCCGGCGCCGCGCTGGTCGAACAGCGTGACGTGGTAGCGCGAGGGATCGAAGTACCGGCGGCTCTTCGGCGAAACGCCAGCGCCGGGACCTCCGTGCACGAACAGGGCCGGGATGCCGCTCGGGTTGCCTGCGGTCTCCCAGTAGATCTCGTGCAGCGGGCTGACCTGCAGGCGGCCGGTACGCAGGGGGTTGATGGGCGGGTACAGCACGTCTTCGAGGTTCATGCTCATTCCTGTCCCTTTTGGCGAAAGTGCCGCTGAGCGGCAGAGCCGCTCATTCCTTCGGACCTGATGAGACCTTGTGTCTCATCAGGCGTCCCTTTTGGCGAAAGTGCCGCTGAGCGGCAGAGCCGCTCATTCCTTCGGACCTGATGAGACCTTGTGTCTCATCAGGCGTCCCTTTTCCCGCTCCCAGTCGCGCTTCTTCTCGGTCTCGCGCTTGTCATGCTGGGCCTTGCCCTTGGCCAGCGCGATCTCGGCCTTCACGCGGCCGGCCTTGTAGTGCAGGTTCAGCGGCACGAGGGTGAAGCCGCGCTGCTCGACCTTGCCGATGAGGCGCCGGATCTGGTCCTTGCTCATCAGCAGCTTCTTGGTCCGGTCGGCCTCCGGGTGGACATGGGTGGAGGCGCTGCGCAAGGCGTTGATACGGCAGCCGATCAGGAACAGCTCTCCGTTCTTGATCACCACGTAGCCGTCGGTCAGCTGGACCTGGCCGGCCCGGATGGCCTTGACCTCCCAGCCCTCCAGCACCATGCCGGCCTCGTACTGTTCCTCGATGTGGTACTCGAAGCGGGCTCGGCGGTTCTCGGCGATGAGGGCGGGGGAGGGTGGTGACATGGGGCTTGGGGCACCTTCGGATGCGCAGGCGGGTGCCTAGAATCGAGCGATTGTATGAAGCACGTGAAGAAGTCCGTCCTGCTGTGGTACTCGCCCGCCGAGATGTACCGCCTCGTCATCGATGTGCCGCGCTACCCGGACTTCCTGCCGTGGTGCGACCGGGCCGAGATCCTGGAGCAGCACTCGAGCGGCATGACGGCCCGTATCGGCCTGCACTACGCCGGCGTCCGCCATGCCTTCACGACCCGCAACGAGCACCTGCCCGACCAGCAGGTCCTGATGAAGCTGGTCGATGGCCCGTTCTCGCTGCTGGAGGGCGCCTGGGACTTCGTTCCGCTGGCCAGGGCAGGGGAAAGCCAGCCGAGCGCGTGCCGCATCGAGTTCGACCTTCGCTATGCGTTCTCCAGCCGGCCGCTGGAGGCGGTGCTCAGCCCGGTCTTCGACCGGGTGGCCAACACCTTCGTCGACTCGTTCGTGACGCGGGCCGAGCAGGTCTATGGCGAGCGTTGAGGCGGCGGCGCTGATGAAAGTGCAGGTGAGCTACAGCCCGCGGCCCAGGGAGGTCGAATGCGTCGAGCTGGAGTTGCCCGCAGGCAGCCGCCTGGCCGATGCGCTGCTCGCCAGCGGGCTGATCGAGCTGCACCGAATGGGCCCGATCGAGGGCCTTCAGGTAGGTGTGTGGGGCCGCGCGGCGACCCTGGAAGCGCCTTTGCGCGAGGCCGACCGCGTGGAGGTCTACCGCGGGCTGCAGGTCGATCCCAAGGAGGCCCGGCGCCAGCGGTATCGCAGGCAGAAGCGCTGAACCTTACTGGCAGTTCGCTTCGGCGATCTGCCGGCTGCGAGCGATCTCCGCCGCGCGGCCGGCGTCGTCGAGGATCTCGCGCTCGCCCTTGTCGTTCATGCGGCCGATGCGCTGGCCGCTTTCAAGGGCGGCGAGCTGATTGCGGGCGCGCTGGCAGTTCTCGAGCTTGGCGTGATCCTGCTTGGCCTTCTCGGCGTCCTTCCTGGCCTTCTCGGCCGCGGCCTGCTCGGCCTGGGCCTTGCTGCGCTTGGCCTCGAGTGCCGGGTCGACGCCCGAAGCGGCGGGCGCAACGGACCCGGGTTCGCTCGCGGCCGCTCCGGGCATGCGGGCGCCGTGCGGCCGCTGCAGGATGTCCTTCTCGGGCACGTCCATTGGCGGCGGACGGTCGCTGACCTGGACGTGGCCGTCCTTGTCGCGCCATTTCCAGATGACCTGGGCATGGGCGGCGCCGGCGGCGAGCGACAGGGCCAGGGCCAGGAGGCCGATTCGTCCCAACGACTTGGAAAGGGTGGCTTTGAATTGCATGCGTGGCGACGGCGGGCCCGACGGCTGCGGGCCCGCCACGTGTGGCTACCTCAGCCGGCAGTGTACGGCGTGAGGCCCGCTCGCGGCCGTGAGCTTTGCGCATCCGTATAATCCGCTTTTGCGTCTGGAGCTTTCCCATGCGCCTTCTAGGCAAAGCGCTCACCTTCGACGATGTGTTGTTGGTGCCGGCGTATTCCCAGGTGTTGCCGCGTGACACTTCGCTGGCCACCCGCGTTTCCCGCAACATCCTCCTGAACCTGCCTCTGGTGTCCGCCGCGATGGACACGGTGACCGAGGCGCGCCTGGCGATCGCCATCGCGCAAGAGGGCGGCATGGGGATCATCCACAAGAATCTTTCGCCCAAGCAGCAGGCGGCCGAGGTGGCGCGGGTCAAGCGCTATGAATCCGGCCTGTTGAAGGATCCGATCACCATCGCCCCCGGCGCCCGCGTGCGGGACGTGATCGAGCTGTCCCGGCAGCACGGCATCTCGGGCTTCCCGGTGGTCGAGGAGGGCAAGGTGGTCGGCATCGTGACCGGCCGCGACCTGCGCTTCGAGACCCGCCTCGATGCCCCGGTGCGAGACATCATGACCCCGCGCGAGCGACTGGTCACCGTGCGTGAAGGTGCTTCGCTGGCCGAGGCCAAGGCCCTGATGCACCAGCACAAGCTGGAGCGGGTGCTGGTCGTCAACGACGCTTTCGAACTGCGCGGCCTGTTCACCGTCAAGGACATCACCAAGCAGACCACCTTCCCGAATGCGGCGCGTGACGGCAATGGCAAGTTGCGCGTCGGCGCCGCCGTCGGCGTGGGCGAGGGCACCGAGGAGCGGGTCGAGCTGCTCGTCAAGGCGGGCGTCGACGCGCTGGTCGTCGACACCGCCCACGGCCACTCCCACGGCGTGCTCGAGCGGGTGCGCTGGGTGAAGAAGAACTTCCCGAACGTCGACGTCATCGGCGGCAACATCGCCACCGGGGCGGCCGCATTGGCCCTGGTCGAGGCGGGCGCGGACGGCGTCAAGGTCGGCATCGGCCCCGGCTCCATCTGCACCACCCGCATCGTCGCCGGCGTGGGCGTCCCCCAGATCATGGCCATCGACAACGTGGCCACGGCGCTCAGGGGCACCGGCGTGCCGCTGATCGCCGATGGTGGCATCCGCTACTCGGGCGACATCGCCAAGGCCATCGCCGCAGGCGCCAGCACGGTGATGATGGGCGGCATGTTCGCCGGCACCGAGGAGGCGCCGGGCGAGGTCATCCTTTACCAGGGCCGCAGCTACAAGAGCTACCGCGGCATGGGCTCGATCGGCGCGATGAAGGCCGGCTCGGCCGACCGCTACTTCCAGGAGAACGACGAGACCACCAACCCGAACGCCGACAAGCTGGTGCCCGAGGGCATCGAAGGCCGGGTGCCCTACAAGGGCTCGATGGTGTCGATCATCTTCCAGATGGCCGGCGGCCTGAGGGCGGCGATGGGCTACTGCGGCTGCGCGACGATCGACGAGATGCGCGAGCGCGCCGAGTTCGTCGAGATCACCTCGGCGGGCATCCGCGAGAGCCACGTGCACGACGTGCAGATCACCAAGGAAGCACCGAACTACCGAGCTGAATGATGGCTTGCCCGGGGCCGCCCGAGATGCCGGTCCTTCCCGCAAGGATCGATGGTCCTCGGTCGGTCAGGCCCCGGACATCGAACTGCCCACTGGAAAGCGCCCGGCCCGCCCGCCGGGCGCCGTCTTTTGCGATGAACGAACTCGAAGAACGATGAACGTTCCCGCCGCCCGCGGCCGCGAAGCCGCGATGCCCTTCATCATGCTGACCGTGCTGATCGACATGGTCGCGATCGGCCTGATCATCCCGGTGCTGCCGCACCTCGTGGGCAGCTTCACCTCCTCGCCCACCGAGAAGACGATGTGGTTCGGCGTCGTCGCCTTCTCGTTCGGCATCGCCAACTTCTTCGGCTCGCCGATCATCGGCGGCCTGTCGGACCGCTACGGGCGCCGGCCGGTCCTGCTCGTGGGCTTCTGCGGGCTGGCGTTGAGCTTCTTCGTGACCGCCATGGCGACGGCGCTGTGGATGCTGATCGTCGTGCGCCTGTTCAGCGGGGCGATGCAGTCGAACGCGGCGGTGGCCAACGCCTACGTCGCCGACATCTCCACGCCCGACCAGCGCGCCAAGCGCTTCGGCATGCTGGGCGCGATGTTCGGCCTCGGCTTCATCCTGGGCCCGGCCGTCGGTGGCGTGCTGGGCGGCATCGACCTGCACCTGCCCTTCTACGCCGCCGGCGTGCTCGCCTTGGCCAACTGCCTTTATGGCTACTTCGTGCTGCCCGAGTCGCTGCCGGTCGAGCGCCGCCGGCCCTTCGAATGGAAGAGGGCGAACCCGGTGAGCTCGCTCGCGGGACTGGCGCAGATCAAGGGTATCGGCCTTCTGGTGGCCGTCGTGGGGCTCGCGGGCCTCGCCCAGTTCACGCTCCACATGACCTGGGTGCTCTACACCGACCTGAAGTTCGGCTGGGGGCCGCGCGAGACGGGCTGGTCGCTCTTTGCCGTAGGCGTCATGTCGGCGCTGGTTCAGGGCGTGTTGATGGGCCCGCTGCTTCGCCGCTTCTCGCCGCGCCGCCTGGCCGTGCTGGGGCTGCTGTCGTCGACACTGGCCTTCGCCGCGTGGGGCGCAGCGACCGAGGGCTGGATGATGTACGCGGTGATCTTCGCCAATGTGCTCGGCTTCGCCGGCGCGGCAGCCATCCAGAGCATCATCTCCAACGCGGCCGACCACAGCAAGCAGGGCCAGACCATGGGGGCCGTGGCCGGCCTGAACAGCCTGATGGCCGTGATCGCCCCGGTCGTCGGGCCGGCGCTGCTTTCCTTCGTCTCCCACCTGCCGCGCGGCGATTGGCGCATCGGCGCCCCGTACTACTTCTGCGCGGTGCTGCAAGGTTGCGCGACCCTGCTCGCGATCCGCCACTTCAGCACCCACCAGGCCGCGCCCGCTACCCAACCGGCAACCACGCCCACCGCCCCATGACGCACGACAAGATCCTGATCCTCGACTTCGGCTCCCAGGTCACGCAGCTCATCGCGCGCCGCGTCCGCGAGGCGCACGTGTACTGCGAGATCCACCCCAACGACGTCAGCGACGCCTTCGTGCGGGAGTTCGCTCCCAAGGGGATCATCCTCTCCGGCAGCCACGCGAGCACGTACGAGTCGGCCGAGCTGCGCGCGCCGCAGGCGGTGTGGGATCTCGGCGTCCCCGTCCTCGGCATCTGCTACGGCATGCAGACCATGGCGGCGCAACTCGGCGGCCTGGTCGAGTACAGCGACCACCGCGAGTTCGGCTACGCCGAGGTCCGCGCGCACGGCCACACGAAGCTGCTGGAAGGCATCGAGGACTTCCGCACTGCCGAGGGCCACGGCATGCTGAAGGTCTGGATGAGCCACGGCGACAAGGTCACCCAGCTGCCCCCGGGCTTCAAGCTGCTGGCCAGCACGCCGAGCTGCCCCATCGCCGGCATGGCGGACGAGGCACGGGGCTACTACGCGGTCCAGTTCCACCCCGAGGTGACGCACACGCTGCAGGGCAGGGCACTGCTGGAGCGCTTCGTCCTGAAGATCGCCGCGGCCAGGCCCGACTGGATCATGAAGGACCACATCGCGGAGGCGGTGGCGGCCATTCGCGAGCAGGTGGGCGACGAGGAGGTGATCCTCGGCCTGTCCGGCGGCGTCGATTCGAGCGTGGCCGCTGCGCTGATCCACCGCGCCATCGGAGACCAGCTGACCTGCGTCTTCGTCGACCACGGCCTGCTGCGCCTGGACGAAGGCAAGATGGTGATGGACATGT
>CAMLGG010000217.1 GCA_946479475.1 uncultured Ideonella sp. | reverse complement strand
TGGCTTTTGGGGAGCGCCCCGTTCGGATCGTAGGGCACGACTTCGCCCACGCCCAGGTTGTCGTTGTAGAGCACCAGATTCGTCCCCCCGGGCCGTCGCGTGGACTGAAACAGGATGCCCTTGTGGCCGGCGGCGGCCACCTCGTCGCCCAGTACCCAGCTCGGCGGCTCGATGTGGCTGTTCAACCAGAGCTTGCGCCAGTCGCACATGAAGTCCGCCCACAGCGGGTCCCAGCTCGCGGGATCGAAGCCGCCCCGGAAGTCGACCACCGGATCGACCTTGACGGTGTAGTTCACGAGCGTGGGCCGGCGGCATCAGCGGAGACAGTTGCCTGTACTCCTCAATGGCGGTCTCCGCTTCGAGCGCCAAGTACAGCGCCGGCACGCCGATGCGATTGGCGCGGCCGCCTGCGGCAGCCGCCCGCGCGCCGCTCGTGGGCATCGTCGCCCACTTGGGCGTATGCAGCCGGTAGGCGGTGACTGGCCCAAGGGCAGTGAGGATCATCCCGCGGCCCCGGCCTCGAGCGAGCTCACGTAGCGGACCACGTCGTCCGTGCGTCCTTCGCCCACCAGCGTCTCCGCCGTCTTGTAGTCGAACGGCGCCAAGGGCTCGTTGCGAAACCAGAACAGGGCCTCCATCACATCGCCATTGAGGTCGACGGCGGCCTTGATGACCCTCAGCGCCTGGCGCAAGAAGTCCTGCACCGCCTTGGAGTTAGGCGCGCGACCGCTGGTGTTGCGATGCACGCGCGCCTGATCGGCCAGATCCTGCAGGTCGATCTTCAACGCGGCGACGTACCTCTTGGGCGAGAGGACGGGCGCGACTTCTCCTGGTTCGCGGAGAAACGCGACGAACTGCGCATAGGTCTGTCCACAGTGCGGGGCGTCCATCAAAGCGGCCATTTCGGGCTCCTTGAAGCAGGCAGTCTGCACCAGCGATGCACAATTTAAGCACCTTTGCGCAGCCCCGCAATCGACCTGGGCTACGTGAGGCGCCAGGAGCTCATCAAGACGGCGAACACCTGTCAAAGCGACCCGAAGCCGGACATCTCGAAACGGCCCTTGCCGGACGCCTTGGCGCGGTACATCGCGGCATCGGCGGCCTGCAGCAGCGCTTCGGCCTGCGTGCCGTCGCGCGGGCAGCAGGCGATGCCTATGCAGGCCGTGACCCGCAGTTCCCGCTTGTCGACCGTGTAGGGGCTGGACAGCCGCTGGGTCAGGATGCCGGCGATGGAGCGGGCCTGCTCGGGCGACACGTCGTCCAGCAGCACCGCGAACTCGTCACCGCCCAGGCGGCCGACGTGGTCGCTCGCCCGGATGCCGCCCTGCAGCCGCGCGGCGAAGCCGTGCAGGAGCTTGTCGCCCACCTGGTGGCCGAAGCGGTCGTTGACGGGCTTGAAGTCGTCCAGGTCGACGAAGCAGACGGCGAAGGGGACGAGCTCGCGCCGATACCGGTCCACGTGCTGGTCCACCAGCTGCAGGAAGCGGGCGCGGTTCGGCAGCTGGGTCAGCGGATCGTGCGATGCCTCGTGCTCGAGGCGGCGTGCCTGCACCCGTGCCGCCAGGTTCTCCTGCTCGGCCTCGTCGAGCTGGTGCGCTCGCTCGCGCAGCAGCACCGAGGCGCTCACCATCGCGCGGCCGAGGGCGTCGGCCTCTTCCAGGGCCAGCCGGGGCACGTGCACCTCGTCGCCCCGGCCCAGCGCCTGCGCAGGCTCCACCAGCGACTCGATCGCCCCGGCGATGCGCCGGCTGACGCGCGTCGCCATCCCGATGGCCACCATGAGCAGCAGCGCGGAGGCGAACGCCAGGATGGCGAACCACCGCTGGGCCTGGACGAGGAGCTCCTCGCGGGGCACGCCGACGGCCACCGTCCAGCCCGTCACGGCAGAGCGACGGAAGACCGCGATCACCGAGGTGCCCTCCAGCGTGTCCAGCTCCACGACGCCGTGGTCCGCACGCCCCATGGCATCCAGCAGGGCCGGGCCGCCCTTGTGGCCGATGAAGCGCTCGGCCAGGTGCGAGCGCGCGACGGTCGTGCCCGTGCGGTCGAACACGGCGATGATCCAGTCGGGATCGGGCGCCAGGTTGGACAGCACCTGCGCGAAGCGGTCCGGGAAGAAGCCCATCGCCAGCGTGGCGGTGACCTGCCCGGCGACCAGCACCGGCACCTCCACCGCCACCAGCGGGCGCCGCGTGACTCCACCCACGAAGAGGTCGGACACCGCCGGCCGGCCCGACGCGATGACCGCCATCTGCAGCGCCCGGTTGCCGTGCGGCGGCAAGGGCTGCCCGGCTTCGACCAGCGTGTTGAGCAGCTGCTGCCCGTCCAGGCCGCTGAGGACGAAGTTGTTGCCGGCCTGCCCGGGCAGCACCTGCAACGCCTGTTCGCGGAAAGCCCGCAGGTCACCCTCCGCCAGCGAAGGCGAGGTCGCCAGCACCTGCAGCGCGGTCATGGCGCTGCGGGTGCGGTCGTCGACTTCGGCCATGACGGCGCGGGTCGAGACCTCGGCCCGCTCGATCAGGGCCGCGCGGCTGTCGAGGTAGGACTTGGCGATGAGCAGCCCGGCGCCCAGCGTGGGCGGCACCAGGCAGATCGCGACCAGCAGCAGCAGGCAGGACCGGATCGACACGGAGGTCCGCCCCTCGCCCTGGCCGAGGCAGGTGGCAAGCCGGAAGCGGCGCCACGCCTTGACGCCAGCAGCGCTCAAGCCGGGACCTCGCGCTTGCCCGGCCAGCGGCGCCGTGTCTGCTCGGTCTCCATCGCATCCCGGCCGCCCGGCCCGTCCTCGCAAGCATGTCGATGGTCCCACTCTAGGAACGGCTCGCCGGGGCGGGCTTGCGATTGCTCAAGCCGCGCCCCGGCCGGTCCGGGCTTGCGCTGGCGCAAGGCCACCCCGGTCAAGCTGCCTAGAGTCATCGACATCGACTCCTGGCCAACCCGAGAAGACGATGGACAAGCCCTGGCTCGCCTCCTATCCCCCCGGTGTCCCCGCCGAGGCGGACGTTCGTGCATTCAGCTCGCTGGCCGCGATGTTCCGCGCCAGCTGCGACCGCTTTGCCGACCGGCCTGCCTTCACCCACCTCGGCTCGACGCTCAGCTTCGCCGAGACCGCGGCCCTGAGCCGGGACTTCGGCGCCTACCTGCAGAAGCAGCTCGGCCTGCAGCCCGGCGAGCGCCTGGCGGTGATGCTTCCGAACAGCCTGCAGTACCCCGTGGCGGTGTTCGGGGCGCTGCGCGCCGGGCTTTCGGTCGTCAACGTGAACCCGATGTACACGGCCAGCGAACTGGCCTTCCAGCTGCAGGACGCGGGCGTCAGCGCCATCCTCGTGCTGGAGAACTTCGCCCACACCGTCGAGCAGGCGCTGCCCGAGACGCAGGTGAAGCACGTCATCGTGACCCAGATCGGCGACCTCTTCGCGGCGATCCGGCGCAGCGCGGTGAACTTCGTCGTGCGGCACTTCAAGAAGCCCGTGCCGGCCTGGACGCTGCCCGAGGCCATCTCGATGCACGACGCGATGCACCAGGGCAGCCTGCTGCCGCTGGACGAGCCCATGCTGCAGGCCGGGGACACCGCCTTCGTCCAGTACACCGGCGGCACCACCGGCCGGCCCAAGGGCGCGGAGCTGACGCATGCCAGCATGGTCGCCAACGTCGAGCAGACCATCGCCTGGATAGGCCGCACGCTGCTGCCCGGCGAGGAGGTGGTGGTCACCGCCCTGCCCCTGTACCACGTGTTCGCGCTGACGGCCAACCTGCTGGTCTTCACGCGCCTGGGCGGCGAGAACGTGCTGGTCAGCGACCCGCGCGACATGCCCGCCTTCATCAAGACCCTGCAGCACACGCCCTTCACCGCGATGACGGGCGTCAACACGATGTTCGGGGCCCTGCTCGATGCGGAAGGCTTCGAGGGCGTGGCGGCTGCCCGGCGCGGCGCGCTGAAGGTGGTGGTGGCCGGCGGCATGGCGGTGCAGCGGCGGACCGCCGAGCGCTGGCGGCAGGCCATGGGGGTTCCGCTCGTCGAAGGCTACGGGCTCACCGAAGCCTCGCCGATCGTGTGCGCGAACCGCGTCGACCTGCCGGAGTACACCGGCAAGCTCGGGCTGCCGCTGCCTTCGACCGAAGTCGCCCTGCTCGACGACGAAGGCCACGAGGTGCCGCACGGCGAGGTCGGCGAGATCTGCGCCCGCGGGCCCCAGGTGATGAAGGGCTACTGGAACAAGCCGGAGGAGACCGCGAAGGTCATCACCGGCGAGGGCTGGCTGCGCACGGGCGACCTCGGCCGCTTCGACGCACGCGGCTACGTGGAGTTCGTCGATCGCAAGAAGGACATCGTCGTCGTCTCCGGCTTCAAGGCCTTCCCGGCCGAGATCGAGGACGTCGTGCGCACCCACCCGGGCGTCAAGGACGCGGGCGTGGTGGGCGTGCCGGACGAGCGCACCGGCGAGGCGGTCGCGCTTTTCGTGGTGCCTCTCGATCCGGGTCTCACGGTCGAGGCCATCAAGGCGCACTGCGAGGAGCATCTCACTGCGTACAAGCGCCCCAAGCACATCGCGCTGCGCGATTCGCTGCCCATGACGCCGCTGGGCAAGGTGCTGCGCCGCCAGCTCAAGCAGGAGGTGCTCAAGCCTGCACAGGCGCCGGCCCAGACCGCCTGAAGGGGGCGTGGTGCCCTCGCCGTTTCGCATCCTGTCGCTCTCCGGCGGCGGCTTCCTCGGCCTGTACAGCGCCGTGGTGCTCGAGGGCCTGGAGCGCCGCGCCGGCGTGCCGATGGGGCGCCGCTTCGACCTGCTGGCCGGCACCTCCATCGGCGGCGTGCTGGCCCTCGCGCTGGCCTTCGAGCTGCCGATGTCGCGCCTGGTCGATCTCTTCGCCGAGCTCGGCCCGACCGTCTTCTCGGACCGCGCGCTGCCCACCGGCCGCGTGAGCCGGCTGATCGACCTGTCGCGCTCGGTGCTGGGGCCGAAGTACTCCGGCCAGGCCCTGCGCGAGGCGCTCGAGGCCGAGCTCGGCGGGGCCACCCTCGGCGATGCTCGCCACTCCTGCGTCATCCCGGCGGTCGACGTGCAGACCTGCCGCACCAAGGTCTTCAAGACCCCGCACGCGGTGGCTTCGGAAGGTGACCGGGAACTGCGTGCGGTGGACGTGGCGATGGCCGCGTGCGCGGCGCCGGCCTACTTCCCGTCGGTCAGTATCGGCGATCGCCTGTACGCCGACGGAGGCCTGTTCGCCGTCGCGCCGGACCAGGTGGCGCTGCACGAGGCGGAGCAGTTCATGGGCATCGATCCGTTGACGGTGAGGATGCTTTCGATCGGCACCGCCGCCCGCCGCTACCGCCCCAGCGAGGAGGTGCGCGGCGATGCCGGCGCGGTCAGCTGGCTCTCCGAAGGCCGCCTCGTGCTCACCATGATCTCGGCGCAGCAGCAGCACGTGCAGGCCATGATGGAGGACCGCCTCGGTCCGCGCCTGCTGCGCCTGGATGCCGACTGGCCGGCCGACCAGGGCCTGGGCATCGACGTGGCCACGCCGCAGACCATTGCCACCTTGCGCGCCCTCGCGCGGCGCACCCTGCGCGAGGCCGACGACAGCGCCCTGGCCGCCTTCCTGCGGCCTTCATGATCATTCAGAACTCTGGCGCCGACCCTTCGAGCATCGCCGCCCCGGGCCCGCGCTTCGGCTCGGGCAGGTTGGCGATCACGCAAGCCGTCGTCAGGATCAGGCCGGCGATGGAACTGGCGTTCTGCAGGGCCAGGCGGGTGACCTTGGCGGGGTCCATCACGCCCATGGCCAGCAAGTCACCGTACTCGCGGCTCGCGGCGTTGTAGCCGAACGGCGCCCCGTCGCCCTGCTCGACCCGGTTGACGACCACCGAGGGCTCGTCGCCCGCGTTCTCGACGATGCGCCGCAGCGGCTCCTCCAGCGTCCGCTCGACCAGGCGCAGGCCGGCGTCGTGGTCCAGCGTCGGCCCCTTGAGCCCGGCCAGCACGCGCCGCGCCCGCAGCAAGGCGACACCGCCTCCGGGGACCACGCCCTCGGCCACCGCGGCCCGGGTGGCGTGCAGCGCGTCCTCGACGCGGATCTTGCGTTCCTTGAGCTCCGTCTCGGTGGCCGCGCCGACCTTGATGAGCGCCACGCCGCCCGACAGCTTGGCGATGCGCTCGTCCAGCTTCTCGCGGTCGTAGTCGCTCGTCGCCTGCTCGCGCTCGCGCCTGAGGCTGCCGATGCGGTCCTGGATCGCGGCCGGCTCGCCATGCCCGCCGATCAGCGTGGTCTCGTCCTTGCCTACCTCGATCCGCCGCGCTCGGCCGAGGTCCCCCAGCGTGGTCTTCGATAGCGCCAGGCCGAGTTCGTCGCCGACCACGCGCCCGCCGGTCAGCACCGCGATGTCCTGCAGCATGGCCCGCCGCCGGTCGCCGAAGCCGGGCGCCTTGACGGCGCAGGTCTTGAGCGTGCCGCGCACGCTGTTGACGACAAGGGTCGCCAGCGCGTCGCTGTCCACGTCCTCCGCGATCAGCAGCAGCGGCCGCCCTTCCTTGACGACCTCCTCCAGCAAGGGCAGCACGTCGTTGAGCGAGGACACGCGCTTGTCGCACAGCAGGATCGCCGCATCCTCGAACACCGTGGCCTGGCGCTCCGCGTTGTTGATGAAGTAGGGCGAGAGATAGCCGCGGTCGAACTGCAGGCCCTCGACCACCTCCAGCTCGCTGGCCAGGCCGGAGCCGTCCTGGATGGTGATCGCGCCGTCGCGCCCCACCTTGTCGATGGCCCGCGCCAGCAGCTCGCCTATCGACTGGTCGTTGTTGGCCGAGATGGCCGCGACGTGCGCGATCTCGGTCGAGCCGGTGCAGGGGCGCGACATGCGTCCCAGCTCCTCGACCACCGCCAGCACCGCCTGCTCGATGCCGCGCTTCAGGTCCATCGGGTTGAGGCCGGCGGCCAGGTAGCGCATGCCCTCCTGCACCATGGTGCTGGCCAGCACGGTGGCGGTGGTGGTGCCGTCGCCGGCCATCTCGCTGGTGCGGGAGGCCACCTCGCGCAGCAGGCTCGCGCCCATGTTCTCGAAGGCATCGTCCAGCTCCAGGGCCTTCGCCACCAGCACGCCGGAGTTGACGATCTGCGGCGGCCCGAACTCGCGCTGCAGGATCACCGTCCGGCCGCGCGGGCCCAGCGTCACCCGCACCGCGCGGGCCAGCTTCTGCGCGCCGGCCAGGATGCGCTGGCGTGCATCGTCGTCGAATGCCAGTTGCTTCGCCGTCATCTCGGGACTCCGTGGATCAGTGATCCGCAGATCGTGAGCGTGCCCACCTGCTGCCGGCTTGCGCTCACGCAAATCGCGGGCCCCGCCCGTCGCGGGGCCCGGCCAGTTGACCGATCGCAAGGCCGCCCGGCCCGGCCTTCCTACGATGGACCCGACCGGGCCATCCGGCCGGACGAAGCGACGGCATGCCGTTCCTGGAGAGCACCATGTACGAGACCATCCTGGTTCCCATCGACGGCAGTCCCACCTCCGAGGCGGGCCTGGCCGAGGCCATCCGCCTGGCGCAGCAGCTGAAGTCGCGCCTGCGCCTGCTGTACGTGGTGTCGAGCTATCCGCTGATGGTCGACATGACGGCGGCGGTGGGCTACGACGAGATGCGCCTGCAACTGCTGGGCTACGGCAAGGACCTGCTCGCCCGCGCCAAGGCCGACTGCGAGAAGGCCGGCGTCGCCGCCGACACGCTGCTGAACGAGACCACCTCGCCGCGCGTGGCCGACACCATCATCGAGGCCGCGAAGACCGGCGACTGCCGCCTCGTCGTCATGGGCACCCACGGCCGCCGCGGCTTCAGCCGGCTGACGCTGGGCAGCGACGCGGAGATGGTGCTGCGCGAGTCTCCGGTGCCGGTCCTGCTGGTCCGGCAACCCGATTGACGGCTCGGTCGCCGCAGGCGGCGTAGGGCCGACCTACCCCAGGCCGATCGGCTGCTGCATCCCCGGCGTGCCGTGGGGCAGGAAGGTCGGCCTCATCGGCGGGATGGCCACCGGCCTGCGCTCGGCGGATTCGCGCGCGACACCGCTTTGCAGCGCCTCGACCAGGCCGGCCATCTGGCCGGACAGCGCCGCCAGCAGGTCGTCCGCGGCGACGATGCCGGACAGCTCGCCGCTGGGTGCAGTCACCAGCAGGCGTCGGACGCCCGCCTGCTTCATCGCCGCCACGGCCTCGACGATGCCGGCGGTCTCGGGCACGCCGGCCAGGCGGCGGCTGGCGACCTGGCCCACCTTCAGCTCGCCGGCGTCCAGGCCTCTGGCCAGCGCCTCGATCGCGAGGTCGCGGTCGGTGAGCACGCCCACCACTTCGCTGCGGCCCTCGGACTGGCTCGTGACGACGAGCGAACCCACGTGGTGATCGCGCATGCGGTTGGCCGCGTCGCGCAGGGTGGCCACGGCGTCGATGGTGACGATGTGGCGTTGGCAGATGTCGGCAATCTTCATCGGGGCGCTCCAGTCAGAGGGACCACGATAGGCACGACGCCCAGCGAAGGGTTGATGGCCGTCAACCGTCGAACTCATGCCGCCCCGCGACACCGTCGGTTCACTCACCGTTACCGACTAGCCCTCGCCGTTGTCCGGCCGTTTACCGGCGCGCGCCAGCATGGCGCGAGCATGGTGGAGCAGCGCGAGGAGGCACGATGAGGACGCTCTGGAATCGTTGGACCCGCTGGACCCGCGGCCGGTCCGGCAAGCCCGGCCCAGCCGCGCCGCGGCCCGCGAGCCCGGCGGATCGCTGGCTGCAGCAACTGCGCGAGGCGGGGCTCTGAGACGCGGCATCGCGGCCTGCGCGGGCCTCGTGCCCGGCGCAGTGGCCGTCATCGACGCCCCCGCGCCACGACAAGCCCGGGCGCGTCCGGCCGGCTTCGAAGGCCTGCGCTGA
>CAMLGG010000216.1 GCA_946479475.1 uncultured Ideonella sp. | reverse complement strand
CGCCTTCCCGCCCGGCAGTGCGGCCCTCGGCCGGGCAGAGCGAGAGGGAGCGTGTGCTGGCCTGGCTGACGATGCGCGGTCCCTCGCCGTCATCGGCGGCCACACTGCCTGCGGCCGCAACGCCCGCCGCCACTTCTGCCGCGGCCGCGACGGCACCGGTCACGCCGGCAGCCGTTCCCGCGCCGTCCGCTCCACCGCCCCCTCCACCGGCGGCCCCACCGCCGCTGCCGGCCGACTTCACGGCCCGCTCCGAACAACTGGTCGAGAACTGGCTGCCACGAGCGGCCCGCCGCGCCGAGCCGCTCGTGGCCCACGTCCTCGTCATCGCGGCCCAGGGGGACGGTGACGAGATCCGCATCGCGGCCAATGCCCTGGGCGTGGGCCGGGAAGAGGGCGAAGGCGAGCTGACGGCGGACGCGGGCGAGGCCCGCCGCCTGTCGGATGCGGCGGCCAAGGCGTACTGGCGCAGGGGGCAGGTGCGCGAGGCCCTCGGGCTGCAGCAGCGCGCCTTCGGCGCCGATCCGCTGGACGCGCAGGTCGCGGGGCAGTTCGCCCTGCTGGAGCTGAAGGACCGGCCTCCGCAGGCCGAAGTCGCGCGCCAGCTGGCCCTGCACGCCCTCGTCCGGCGGGACCCGCGCTGGCAGGGGCCGCGGCCCGACGACTGGGCAACCCTGGCGATCGCCAACGCGCTGGTGGGGCGCGAGCGCGATGCCCGCAACGCGTGGTTCGTCGCGCTTGCCGTTTCCCCGCAGCCCGAGACGCAGTGCCGCGCCGCCATCAACGCCTACACCCGCTATGGCGAGCCCTTGCGCGGGGCGGCGGAGGCCGTCCTGGGCCGTGCCGCCTCGGCCGGCCTCGCCAGCCGTTCTCCGCTGTGCAACTGGCCGCCGTACTGGCAATCGTCGAACACCGGATGGCGTTGAGGCCGGCATCCCGTAACCTCGCGGCATGGCCCGCATCGCCCAGGTCGATTTCGAAGCGCCGTCGCTCCAGGTCGCACGGGCGTTGATCGGCGTCGCCGTGCTGGTCGACGGCGTCGGCGGACGCATCGTCGAGACCGAGGCCTACGACAGCGACGACCCGGCCTCGCACAGCCATGGCGGCCCCCGGCCGCGCACGCTGTCGATGTTCGGTCCGCCGGCGCATGCCTACGTCTACCGCTCCTACGGCATCCACTGGTGCCTGAACTTCGTCTGCCGCGAGGAGGGCCACGGTGCCGGGGTGCTGATCCGCGCCATCGAGCCGACGGCCGGGCTCGAGGCCATGCGCGACAGACGCGGCCTGCAAGACCCGCTGCTGCTGTGCTCGGGCCCAGGGCGTCTTGCCCAGGCACTGGGCATAACCCGTGAACTGGATGGAGCCCCCCTTGATCGTGCCCCTTTCCAGCTGTGGCCGGCCGAAGGTCGGATCAAGGTGGTCAGCGGCGTGCGCATCGGCATCACCAAGGCGGCCGACCGCCCGTGGCGTTTCGGCCTGGCCGGCTCCCGCTACGTCAGCCGGCCTTTCAGCTGAGATCGTCCGCGCCTACATCTGCACGACCAGCTCGGCCTCGCCTTCGCGCCGCATGAGGCGCACGCCGACATCGGCCTCGTGGCGCGTGACGACGATGTCCATCTGCCCCTTCGGCAGGCGGATTCCGCGTATGCGCAGCTGGTCGAGGAAGGCCGGCATCACCGGGTTGACCAGGCACACGCGGCCTTCGATGCCGTGGACCTCCAGGCCCAGGCAGGCCTGGATGCACAGCAGGGGCGCCGCGGCCGCCCAGGCCTGGGGCGAACAGGCCTGGGGATACAGCGTCGGGCTCTCGCCGGGGTGCCGCACGAAGCCGCAGAACAACTCCGGCAGGCGGTGCAGGTCGAAGTGCAGCGAGGCGTCGAAGAGCCCGCCGAGGATGCGCGCGGCATGGCCCCGCATCCCGTAGCGGGCCAGGCCGGCGGCGACCAGCGAGTTGTCGTGCGGCCAGACCGAGCCGTTGTGGTAGGACATCGGGTTGTAGCGCGAGGCGGTCGACGCGATGGTGCGCACGCCCCAGCCGGAAAAGCCGGTCTCCGACATCAGCGCCTCGCCGACGCGCCTGGCCCGCTCGGCGCTCGCGATGCCGGTGTAGAGCACCTGTCCGGCGTTGGAACTGGGCACGTGGCAGGGGCGCTTGCGGCCGTCCAGGGCCAGGGCGTAGGTGCCGAGCTCCTCGCACCAGAAGGTTTGCTCGAAGCGCCGGCGCAAGGCCTCGGCCTGGTCTTCCAGGGCGCTGGCTCGATCCTCCATCCCCAGGGCGCCGGCCATGAGCGCCGCGGCGCGACGCGCGGCGAAGACGTAGCCCTGCACTTCGCACAGCGCGATGGGAGCTTCGGCCATCGCGCCATCGGCGTGGAAGACGGCGTCGTGCGAATCCTTCCAGCCCTGGTTGGACAGCCCGCGGTCGGTCTGGCGGGCGTACTCGACGAAGCCGTCGCCATCGCAGTCGCCGTACCGGTCTATCCACTCCAGCGCCCGCTCGAAGTGCGGCCACAGGGCACGGATCTGCTCGATGTCGGCGCTGCGCTGGAGGTAGGCGCCGCCGAGCATCAGGAACAGCGGCGTCGAGTCGATCGAGCCGTAGTAGCGGCCGAAGGGGACCTCGCCGATGGCGGCCATCTCGCCGCCGCGCGTCTCGTGCAGGATCTTGCCCGGCTGCGCGTCCTGCACGTCGCTCTCGGCCTCGGCCTGCATCGAGGCCAGGTAGCGCAGCACGCCGCGCGCCATCTCGGGCGCCAGCCAGAGGCATTGCAGCGCGGTGATGATGCCGTCGCGTCCGAAGGGCGTGCTGAACCAGGGCACGCCGGCATAGGGATAGCGACCGCGCGGCGTGTCGGTGGCCAGCATGTGCAGGTCGGCCAGCGAGCGGTTCAGCCATTCGTCGAACTGGGTGTTCGAGGTGGAGAGCACCGGCTCGGCGTCGCGGGAGCGGGCGATCTCGGCCCGGCGCTGCTCGACGGCCACCTCGTACCAGGGCGCGGGGTGCAGCGCCGAAGGGGCCGCGGCGACGGCGGGAGCCTCAGGGCCTTCGTCAGCCGTGCAGCCCACGGTCCAGCGCAGGCAGCAGGCAGAGTGGGGCGCCAGGTCGACCGCGAACGTGGCCTCGCCGGCCGAGAGCGACTGCGGCACGGTGTCGAACTCGATGCGGCTGCGCCGACGCCGGCCATCCAGGCCGGTGTAGCCGAGCATCACCGCCTGCTGCTCGATCACCGGCTGCATGAGCTCGCCCCGATGGTCGCGCTTCATGCCCCGGGCCTCGAAGATGTCGGCGAAGTCGGCGCCGAAGGCCACGTGGAGCGTGAAGCGCACCCGCTCGCCGCCGTAGTTGTGGATCCTCAGCCGGTCGCACAGCGCCGCTCGCCACAGCACCTGCGTGCGCAACAGGTGCAGCATGCCTTGCTGCAGCGGTTCGGCCCCTTCCTTCTCGAGCGGCGGATTGGTCAGGTGCACGAAGATCAGCGCGTTGTCGTCCTGCACCGCCGAGCTCAGCAGCATCAGGGGCCGGGCGGGGTGGCCGCGCGTGCTGATGCGCAGCTCGAGCCGCGAAAGGAAGCGCGTGTCCTGGTGGAACAGGCCGTACTCCGTCGGGCCCTTCTGCTCGGCGTTGCCCAGCCTGTCCAGCACCACGAAGCTGTCGGCGTGCTTGAGCACCCGGGTGCGGAGATCCAGCCGGGTCGACGGAGAGCTGATGTGGTAATCGTCGTGCGGACGTTCGGTGGGTTGCACGTCGTGAACATGGCCATGGGCTTCAGCCATTCGAGACCTCCTTCAGCGGCTCGGCTGCACGTGGGATCAGGCGCTGGTAGACGCCCAGGTAGTGGGCCGCCATCAGGTCGGCCGTGAAGCGCTGGTCGAAGCGGCGGCGGCAGGCGCGCCGGTCCAGCGCTGCCGCGGCGCGCGCGGCCTGCACTGCCTCGTCAACGCTGTCGACGATGAAGCCGGTCACGCCGGGATCGACGATCTCGGGCACCGAGCCGTGGCGGAAGGCCACAACCGGCGTCCCGCAGGCCATGGCCTCGATCATGACCAGGCCGAAGGGCTCCGGCCACTCGATGGGAAAGAGCAGGGCGATCGCCTGGCCGAGGAACGCGGCCTTCTCGGCCTCGCCGATCTCGCCGATGAACTCGACCAGGGGGTCGCTCATCAGCGGGCGGATCTGTGCCTCGTAGTAGGCCTGGTCGGCCGGATCGACCTTGGCGGCGATCTTCAGCGGCATGCCGAGGCGGCGCGCGATCTCGATGGCCCGGTCGCAGCGCTTCTCGGGCGAGATGCGCCCGAGGAAGGCGAGGTAGCGGCCCGGTTCCGCCCGCATGGGCAGAAGCGAGCCTGGCAGGCCGTGGTGGACCGTGGCCTGCCAGTTCGCCCAGGGCAGGGGCTGGCGCTGCGCGTCGGATATCGATATCAGCGGCATCTCGCGGAACTCGCGCATCAGCGGCAACAGCTCGGGCAGGTCGAGCCGACCATGCAATGTGGTCACGTGCGGCACCCGGGCGCGCCGGGCCAGCGGAAAGTGCAGGTGGTCGGTGTGGAAATGGACGACATCGAAATCGGCCGCATGGCGGAACACATGCTCCAGGTGCAGCATGTGCGGCACCTCGTGTTGCTGGCTCCGCCCGTCCAGCCGCAGGGCGCGCGGCCATGCCGAGGAGAGCTCCGCGCTGGTGACGGAATCCCCGCTGGCGAAGAGGGTGACGTCATGCCCCAGCCGCACCAGCGCTTCCGTCAGGTACGACACGACTCGCTCGGTTCCGCCGTAGAACCTGGGCGGTACGCTTTCGAACAAGGGCGCCACCTGGGCGATGCGCAGCGCGCGTCGGCCCGGCGCCATGAGGGCGGTATTCATCGGCCGGCTCCTGGACGTGGATGTCGGGCCGGGCGTCGCGCCCGGACATCAGGCGCGCCGTGCTTGTCGCGGCAAGGCATCACCGGCCCGTGTGACCCGGTGTATCGGCAAGGGGCGTTCCCGAGCCTACAGCTCGAAATCGGCCCAGACGGCGGCGCGAGCGGAGGCAGGCTGCCCCGAAGACGCGATGCGCGGGAAAGGACGTTCGCCGGCGATGGAATGGCGCGCCAGGTCCGGCATGCCCCTGCGCTCTGCGCCTGCACGTACGAAGCAGCCTTTCAGTGCGTCGGAGACGAGGATGTAGTCCAGTTGCTCGTTGCGCCGCCGATGGCCGGTCCAGCGGTCGTCCGGGATGGGGAACTGCAAGGCCAGCACGTCGTTCAGGCCGGGCATGCGCAGCAGCGGCGCGAGGCTCTGCGAGGGCCGCTGCGGCGAATCGTTCAGGTCCCCCAGCACGGCGACCAGGTCTCGCGCGAGGTCGTAGTGCCCGAGCAGGATGTGGCCGACGGCCTGGGCCTGCCGGCGAAGGCCGGCATCGTCGCCGGCCGCATCGAAGTGGTTGAGCAGCAGGTGCAGCGGGCGTCCACCGGGAAGCTCGAGTTCGAGCTCGAGGCAGTCGCGGCCGAACAGCGGGCCGTGGGCATCGCGGTCGAAGCAATGAGTGCGCAGCCGCCCCAGCGGGAGCTTGCTGAGCACGCCCAGGTGCATCGCCTGCCGGTCATTGCCTTCGAGCAGCAGGTGATAGGGAAAGCGGCCGCGCAGCAGCTGGCCGTTGAAGGCCTCCAGCGCGCTGCGGTCCTCCACCTCCAGCAGGCATTGGACGTCGGCATCCACGGCGCGCAGGACCCGCGCCTTGGCCTCGGAACGGCGGGGGTCCAGCGGGTGCCGGCGGGGCCGTGCCCCGGGCGCCCGGCCGGCCGGACGGCTGGCCCGGCTGAACAGGTTCTCGCAGTTGTAGGTGGCCAGCCGCAACGTCATGTTCCGTCGGGTGGCGCGCGGTGCGCCGACCTCGAGGGACTGTGCCATTGGCGGGTGGGCCGGCCTTCCGCAGGCGTGGGGATGCCCGGCAAGCGGCTGTGTGCCTGAGGCGCGGTCCGACGGGCCGCCGCGGGGCGTCTGGTCTCCGGTGGAACAACGTCGGAGGCGGCTCAGGGGCGACTCAGCCCTCGGCGGTGGCGTCCTGGATGCGTTGCCAGTTCTGGGTCGCGGCACGTGCCAGGGCGGCGCCGTCCAGCCCCGCGATCGGGGCGACCTGGGCGGCGATCGCCTCAGGAGACGCGCCCGCGATCAGGGCATCGGCCACGGCACCCAGCGCCAGCATGGAACGCAGCTCTTGCGGGCGCTGCGCCCACCGCTGCGGCGGCTGCGGCCGCTCGCGGATGAAGTCGGCCACTTCGGCCGCCAGGCCCCAGGCGCGGCACAAGGAGGCGCCGAGCACGTCGTGGCTGACGCCGAAGGCGGCTGTCTCGGCGGCGAGCAGGGCGCTTCGGTCGGTGTCGCCTGCGTGGCGGGCGAGCAGCGCAGGGTATTCGTCCGGTGCGTGCAGGCACAGGACGGCCTGGCCGCTTTCTGCGAAAAGCCCGGCCGACTGGGCGCGCCAGGCGTGCAGCCCGAGCGAGACCGCGCTGCGGCCCATGAGCAGGCCGCGCAGGCGGGCGGCGTCCCAGATCCGGTTCATTGCCGGCGAGGTGGGAAAGCGTGTGCGCAGGCCGAGCTCGAGGGTGATGGCCGCGACCTCGCGCATGCCGAGGTAGAGCACCGCCTCGGCCACCGTCTCGACGCGCCGCAGGATGCCGAACATCGCCGAGTTGACCGTGCGGACGACCGCCGAGGCGAGGGCCAGGTCGCCTTCGATCACGTCGGCCACCTCGGGCACCGAGGTGTCTTCGTCCGCCAGCAGCTCGGTGAGCTTGAGGGTGGCGGCGGGACTGGCGGGCAGCTCGATGTCGAGCTGGCGCAGGCTGGGGTCGGGTCGCGTGGTCATCCGGCCATGATGGCCCCAATGGCCGGGGGCCACAACCGCGCGGCTGCCAACTATCTCACCGAGCGCAGGTCGCCGGAGCCGACGACCCGGCTGGTCACCTTGGGCGGGTTGCCGCTGTAGGCCACGTCGCCCGAGCCGGCGATCTGGACCGCCAGCGACTCGGTGGCGTGGACCCGCACGTCGCCCGAGCCGGCGATGTCGACGTTGACGCGCTTGGCGCTCATGTCGGCCGCGTGGACGTCGCCCGAGCCGGCCAGGTTGTAGCCGGCGTCGTCGCAACGGCCCTTGACCCAGATGTCACCCGAGCCGGCCAGGCGCGCGGAGAGCTTGCCGAGCTCGGCGTTGTCCAGCCGCACGTCGCCGGAGCCGGCCAGCGAGAGCTCGAACTGGTCGCCCTTGAGCGCGCTGACGTTCAGGTCACCGCTGCCGCGCAGGTCGGCCTGGGTGAGCCGGGTGAAGTCGACCGTCACGACCAGCGGGCTTTCGGTGCGGATGCCGGTGTTCGGCTTCACCTTGACGACCAGCGTGTCGCCCTCGACGCTCGTCATCACCAGCGGCGCGATGTTGTCGTCCGCCTTGACGGTGGCCCCAGGGGTCGCGCCGGGGCGGGCGTTGACCGTGATCGCGCTGTCCAGGCGCAGCTTGCTGAAGGCGGGCAGGGTGCGCTTGTCCTCGATCACCTTGCCGGAGCCGACGACGCGCGAGCTGAACAGGCCGGTCTGGATGTCTATCGTCGTGGCGTGGCCGACCTGCGGCGCGGCGATGATGGCCAGCGTGGCCAGCACGGAAACCAGCGGAGCGATCATCAGCGACAGGGCATTCGGGCGGCGGAGGGGGGTCATGGAGGCTCCTGCAACGTGGACTTCGATTGCCGCCATGCTGAAGCGGCCGTGAAGCGGGCGCCAGCGGGGCGCGACAGGCCGTCGATCCCACGGCCTGAACGGCACCTGCCGGGGACGGCCCGGAGCTCAGTCCTGGGGCGGGCCGGCCTGCCATTGGCCGTCGACCAGCAGCTCGTGCGGGCGGAACTGGTTCTTGTAGGCCATCTTCGGACTCTCGGCGATCCAGTAGCCCAGGTACAGGTGGGGCAGCTTGAGGGCGCGGGTCTGCTCGATCTGCCACAGCACGCAGTAGGTGCCGTAGCTCGCTTTCACGTCCGGGTCGTAGAAGGTGTAGACCGCCGACAGGCCGTCACTGAGGATGTCGACGATGGCCACCATGCGCAGCTCGCCGAGGACCGAGGGGTCGTCCGCCGGCCCCGGCTCGCGGAACTCGACCAGGCGCGAGTTCACGCGCGTCTGCAGCAGGAACTGGGTGTACTGGTCCACGCTGTCGTGGTCCATGCCGCCGCCGGCGTGCCGGCCCGCCTGGTAGCGCAGGTAGAGCTGGTAGTGCTCCGGCACGAAGCCCAGGCGCATCACGCGCGTCTTCAGGCCCGCGTGGGCCGCCCAGGCGCGGCGCTGGCTGCGCGTGGGCTTGAAATCCTTCACCGGCACCCGCAGCGGCTTGCAGGCGTGGCAGCTGTCGCAGTAGGGCCGGTAGGTGAACATCCCGCTGCGGCGGAAGCCGCAGGCCACCAGGGCGGAATAGGCCTCGGCGTGGATCAGGTGGCCCGGGGTGGCGACCTGTGAGCGGGCGAGCCGGTCCGGCAGGTAGCTGCAGGGGTACGGCGCCGTCGCGTAGAACTGGAGCGACGCGAACGGAAGCTCTTTCGGGTGGGTCACGGCGGGGGCTGATCTTCGGGCTCGAGGCCGAGATGGATCCAACAGGCCGGATCATAGGCCCAGCTTCCCGGCCCCGGTGCCGCCACGGCCTGGCGCAGGTGGGCTTCGAACCGCGAGCGTGCAATGGGCCGCGCACCGAGGCTCGCCAGGTGGGCGGTCTCCTGCTGGCAATCGATGAGCGCGATGCCGTGGGCCCGGCAGAAGGCCACCAGCGCTGCCAGTGCGAGCTTGGAGGCGTCGGTCCGGCGGGCGAACATCGACTCGCCGAAGAACATGCGCCCCAGCGCCACGCCGTACAGGCCGCCTGCGAGCTGGCCTTCGACCCAGGTTTCGACGCTGTGCACCCAACCCAGGCGGTGCAGGCGAACGTAGGCCTGGACCATCTCG
>CAMLGG010000215.1 GCA_946479475.1 uncultured Ideonella sp. | reverse complement strand
AAGGAAGCCGTGTGCAGCGCACCGGCCGCCAGCATCGCCAGCGGCCACGGGCCCGGGCGCCTCACGCCTCGGCTTCGGCCGCGTCGGCCGGCCTGGGCAGGCGCTGCACCTTGAACCAGCGCACCGCGCCGCCGCGCGTCAGCATCACCGAGAACTTGAGGTTGGCCACCTCGACCGACTCGCCTCGCCGAGGCACCCGCCCCAGCTCATGCGCGATCAGGCCGCCAATGGTGTCGAAATCCTCGTCGGGCAGCGCGACGCCGAAGGCCTCGTTCACCGAGCCGATGGACGCGTCGCCGGCCACGCGGTGGCTGCCGTCGGCCAGGGTGTAGACGGCGTCGGTGGCGTCGGCCTCGTCGAACTCGTCCTCGATCTCGCCGACGATCTCTTCCAGCACGTCCTCGATCGTCAGGAGCCCGGCGGTGTTGCCGAACTCGTCGATCACGATCGCCAGGTGGTTTCGGTTGGTGCGGAAGTCGCGCAGCAGCTCGTTCAGCCCCTTGCTCTCGGGCACGAAGACCGCGGGCCGCAGCAGGGTGCGCAGGTTCAGCTCCGGCGCGCGCTGCAGCTTGAGCAGGTCCTTGGCCAGCAGGATGCCGATGATGTTGTCGCGCGTGCCCTCGGTGACCGGGAAACGTGAATGGCCGGTGTCGATCACCACGGCCAGCAACTCGTCGTACGGTGCATCGATGTCCAGCAGGTCCATCCTGGGCGCGGCGACCATCACGTCGCCAGCGACCATGTCGGCCATGCGGAGCACGCCCTCGAGCATGGCGCGCGACTGCGGCTCGATGAGTTCGCGCTGCTCGGCGTCGGCCAGGGTCTCGATCAGTTCGTCCTTCGAATCGGGGCCGGGCGAGATGAACTCCACCAGCCTCTCGAACAGGGTGCGCTTGTCCGCCCGCTCGGGCGCTTCGGCAGGGGTGCCGCGATGATGGTGCGAGGCGTGGCCCTTGCGGGCCGGGCCGGCGGGCCGGGATGGCTGGGGATCGGACACGAGGGTGCCGCAAATGACAGGAGCGTCAAGGATACCCGATGGCCTGCGCGCTTGAATCCTCGGCCGGCGCCCTCATTTCACCGGCACCGGCGTGCCATGCCCTGCCGCTTGACAGGGCATCGGCGCTGTTCCAGAGTCCATGCCCCGCAACGTCGCCCGGGGCGGGCCGCGCTGCCGACGCGCCGGAATTCCAAGAGTTCCAGAGGCTCGACCCTTCCTCCTCGCCCCTTCCTCGCCCCGCCATGTCCCTGATTCCCGCCACCATCCTCACCGGCTTCCTCGGCTCCGGCAAGACCACCCTGCTCAAGCGGGTGCTGACCGAGGCGCACGGGCAGAAGATCGCCGTCATCGAGAACGAGTTCGGCGAGGAGAACATCGACACCGACATCCTGGTCACCGAGAGCAAGGAGCAGGTGATCCAGATGAGCAACGGCTGCGTCTGCTGCACCATCCGCGAGGATCTGCGTTCCACGCTGGCCGACCTGGCCGCGCGGCGCCGCAAGGGCGAGCTGGATTTCGAGCGCGTGGTCATCGAGACCACCGGCCTGGCCGACCCCGGCCCTGTCGCACAGACCTTCTTCATGGACGATGAAGTGGCGGAGAGCTATCTGCTCGACTCCATCCTCACCCTGGTCGACGCCAAGCACGCCAACGACCAGCTCGACACCCGCCAGGAGGCCCGTCGCCAGGTGGGCTTCGCCGACCAGATCTTCATCAGCAAGACCGACCTGGTCGACGAGGTCGCGGTCGACGACCTGGTGCACCGCCTCAAGCACATGAACCCGCGCGCCCCGCAGCGCCGCGTCAACTTCGGCGACGTGCCGCTGTCCTCGGTATTCGACCTCAAGGGCTTCAACCTCAACGCCAAGCTCGACATCGACCCCGAGTTCCTCGAAGGCGACGGCCATGCGCACGACCATGATCACGACCACGATCACGACCATGCGCACGGCGAGCACTGCGACCACCCGCACCACCACCATCACGACGACGACGTGAAGTCCTTCGTGTTCCGCGCCGACAAGCCGCTGAACCCGGCCAAGCTCGAGGATTTCCTCGGTGCCATCGTGCAGGTCTACGGCCCGAAGATGCTGCGCTACAAGGGTGTGCTCTACCTCAAGGGCAGCGACCGCAAGGTCATCTTCCAGGGCGTGCACCAGCTCATGGGCAGCGACCTGGGCCCGAAGTGGGCCCCGGGCGAGAAGAAGACCAGCAAGATGGTCTTCATCGGCATCGACCTGCCCAAGGACATCCTGTTGCAAGGCCTGGAGGGGTGCCTGGCCTGAAGCCCGCAAGGCTGCCCGATGGCATGGCTACAATCCGCGCGCCCGAAACGTGGCGGTTGCACCACAAGCAAACGCTCCCTAGGGGTATAACCGCCATATCCCGTGCCACGTGGTGAGGAGACGGATCGTGAGCAGCAAGACACCGGCCAAAAGCGCCATCGCCGAGAAGGAGAGCGCCAGGAAGCCCGCCGCCGCACCGAAGCCTGCCGCGAAACCGGCCGTCTCCGCCAAGGCCGACAAGGCCGAGGCCAGCGTGAAATCCGCCGCCGAAGCGCCCGCCAAACCCACCGCGGCCAAGGCGGCACCCGCCAAACTGCCGACCGACGGGCCCGCCGCCACGCGGACCCACTCGCCGACACCTTCCACCGCCAGCTTCACCGACCGCTTCGCTCCGCCGAAGCCGCCGACCAAGACCTATCCTGAACCGATGAATGCCGTGAAGACCGCCGCCAAGGCGGACCCGAAGCTCGCCAACGCCTGGAAGACCAAGGCCGGGCGCGACCTGACCGAGGCCGAGCTGCTGGCGATGCCCGAGTCCGAGTACATGAACGACAAGCAGCTGGAGTTCTTCCGCAACCGGCTGCAGGAGCAGAAGGACGCGCTGCTGTCCAACGCCGGCGAGACGACCGAGCACCTGAGGGAGGACACCTCGATCGTCCCCGACCCGGCCGACCGAGCCACCATCGAGGAAGAACACGCCCTGGAGCTGCGCACGCGCGACCGCGAGCGCAAGCTGCTGAAGAAGATCTCGCAATCGCTGGCCCGCATCGAGGCCGGTGACTATGGCTACTGCGACGAGACCGGCGAGCCGATCGGCCTGGGCCGCCTGCTGGCCCGTCCGACGGCCACGCTCTCGCTCGAGGCGCAGCAGCGCCGCGAGATGAAGCAGAAGATGTTCGGCGACTGACGCCTCGCCCCGCGCCAAGACACGCAGTCCCCATGTCGAACGGCAACGACGGTGGTGAAGGCATCCTGCGCCGCGTCGTGCGCTCGATCGCGGGTCCGGCGCGCGACCTGATCCAGCGCGCCGAGGACAGCCGCCTCAGCCAGTTCGCCGACTCCGATCGCGCCGAGCTGAAGGCGATGATCGAGCGCAAGCGGCGCAACGACTTCGTGCGCAAGCGCGAGCTCGACATGCTGCGCCGCATCCGCCGCGAAGGCCTGACGCCCGAGCAGGCGGCCGCCCTGGCCAACTCCAATCTCGACGAGGTGGATGCCCGCTCCAGCCGGCCTTCGGGCCTGGCCGACGGGACGGTCAAGGCCAAGATCGACGCCATCGAGAAGCAGATGGTCGGCCTCGCGCCGATGGTGCCCTCGCGTCCGGCTCCGCTGGCCGGCCAGGCGGCTTCGCCGGCTGCGGGCCCCACGACGGCGCCGGCCCACCTGAAGGTGCCGCCCCCTGTGCTGACCCACCCGCTGGATCCCGAGGCGACGGTGCCGCTGGACCTGAGGCAGGAGCCGGCCAGGCGGCTCTCGGTCGATCCTGGCGCGGCACCCGGGCCGGTCGCCCCGCCGGCTCCGATCGCCGGCGTGGTGGAGCCCGCGCCTGTCGCGCCGCCCGCGCTCGCTCCCGTCACCTCCCCCCCGCCGGCGACCCGCGAGCTGCCGCCGCTGACGTTCGAGTTCGAGCCCGAGCCGAAGCCGGCTCCGCCTGTCCAGCCTGCAGTTCCCGAGCCGGCGCCGCGCCCCGTGGCTGGGCGCCTGCCGGCCGGGGACCTGCCCGAGGTCGAGGTGCTGGAGATCAAGCACGATCCCGAGCTCGACGAGGCCGTGATCTCCTTCGCCAATGCGGATTTCGCCCACAGCGAGCACGTGCTGGTCCAGCTGACCAGCCCGGGCGCGACCCGCGAGCGGCACGAGGACACCTGGCTGGTGCTGTTCGACCTCTACCGCGCCACCGGCCAGCAGCAGCGCTTCGAAAGCCTGGCGCTGGTCTTCGCCGAGCGCTGCGGCCGTTCCCCGCCGCAGTGGTATTCGCTGCCCAAGCTGCTGTCCGACGCGACCGCCCCGCAGCGGGCCGCCGGCGGCGAAGGCAGCCAGGTCGGCTGGGTCTGCCCGCCGCGCCTGGACACCGAAGGGCTGGCGCAGCTCGCCTCGCAGCTTCTGCAGCTGCCGCAGCCCTGGGTATTGGACTGGACGCACCTGAAGCGCATCGAGCCCGAGGCCGCGGCGGCCATGCGCCAGCAGTTCCAGCAATGGGCGGCCGAGAAGATCTCCATGCGCTGGCTGGCCGCCGACAAGTTGTTCGAGGTGCTGCAGGAGGCGGCTCCTGTCGGCGTGCGCGACGCCGATCCCGCGTTCTGGCTGATGCGGCTGGACGCCTTGCGCCTGGTCAACCGACCCGACCAGTTCGACGACGTCGCCATCGACTACTGCGTCACCTACGAGGTCTCGCCGCCCAGCTGGGAGCCGACGCGCTGCACGGTGCGGGTGAGCGGCCCGTCGACCAACACGCGCTCGGCCATCCTTTCGTCGGTCGGCGACGTCAGCACCTCCATCATGGACGACGGCCGCGGCGAGGTGGCGGTGACCTCGCTCGAGATCTCCGGCCAGCTCGCCGGCGACCAGGCCGCCCTGCTCAAGCACCTGGACCAACGCCTGGGCGACTCCAAGCTGGTGCGCATCTGCTGCGCGCTGCTGATCCGCGTCGATTTCGTCGCCGCGGGCGACCTGCTGAACTGGGTGATCGCCAAGCGGGCCGAGGGCCGCCAGATCACCTTCTTCGACGTGAACCGCCTGGTCGCGCTGATGTTCGGGGCGATGGGCATCAACGAACACGTCTCGACGCAGCTGCGCCAGGCCTGAGCCTTTGCGTTCCATGGCATGCTGACGCCATGGATTCCTATCACGGCACGACCATCCTGAGCGTGCGACGCCGGCTGCCCGATGGCCGCTGGCAGGTCGCACTCGGCGGCGACGGCCAGGTGACCCTGGGCAACACCGTCGTCAAGTCCAGCGCGCGCAAGGTGCGCCGCCTTCATCACGACAAGGTGCTGGCCGGGTTCGCCGGCGCCACCGCGGACGCCTTCACCCTCTTCGAACGCTTCGAGGCCAAGCTCGACAAGCATTCCGGCCACCTGGTTCGCGCGGCCATCGAGCTCACCCGCGACTGGCGTACCGACAAGGTGCTGCGCAACCTCGAGGCCATGCTCGCCGTGGCCGACCGCGAGGCCTCGCTCATCATCACCGGCAACGGCGACGTGCTCGAGCCCGAGCAAGGCATCGCGGCGATCGGCTCTGGCGGCCCTTATGCCCAGGCGGCCGCGAAGGCCCTGCTCGCGCACAGCGAGATGGGCGCGGTCGACATCGTCAAGCGCGCCCTGGAAATCGCCGGCGAGATCTGCATCTACACCAACCAGAACCACACCATCGAAACCCTCGATTGAGGAAGAAGCAAGCCCGATGAGCATGACCCCGCGCGAGATCGTTTCCGAGCTCGACCGCCACATCGTCGGCCAGGCCGAGGCCAAGCGCGCCGTCGCGATCGCGCTGCGCAACCGCTGGCGGCGCCAGCGCGTGGAGCCGGCGCTGCGCGCCGAGATCACGCCCAAGAACATCCTGATGATCGGCCCGACCGGCGTGGGCAAGACGGAGATCGCCCGCCGACTCGCCAGGCTGGCCGATGCACCCTTCATCAAGGTCGAGGCCACCAAGTTCACCGAGGTGGGCTACGTCGGCAAGGATGTCGACTCCATCGTCCGCGACCTGGTCGAGGTGGCCATCAAGCAGGAGCGGGCGGCCGCGATGGCCAAGGCCCGCACCCGGGCCGAGGAGGCTGCCGAGGAGCGCGTGCTCGACGTGCTCGTGCCGCCACCGCGGCACATGGGCTTCGGCAGCAGCAGCGCGGCCGAGGAAGGCGGCGACTCCACGGCGCGCCAGGTGATGCGCAAGCGCCTGCGCGAAGGCACGCTCGACGACAAGGAGATCGAGCTCGAGCTGGCCGAGGCGCGCCCCGGCATGGACATCATGACCCCGCCCGGCATGGAGGAGATGGCCGAGCAGCTCAAGGGCCTGTTCTCGCAGATGGGCCCGGCCCGCAAGGCCACGCGCAAGCTGCGCATCGCCGAGGCCCTGAAGCTGCTGACCGAGGAAGAGGCCGCCAAGCTGGTCAACGAAGAGGACCTGCGCGCCAAGGCACTCGCCAACGCCGAGCAGAACGGCATCGTCTTCATCGACGAGATCGACAAGGTGGCGTCGCGCGCCAACACCCAGGGGGCGGATGTCTCCCGCCAGGGCGTGCAGCGCGACCTGCTGCCGCTGGTGGAGGGCACGACGGTGAACACCAAGCACGGCATGGTGCGCACCGACCACATCCTCTTCATCGCTTCCGGGGCGTTCCACCTGTCCAAGCCGAGCGACCTGATCCCCGAGCTGCAGGGCCGCTTCCCGATCCGCGTGGAACTGCAGGCGCTGTCGGTGGCCGACTTCGAAGCCATTCTCGGCAGCACCCAGGCCAACCTGATCCAGCAATACCAGGCCCTGCTGGCCACCGAGGGCGTGACCCTCGAGATCGGCGCCGATGCCATCCACCGCCTGGCCGAGATCGCCTACGAGGTCAACGAGCGGACCGAGAACATCGGGGCGCGAAGGCTGGCCACGGTGCTGGAGCGCCTGCTCGACGAGCTGAGCTTCGATGCCCCGCAGCGTGGCGGCGAGACGGTGAAGCTCGATGCCGCGGCGGTTTCGGCCAAGCTCGGCGAGCTGGCCCGCAACGAGGATCTCTCGCGCTACATCCTCTGACCGGCGGCCATGCCGGGCTTGAGCCGGATCAAGGGCTCAGGGTCCGGCACGGCTAGCCTGCGAGGATGAGCTGGCGCCACCTCGCCCTGGATTCGCATGCCTTCACCGCCACCTCGCGATGGGGTCTCCTGCGCGCGCCGCGCGAAAACGTGGCCGCCGCCCGCGCGGAGCGTCGCTGGCGCTGGCCGCTGCTGCTGGCGCTGATCGCCACCATCCCGGCGTTCTATGTGGACCTGCTGCCACAGACGCCTTCGTCGGTGGCGGTGGCCATCTATCTGCTCGCGGCCGCCACGCTGACCGTGGCGCTGGCCCATGTCGCGATCCTTTCGCACGAGCCGCTGGCCCACCTGCGGGCCAACGCCACGGACGTGCTGCTGATCGCCGGCCTGCTTGTGGCCGCCGTGCTGCCCAGCAGCGAACACTCCGCCCTCGCCTTGAGCACTCGACTGGGCGTGGCCTTCCTCACGCTGGCCCGGATGGTGTGGACCGTCCAGCACCTCATCAGCCGGGGCGGCCTGGGCTACCTGCTCCTCACCTCCCTCGCCGTGCTGGGTGCCTGCGGCGCCGGCTTCTGGCTGCTCGAACCGACGACCCCGGATCTGGCCAGCGGCCTGTGGCTGGCCTTCACCACCGCCGCGACCGTCGGTTATGGCGACCTCGTGCCCACGACCCCGGCCTCGCGCATCTTCGCCGTCTTCGTTGTACTGCTCGGCTACGGCGTGCTGTCGCTCGTCACCGCCGCCATCGCAGCGCGTTGGGTCGAGACGGAGGAGCGACGGATAGAGCGCGAGATCCTGCGCGACATGCGCCGCGAGATGGCCGCCCTGCGCAAGGAGATCATCGGACTGCGGGAAGCCTTGCCGCCCGCCGAAGCGCGCTCAGAGCGCAAGACGGTGCGACTGGATCTCGAGCAGGCCGTCGAAGATGAGTGAGTCGATCAACTCGTGGGGGTGGTCGACGTAGGGCGTGACCTTCCAGCCGGCGCCGCCGGTGACGAGCACCACCGGCTCCTCGCCGCAGTGATCCGACAGGTGGCGGTGCATGCGCTCTATCGCGCCGGTGATGGCGTAGGTGCCGCCGCTGGTCAGTGCGTCGGATGTGTTGGCGGGGAAGCGCCGCACCTCGCCCGTCGGCACGCGCAGGCCCGCCGTGCCGCTCTCCAGGGCGCGCAGCATGATGCCGTGGCCGGGCAGGATCAGGCCGCCCAGGAACTTGCCTTCGCCATCGAGCGCATCGACGGTCACGGCCGTGCCGATCATCACCACCAGCACCGGCCGGGCGGGGCCGCGGGCCAGCACATGGCCCCGGGCGCCGATCATCGCCACCCAGCGGTCGGCGCCCAGTCGGGCTGGATGGTCGTAGCCGTTCGTCACGCCGGCTTCGTGGACCGAAGGCACCACCCAGCGGGGCGCCACGTCCCACAGCTCCAGCTGCTCCTCGACGCGCCGGCGTACGGCCTCGCCAGCCACCACGCAGCCCAGCATGCTGCGCGGTGCCGGGAGGGCCTTCCACTCCTTCTCGGCCAGCTCGTCGATGGTCTCGAGGAAGGCGGCCCCATGCGACATCAGCGCGGCCCCCGGCTGCGGAGACGCGTACTGCGCCCATTTCAGCCGGGTGTTGCCGATGTCGATGGCGAGAAAGCTCATGGACGCGCAGCGTAACAGTCACCCCGCCGTCACGGCGCCTCAGGGAAAACCCGGACCACGAGCGGAACCCGGATGCCAGACTGCCGACAAGCCCAGGCCCATCATGCACAATTGACGTTTACGTAAACGTCAATCGTGATCCACCCTCCGCCGAGCAAGCCATGACCGACCTGTCTGCCGAATACAAGGCCCTGGCCGCCTACCGCCCGACGAACAAGGTGCGCTTCGTCACCGCCGCGTCGCTGTTCGACGGCCACGACGCCGCGATCAACATCATGCGGCGCATCCTGCAGGGCATGGGCGCCGAGGTGATCCACCTGG
>CAMLGG010000214.1 GCA_946479475.1 uncultured Ideonella sp. | reverse complement strand
TGCGCTGGGCACCGTCAAGCACGGGCGCACCGTGGTGCTGGCCAACACGCATGAGCTGGCCACCGCCGCCTTCGTGCGAAATCCCGATGCGAGCCTGCAGGCGCGTGCGCTGCTGGCCAAGCTGAAATTCGCGGCGGGCGAAGACCTGGTGTCCACGCTCGATGCACAGGACATCGCGCAGCGCTTGATGGGCGACACCATGCCCAGCAACATCGTGATGCTGGGCGCCGCCTTCCAGCGCGGCCTCGTGCCCGTGAGCGAGGCTGCATTGCTGCGCGCCATCGAGCTCAACGGCGTGGCGATCGAGTCGAACAAGATGGCCTTCGCTCTGGGGCGCCTGGCGGCTGTCGACCCGTCGGCGCTCGAACGTCTGGCCGGCCGTATGGCGCCGGCCGATCCGGCCGCCGGCCAGCTCTTCGGCACTGGCGGCCTGGTGGAGCGCCGCATGGCCTTCCTCGCCGATTACCAGGACGCGGCGCTCGCCCAGCGCTATCGATCCCTCGTCGACGCGGTGCAGGCACGCGAGACTGCGCTCGGCATCGAGGGCACGCCGATGACCGAGGCCGTGGCGCGCCAGTTCTCTCGCCTGCTGGCGATCAAGGACGAGTACGAGGTCGCGCGGCTCTACACCGACGGCCGCTTCCAGGCCGCGCTGGCCGAGACTTTCGAGCCCGGCGGCACGCTCAACTTCCATCTGGCGCCGCCGCTGCTGGCCCGGCCCGGCCCGGACGGCCGGCCGCGCAAGCTGCGCTTCGGCCCGTGGATGATGAGTGCCTTTCGCTGGCTGGCGAAAGCCCGGCGCGTCCGCGGCACCTGGCTCGACCCCTTCGGCCACACCGAGGAGCGCAAGCTCGAACGGCAGCTGGCGCAGGACTACGAGGATCTGCTTCGCGGCACGTTGCTGCCGACGCTGTCACCGGCCAACCATGCGGCTGCCGTCGCACTGGCCAAGCTGCCCGAGCGCATCCGCGGCTACGGCCACGTGAAACTGGCCAACGTGGCGACCGCGCGGGCCCTGCAGGCCGATCTGCTTCAGCGCTTCGCGGCCGGAGAGCCGCCCGCAGCCGCCCCCGCGGTCGAGCGCAAGGTGATCGCGATCAGCGCCTTGTAGGAGTCGAGTGACCGCCTGGTCCGAGCGGCACGCGCCGCCCGGATCAGAACGGACCGGCCGCCAGCCACTGCTCGATCTGCGGCTTGCGGTCGTTGCCCCAGAAGGGCTCGCCGTCGATGACGAAGAAAGGCGCGCCGAACACGCCGGCGGCGATGGCCTCGTCGTTGGCCCGCTTCAACCGCTCCTTCCACATCGGGTTGTTCCAGGCATGCTCCGCGGCCTCCGCGTCGAGGCCTGCCTCGGCCGCCAGCGCCTTCAGCGCGGCCGGGTCGTTGAGCGGCACGCCGCGGGTGAAGTAGGCCCGGAAGCCCGCGCGCGCCCAGGCCGCGGCGGCGTCTTCCCCCTCGCTGTCCTTGAGCCACCAGAAGATGCGCGCAGCGTTCTGCGTCGGGATGGGGAAGGGCTCGGGCTGGGTGTAGGGCACGCGCTCGAAGCGGGCCGAGCGAAGGAAGTCGCGATAGGCGTAGTCACGCTTGATCGGATAGGCGACCGGGCTGCGCAGTTCTGCTGCCGTGAAAGTGACACCCAGCAGGATGGCCTGCCTCCGCACCGTCCGGCCGTGGCGCGCGGCCAGGGCGTCGATCCATTCGTTGGCGACGTACGAGTAGGGCGACGAGAAGTCGAAATAGAAGTCGATCGGCGCTTTCATGGCGAATGACGATACGACGAAAGCCGCCCGGAGCACAGGGCCGGCAGCGCGGCGCCCTGGCGCGGCATCAGGCCAGCGCCCGGCCGATCAGGATCTTCTGGACCTCGGAGGTTCCCTCGTAGATCTGGCAGACGCGAACGTCGCGGTAGATGCGCTCGACGGGGAAGTCGCTGACGTAGCCGTAGCCGCCGTGGACCTGGATGGCCATGGAGCACACGCGCTCGGCCATCTCGCTGGCGAAAAGCTTCGCCATCGCGGCTTCCTTCAGGCAGGGCCGGCCGGCGTCCTTCAGGCTGGCGGCATGCCAGATGAGCTGGCGCGCGGCCTCGATCTGCGTGGCCATGTCGGCCAGCTTGTGCTGCACCGCCTGGTGCTCGAAGATGGGCTGGCCGAAGGCGACCCGCTCCTTGGCGTACTTCAACGCCGCCTCGAAGGCCGCCCGCGCCATGCCGACGGACTGGCTGGCGATGCCGATGCGCCCGCCCTCCAGGCCGGACAGCGCGATCCTCAGGCCCTGGCCTTCCTCGCCCAGGCGGTTGGCCACCGGCACGCGGCAGTTCTCGAACAGTATCTGGGCCGTGTCGCTGGAGTGCTGGCCCATCTTGTCCTCGATGCGCGCCACCGTGTAGCCCGGGGTGCTGGTCGGCACCACGAAGGCCGAGATGCCCTTCTTGCCCGCGGCCTTGTCGGTCACCGCCATCACGATCGCCACGTCGCCGTTCTTGCCGGAGGTGATGAACTGCTTGACGCCGTTGAGCACGTAGTGGTCGCCGTCGAGCGTCGCGGTGGTGCGCAGGCCGCCGGCCTCCGAGCCGACGTGCGGCTCGGTCAGGCAGAACGCGCCAAGCAACTCGCCACGCGCGAGCGGCTTGAGGAAGCGCTCTTTCTGCTCCTCGGTGGCGAAGGCCATCAGGATCGAGCAGACCGGGCAGTTGTTGACGCTGACGACCGTCGAGGTGCCGCCGTCGCCGGCCGCGATCTCCTCGAGGATCAGCGACAGCGCCAGGTAGTCCAGCCCTGCCCCGTCGTAGTCGGTGGGCACCGCGACGCCATAGCAGCCCAGCTCCGCCAGGCCCTTGAGCTCGGCGGCCGGGAAGTGGTGCTCCTTGTCCCAGCGCGCCGCGTTCGGTGCGATCTGGTCCTGCACGAAGGCGCGCACGGCGTCCTGCACGGCGCGATGGTCTTCGCTCAACAACATCGATGTCTCCGGAGTCTCTTGTGGGCGGCTACCACTCCAGCGGCTGGCCGTCGTGGTTCAGGAAGCGGCCGTTGTCGGCCGGCGTCAGTGCGGCCAGCGTGGAGCGCAGGCCGCGCACGCTGTCGGACACGTCGAGGTCGGCGCCTTCGCCGCCCATGTCGGTGCGCACCCAGCCGGGATGCAGCGCGACGCAGATGGCGCGATCCGCGAGGGCGATGGAGGCGTCCTTCAGCACCGAGTTCACCGCCGCCTTGGAGGCGCGGTAGAGCCAGCCGCCGGCGCTCGCCCGCAGGCCCATGGAGCCCATCCGCGACGAAATCACGCCCAGCCTCGCGCCCTCGGCCAGCGCATCGGCCAGCTGCGGGATCACGCGCATCGGGCCCAGCACGTTGGTGTGCATCACGCGGTCGAAATCCGCTTCGGTCGGCGTTTCGAGCCCGCTCGTGCTCGGGCCATAGACGCCGGCATTGACCACCACCGTGTCGAAGGCCTCGCCATCGAGCTGCCAGGCCAGGCCGGACACGCTCGCCGCGTCCGTCACGTCCAGGCGCAGCACCCGCGCGCCCAGGCCGCGCAGCTTCGCCAGCGCTTCGTCGTCGCGCGCCGTGGCGAACACGCGCGCGCCCTCGGCGAGGTACTGCGTCGCCAGCTCCAGCCCGATGCCCCGCGAGGCCCCGACGATGAGGACCGTGGGCGTCACAGCAGCTCGACGGCCAGCGCGGTGGCCTCGCCGCCGCCGATGCACAGCGCCGCCATGCCGCGCTTCTTGCCCTGCTTGCGCAAGGCACCGAGCAGCGTCACGACGATGCGGGCGCCCGAGGCGCCGATGGGGTGCCCCAGCGCACACGCGCCGCCGTGCACATTGACGATCTCGTGCGGCAACTTGAACTCGGCCATCGCGGCCATGGTGACCGCGGCGAAGGCTTCGTTCACCTCCCACAGGTCGACCTGATTCGCGGCCCAGCCAGCCTTCTTCAGCGCCTTGGCGATGGCACCGGCCGGCGCGGTCGAGAACCACTCGGGCGCTTGCGCGTGCACTGCATGCGAGACGATGCGCGCGATCGGCTTCGCACCCAGGCGGGAAGCGGTGGATTCACGCATCAGCACCAGCGCCGCGGCGCCGTCGGAAATCGAGGACGACGAAGCGGCCGTGATCGCGCCGTCCTTCTTGAAGGCCGGCTTCAGGCCCGGGATCTTGTCGAGCTTGGCCTTGAAGGGCTGCTCGTCGAACTTGACGACCGTGTCGCCACCCTTGGCCGCCAGCGTGACCGGCGCCATCTCCCAGTCGAAGCTGCCATCCTCGTTGGCGGCCTTGGCGCGCATGGTGGAGGAGATGGCGAACTGGTCCATCGCCTCGCGGCTGAACTGGTACTTGGCGACGCAGGCTTCAGCGAACACGCCCATGGCCTTGCCGCGCTCGTACGCATCCTCCAGGCCGTCCATGGCCATGTGGTCGTACATCGCGGCCGAGCCGTACTTGACTCCCTTGCGGGCGAACATCAGGTGCGGCGCGTTGGTCATGCTCTCCATGCCGCCGGCCACCATCACCTCGGCCGAGCCGGCCACCAGCATGTCGTGGGCGAACATCATGGTGCGCATCGCCGAGCCGCACATCTTGCTCATGGTGACGGCGCCGGTCGAATCTGGCAGGCCGGCGCGGCGCATGGCCTGGCGGGCCGGCGCCTGGCCCTGGCCGGCCATCAGGCAGTTGCCCATCAGCACCTCGTCGACGGCGTCGCCCGGCACCCCGGCGCGCTCCACGGCAGCCTTGATCGCCACCGCGCCCAGCTCCCAGGCAGCCAGCGAAGAGAAATCGCCGAGCAGGCCGCCGATGGGCGTGCGCGCGGCGGAAGCGATGACGATGGAATCAGCCATTTGGAAACTCCTTGCGAAGACTCTCAGAAATGCGCGCTGCGCGCGCCGCCCCGCCGCTGCACCGAGAAGCGCTTGTCGGGGTCGTAGGGGAACACATCATGCACATGGCCCGCGGCGATGCGCTGCTTGTGGCTTTGCCAGAAGTCGGCGTCCAGCAGCTCGGCGTGGTGCTTCATGAAGATCTCGCGCACCGTGGGGTTGCCGAGCAGGAAGGGGCCGAAGGTCTCGGGGAAGACGTCGTGCCGCCCGACCGAGTACCAGACCTCGCCCGACATCTCGTCCTCCTCGTGGCGAGGTGGCGGCACGCGGCGGAAGTTGCAGTCGGTGAGGTACTCGATCTCGTCGTAGTCGTAGAAGACGACCTTGCCGTGGCGGGTCACGCCGAAGTTCTTCCAAAGCATGTCGCCAGGGAAGATGTTGGCGGCCACCAGGTCCTTGATCGCGTTGCCGTACTCGACCACCGCATGCTCCATCTGCTGGCGCGTCGCATCGGCCAGGAAGATGTTCAGCGGGATCATCCGCCGCTCGATGTAGACGTGGTTGAGGATGACCTCGGTCTGGCCGTCGCCGTCGCGGTCGGAGATCTCCAGCAGGCTGGGGCAGAACTTCTGCAGCTCCTCGATCAGCTCGTCCTCGAAGCGCGAGCGCGGGAAGGCCACGTTGCTGAACTCCAGCGTGTCGGCCATGCGGCCCACCCGGTCGTGCTCCTTGACCAGGCGGTACTTGCGCATGATCTCGGCGCGCGTCGTGTCCTTCTGCGGCGGGTAGTAGTCCTTGATGACCTTGAAGACGAACGGGAAGCTCGGAAGGTCGAACACCAGCATCACCATGCCCTTGATGCCCGGCGCGATGCGGAAGTGATCCGAACTGTGGCGCAGGTGGTAGAGGAAGTCGCGGTAGAAGATGTTCTTGCCCTGCTTCTGCAGGCCTATCGCGTTGTAGAGCTCCCAGCGCGGCTTGCGCGGCATCAGCGAGCGCAGGAAGGTGACGTACGCCGAAGGCACCTCCATGTCGACCAGGAAGTAGGCCCGCGCGAAGCTGAACAGCAGCAGCAGGTCGTCCTCGCCGAACAGGGCCGCGTCTATCGTCAGGCGGCCCTGCTCGTCATGCAGGATGGGCAGGGCGAAGGGCAGCTCGGAGAAGCCGTTGACGATCTTGCCCACCGCATACGCGCCCTTGTTGCGGTAGAACAGGCTCGACAGGACCTGAATCTGGAAGTTGGCTCGCGGGCGAAAGTCGCCGAGCTTCCTCCCCATCGCGGCCACCACGTCGGCGACGTCGCGATCCAGGTCGGCGAAGGGCCGCTCGAGCTGGAAGTTGGTGATCATGCGCACCACCGCCTCGTGCAGCGTCTCCAACGTCGGGTAGTAGGCGCGATAGGTCGGCGCGTCGCCCGGCTCGTCGTTCTCGATGTACTCGGTGGAGATCGCCGGCCGCACGAAGATGAACTCGTTGTGGAAGTAGCTGCGGTGCAGGATCTTCGTCGTGACCGAGTTGAAGAAGGTCTCGGCGCACTCGGGCTGGTGGTGGTTGGTCAGCAGGCCGATGTAGTGCAGCTTGATCTGCTGCCAGACGTCCATCGGCAGCGAGTGGGCCTTGAACTCGGTGGTCAGGCGCTCGGCGTTCTCCTCCACCCGGCGGTCGTAGAACTCGATGCGCTCGCGCTGTGCGCGCTGCTGGCCATGCCAGTCGGCCTGCTCGAAGCGCTGCTTGGCGATGCGGCCCACCTCGCGGAACAGGCGGTAGTGCTTGTTGAAGCCGTCGAGCATCGCGCTCGCGATGTCGAAGGCCCGCGTGTCGGTGAGCTGCTGCGGGAACATGCGCTCAGGCGGCCGGTTCGGCGTAGCGGGCGTGGATGCCGGCCAGCGCGGCGGCATAGGCCGGCTCCAGGTCGCCCGGGCCCTGCACGGTCATCGCCAGGTCCTTCAGCAGCCCGTTGTGCAGGCCGTAGACCCAGCCGTGGACGACCACCGTCTGGCCACGGGACCAGGCGTCCTTCACCACCGTCGTGGTGCAGACGTTGCGCGCCTGCTCCAGGACGTTGAGCTCGACCAGGGCGTTGACCTGGGCTTCCGGGGCCACGGTGTCCAGCCAGGCGCGATGCTGATGGCGCACGTCCTGCACGTGGTGGAGCCAGTTGTCGACCAGGCCGAGCCGGGTGTTGTGCAGGGCCGCGCGAACGCCGCCGCAGTTGGAGTGGCCGACGACGATGATGTGCTGTACCTTCAGTCCGTCGACGGCGAACTGGATGACCGACAGGGCGTTGAGGTCGGAGTGCACCAGCACGTTGGCGACGTTGCGGTGGACGAAGAGCTCGCCGGGCAGCAGGCCGACGAGTTCGTTGGCCGGCACGCGGCTGTCGGAGCAGCCTATCCACAGGTACTGCGGTGTCTGCTGGTTGAGCAGGCGGGTGAAGAAGCCCGGCTCGCGTGCCTCGGTGGCATCGGCCCAGGCGCGGTTGTTGTCGAACAGTTCGGTCAGCTGGGTGGACATCGTCGGGGTGCGAAGAAGTGGTCGCGCCAGTGTACGAAGGGCCTGCGATGGCGCCGGCGTCACGGCGGCCTCGGTTGACGTTTACGTAAACGTCAATCATAACAAGCAGGCCGTCCCCGCAACCTCGCGTGGCCTCAGGCGGCCTTGGCGCTCGCCCGTGGCCTGGCCGCCTTGGCTCCCTTGGCGCCGATGAGGGACCGGCAGCGCGCCTCGTGCTGCTCGATCTCGGCCAGCGTCACCTGGATGTCCTCCAGCTGCTGCTCCAGTTGCCGGCGGTGCTCGCCCAGCACCGCGAGAAAGGCCTCCAGCTGGGGCCGCTCGTCGCTGCCGGACTCGTACATGTCGACCAGCTGCTTGATCTCCTGCAGCGACAGCCCGAGGCGCTTGCCGCGCAGCGTCAGCTTCAGACGCGTACGGTCGCGGTGGGTGTAGACGCGGTTTCGCCCCGCCCGTGCAGGCTCCAGCAGGCCGACATCCTCGTAGAAGCGGATCGCCCGGGGGGTGATGTCGAATTCCTGCGCCAGCTCGGTGATGGTGAAGGTCGGCGCGGCCTGCTCGGCAGGGGTCAAGACCGACTTCGGGCGTGCGGGAGCACTCATGGATAGACTTGACGTTAACGTAAACGTCAGTCTACGCGAGTCGACGGCTTCCTCATGAGCAATCCTTTCGAGAACCAGCTTCACTACCCTTTCGGCGACCGGCTGCCGGCACCCGGTGAAACGATAGAGGTCGCCCCCGGCATCCGCTGGCTGCGCATGGGCCTGCCCTTCGCGCTGGACCACATCAACCTGTGGCTGCTGCGCGACCGCGACGAGGCGGGCCGCGAGGGCTGGGCGATCGTCGACTGCGGCATCGCGACCGACCCGACCCGCGCCGCCTGGGAGCAGGTGTTCTCGCAGGCACTCGAAGGCCTGCCCGTGCTGCGGGTGATCGTGACCCACATGCATCCGGACCACATCGGCCTGGCCGACTGGCTGTGCGAGCGCTGGGACTGCCGCCTGTGGATCAGCGCGACGGACTGGAACGCGGCCCGCATGGCCAGCCAGCAGACGACCGGCTTCGGCGGCGAAAGCGCCGCGCGCTTTTTTGGTGCGCATGGTCTGACCGACCCGGAGGCACTGGACAAGGTGCGGGCCCGCCGCAACTACTACGCCTCGATGGTCCCGTCCGTGCCGGCCGCCTTCCGCCGGCTGATGGACGGCCAGCGCGTGGCCATCGGCGGCGTCGATTGGCAATCCATCGCGGGCTTCGGCCACGCCCCCGAGCACATGGCCCTGCACGGCCCCTCGCGGGGCGTGCTGATCTCCGGCGACATGGTGCTGCCGCGCATCTCGACCAACGTCAGCGTGATCGACCTCGAGCCCGAGGCCGACCCGCTGCCGCTCTACCTCGCCTCGATCGATCGCCTGCGCTCGCTGCCGGCCGAAACGCTGGTGCTGCCTTCGCACGGCAAGCCCTTCGTCGGCCTGCATTCGCGCATCGACCAGTTGAAATCGCACCACGACGACCGCCTGGCCGAGGCGCTGTCCGCGTGCCGCGAGCGGCCCACGAGCGCGGCGGACTTGCTGCCGGTGCTCTTCAAGCGGCCGCTGGATCTTCACCAGACGACCTTTGCCATGGGCGAGGCCATCGCGCATCTGCATGCCTTGCTCAGCCAGGGGCTCGTCCGGCAGACGACGGGCACGGACGGCGTGAAGCGCTTCAGTGCCTTGCCTCAAGCCGCGTGAGAAAGAAAAAAGGCCGGTCGGCTTCTGAAGCCGACCGGCCGCTCGGGTACACGGT
>CAMLGG010000213.1 GCA_946479475.1 uncultured Ideonella sp. | reverse complement strand
GGGATGTACGTGCTGCGAAGTCCCCCACCGTTCGGGCTGAGCTTGTCGAAGCCGCTGCGACCTGCGCGTTCCCTTTCGACAGGCTCGAGGCGAACGGGGGGATGTATGTGCTGCGAAGTTCTCCACCGTTCGGGCTGAGCTTGTCGAAGCCGCTCCGACCTGCGCGTTCCCTTTCGACAGGCTCAAGGCGAACGGGGGGACGTACGTGCTGCGAAGTCCTCCAGCCCGCCTCGCATCGAGCTAGTGCCGCACCTTGCCGTCTTCAGTGAGCATCGACAGGTCGACGAAGCTCGACGCGACGTGCTGGCGCGGCCCGAAGTTGACGTTGAAGCCGCCGAAGCTGGTGTTCTGGATCGATTCCAGGCCGGCGATGAAGCTGTCGCGCGTCGGGTTGTTGCCGGCACGCTTGAAGCCTTCGGCGAACACCTTGGCGGCAAGATAGCCCTCCATGCTCGAATAATTCGGCTTGGCGTTGCCGCCCGCCTTGCGCAGGGCATCGAGGTACTCGCGCGAGATGACGCTCGTGGTGGAGAAGGGGAAGGGCATCACCTGGCTGACGACGACGCCGTTGCCCTGCGCGCCGAGCTCGTCCGCCAGAGCCTGCGTGCCGACGAAGGACACGTTGTAGAAGGTGCCGCCGTAACCCGCCTTTCGTGCCTGCCTGATGAAGGCCGCGCAGGACTTGTAGGCGCTGATCTGCACCACCGCGTCGGGCCGGGCCGGCACGATCTGGCTCACGGCCTGCGCGACGTCGACGGAGTTGCGCACCACCGTGCCGGTCGCGACCGGGTCCAGCGAGTGCGCCTTCAGGGCGCGGCGCACGCCCTCGAAGCCCGCCTTGCCGTAGCTGTCGTCCTGGTAGAACACGGCGATCTTGCGCAACCCCAGCGAGACGAGCTGGTTGACGATCAGCGCGGTCTCCTGGAAGTACGAGGCCCGCAGGTGGAAGACGTAGCGGCTGAAGGGATCGCGCAGCGCCTCCGCGCCGGTGAAGGGCGCGAAGAAGGGGATCTTCGCCTCGTTGACCAGCGGCAGCGCGGCCAGCGAGGTGGGTGTGCCGACATAGCCGAACAGGGCGAAGACCTTGTCCTTGATCAGCTTGTCGGTGTTGCTCTTGCAGCGGTCGGGCTCGTAGCCGTCGTCGAGGCTGACCAGCTCGATGCGATGCCCGTTCACGCCGCCTGCGGCATTGAGCGCGTCGAAGTACACGCTGGCGCCGGCGCGCATCTGGATGCCCAGCTGGGCCGCCGGCCCGGTCAGGGCGGCGGACTGGCCCAGCACGATGGTCTTGTCCTGGGCGAAGGCGGGCAGGGCCCAGGCCGCCGTCGAGGCAGCGAGGTGCTTGAGGGACTCTCGTCGGTTCACGGTGGGGTTTGCATGGCGTCGGGTGCGCGGATTGTGCGGGGCCGCGGGCGATACGGGCAGGGGCATCCGGCGCGAAGGCGGCGAAGCCATGAATTGCTTTGCACAAGTCCCTTCGCCGGCCGCTGAACGGGTGTAAAAGGCGAACACCCCAGGCTCCGGACACCCGCATGGACGACCAGGCCCACCCGACGACCCCACCCGCGCCCGCCGGCGCGCCGGTCGTCGCCGAGCATCCCTTGCCCGCCCGCGCGCTGCTGGCCCGCTACGGCGGCGAGCAGGGCTACGCGGATTGCTACGTCACCACGGTTGCCCGCCCGGTGAGCCAGGCCGAGTACGTCGAGGCGTTCTACACGACCGGGCTGTTCAAGCTGGAGCGCCGGATCCTCGCGCTGCTGGCCGCGCGTCCCTCCACCGATGCCCAGGCCGGTGAACTGGCTCGTGCGCAGCGCGATCGCTTCGCCGCGTGGACCGTGGAAGACCGCACGCCAGACCAGCTGCTGCTCGCCGATGCCGTGGGCGGCACTCGCTCCTGGCTGATGACCGAGCCGGACGGGCGGGGCGGCACCCGGCTGTACTTCGGCTCCGCGGTGGTGCCTCGCCGGCGCGGCGATAGGTCCGCGAAGCCGCGCATGGGCTTTCTCTTCCACGCGCTGCTGGGGTTTCACAAGCGCTATTCGCGGGCGCTGCTGACTGCAGCGGCCCGCGGCCTGGCTTGACTACGCCAAGCCCAGCAACCTCTTCGCGTTCTCCTTCAGGATCAACGGCTTCACCGAGTCCTTGAAGCCCGCCTCCTCGAAGTCCGCCAGCCAGCGATCGGGGGTGATGAGGGGGAAGTCGCTGCCGAAGAGGATGCGGTCCTTCAGCAGGGTGTTGGCGTACTGCACCAGCTGGGCGGGGAAGTACTTCGGGCTCCAGCCGGAGAGGTCGATCCAGATGTTGGGCTTGTGCAGCGCCAGGCTCAGGGCCTCGTCCTGCCAGGGCCAGCTGGGGTGGGCGACGACGATCTGCATGTCGGGGAAGGCCATCGCCACGTCCTCCAGCATCATCGGGTTGGAGTTCTGCAGGCGCAGGCCGCCGCCGCAGCGCATGCCCGAGCCGATGCCCGAGTGGCCGCTGTGGAAGACGGCGGGCAGCTTGTACTCGTTGATGACCTCGTAGATCGGCCAGGCCATGCGGTCCGCCGGCTCGAAGCCCTGCACGGTCGGGTGGAACTTGAAGCCCTTGACGCCGTACTCCTCGACCAGCTTGCGCGCCTCGCGCGCGCCGAACTTGCCTTTGTGCGGGTCGATGCTGCCGAAGGCGATCATGATGTCCGGGTTGGCGAGCGCGGCCTCGGCGATCTCCTCGTTGGGGATGCGGCGGCGGCCGAGCTGGGTCTCGGCGTCGACCGTGAAGTTCACGAAACCAATCTTCTTCTCGCGGTAGAAGTCGATCGTCTCCTGCATCGTCGGCCGCTTGCTCGAGCGGAAGTACTTGTCCGCCGCGCGGTCGTACTCCTCCCCGTAGTTGTCGAAGGGGTTGCGGCACGACACCTCCAGATGGGTGTGGGTGTCGATGGCGATCAGCTCGGCGGTGTTCATGGCGGGGCGGTCTTTCAAGGCTGGGGCCGTTAGTTCATTTTCATAAACAAATCGGCGCGACGCAAGCCGGTCGAGAGTCCCTTTCCGCTCGTAGAGATTCATGGATAAGGGTTAGTACCAAGTGGCGGTAGTTCCGATGATTTAGTTAAATTGCATAAACATTCGGAGCGCCCATGAGCACCCCTGACGGCCTTGCCTTCCAACCCGCCGGCGGCCTGCTGGCCCAGCTGGACCTGCTTCGCATCGAGCTGGCCGGCCCCATCGCCCACCTGCGCCTGAACCGCCCGGCCAAGCGCAATGCCATCAGCGACACGCTGATCACCCAGCTGCACACCGCCTTCGTGAACCTGCCCGAGGAGGTCCGGGCGGTCGTTCTCACGGGCGAGGGCGAGCACTTCTGCGCCGGGCTGGACCTGTCCGAGCTGGTCGAGCGCGACGTGCGTGAAGGCGTGCTGCATTCGCGCATGTGGCATGCCGCCTTCGACCAGATCCAGTTCGGCCGCGTGCCCGTGATCGCGGTGCTGCATGGCGCGGTGGTCGGCGGCGGCCTGGAGCTGGCTTCGAGCTGCCATGTGCGCGTTGCCGAAGCCTCGGCCTACTTCGGCCTGCCCGAAGGCCAGCGCGGCCTTTTCGTCGGCGGCGGCGGCTCGGTGCGCGTGCCGCGCCTGATGGGCGTGGCACGCATGACGGACATGATGCTCACCGGCCGCGTCTACGACCGCGACGAGGGCGTGCAGGCCGGCCTCGCGCAGTACGCCGTGGCCGACGGCGCGGGCTTCGCCAAGGCGCTGGAGCTGGCACAGCGCATCGCGAGCAATGCGCCGATGTCGAACTTCGCGGTGATGCATGCGCTGCCCCGCATCGCCGACCAGTCGCAGGACCAGGGCCTGTTCACCGAGTCGCTGATGGCCGCGGTGGCCGAGAGCACGCCGGATGCGAAGGACCGCCTGCGGGCCTTCCTCGAAGGCCGCGCGAACAAGGTCGTCAAGTCATGATCGGCGCTGCTGGGCCGATCCCGAAGCGCCGGCTCCCCCTGGGGGGAACCGGCGCTCAGCGCCGAAGGGGGCAAGCATGAACATCCGCTACCGCGCGGCCTCCGTCGGCGGCTGCACCGAGGCCACGCTGGAAACGCGAGCCGACGGCACGCAGATCCTGCGTTCGACCGAGGAACTGCGCTGGTTCCCCGATCGCCTGACCGACGCGCTGGAGCAGTGGGCCGCCGAAGCGCCTGACCGCACCTTCGTGGCGAAACGAGACCACGGCGGCGACTGGCGCCGCGTCAGCTACCGGCAGATGCTCGAGCGGGCCCAGGCCATCGGCCAGGCGCTGGTCGACCTCAAGCTCAGCGCCGAGCGGCCCGTCGCCATCCTGTCGGACAACGACATCGAGTACCTCACGCTGGCCCTCGGCGCGATGTGGGCCGGCGTGCCCTACGTGCCCGTCTCGCCGGCCTACTCGCTGGTCTCGCAGGACTACGGCAAGCTGCGCCACATCCTGGCCACGACGACGCCGGGCCTGGTCTTCGCTTCCTCGGCCGCGTATGCCAAGGCCATCGCGGCCACGGTGCCGGCCGACGTGGCCGTGGTGCTGACCGAAGGCCAGGTCGAAGGCCGCGAGACGATCGCCTTCGACTCCCTGCTGTCCACGAGGCCGGGTGAGGGCGTGCGGGCCGCGCATGCCGCGGTCGGGCCCGACACCATCGCCAAGTTCCTCTTCACCTCCGGCTCCACCAAGCAGCCCAAGGGCGTGATCAACACCCACCGGATGATCTGCGCCAACCAGCAGATGATCCGCCAGGCCATGGCCTTCCTCGCCGAGGAGCCGCCGGTGCTGGTGGACTGGCTGCCGTGGAACCACACCTTCGGCGGCAACCACAACGTCGGCATCGTGCTCTACAACGGCGGCACGCTCTACATTGACGAGGGCAAGCCCACGCCCAGGGGCATCGCCGAGACGCTGCGCAACCTGCGCGAGATCTCGCCGACCGTCTACTTCAACGTGCCCAAGGGCTTCGAGGAGATCGCCGCCGCGATGGACACCGACGCGCTGCTGCGCGAGAGGCTCTTCGCCAAGGTCAAGGCCTTCATGTTCGCCGGCGCCGGCCTCTCCCAGGCCGTGTGGGACAAGCTGGACCGCCACGCGGAAGCGACGGTGGGCGAGCGCATCCGCATCATCACCGGTCTGGGCATGACCGAGACCGCGCCCTCGTGCACCTTCGCCGTCGGCACCGACGTGGCCTCGGGCCACATCGGCCTGCCGGTTCCCGGCGTCGAGGTGAAGCTGGTCCCGGATTCCAGCGGAGACCCGCACGGCAAGACCGAGATCCGCTTCCGCGGCCCCAACGTGATGCCTGGCTACTGGCGTGCGCCGGAGCAGACGGGCGAGGCCTTCGACGAGGAGGGCTTCTACCGGACGGGCGACGCGGTGAAGTTCATCGACCCGGCGCACCCCACGCGCGGCCTGCTGTTCGATGGCCGCACCGCCGAGGACTTCAAGCTCTCGACCGGCACCTTCGTGAGCGTCGGCCCCTTGCGCGCCAAGGTCATCGCCGCGGGCGACCCCTGCGTGCAGGACGCGGTCGTCACCGGCCTGAACCGCGACGAGATCGGCCTGCTGGTCTTCCCGCGCGCCGACGAGTGCCGCAAGCTCGCCGGCGTGGCCGAGAGCACGCCGCTGCCCGAGGTGCTGCACCACCCGGCGGTGCGCGGCTTCTTCCAGAAGCTGGCCGACAAGCTGTGGAGCGAGGGCACCGGCAGCGCCAACCGCCCTGCGCGCCTGCACGTGCTGGCCGAGCCACCCTCCATCGACAAGGGCGAAGTGACCGACAAGGGCTCCATCAACCAGCGCGCCGTGCTGGCTCATCGTGCTTCGCTGGTCGAGGCGTTGTACGAAGGGCAGGGCAGCGATCCATTCGTGATCACGCCGAACCGCGGAGACAAGACCCCATGAAGATCGAAGGACAAGCCGCCATCGTCACCGGCGGTGGATCCGGCCTCGGCGAAGCCGTGGCCCGGGAACTCGCGCGCCTGGGCGCCAAGGTCGCCGTGCTGGACGTGAACGCCGCCGGCGCCGAGCGCGTGGCCGGCGAGATCGGCGGCCTGGCCTGCCGGTGCGACATCACCGACACCGTCTCCGTCACCGCCGCGCTCGATGCGGCCGAGGCGGCCCACGGCCCGGCCCGCATCGTGATGAACATCGCCGGCATCGGCACCGCCAGGCGCGTGGTGCAGAAGGACGGCTCGCCCGCGCCGCTGGAGGATTTCGAGCGCGTGGTGCGCATCAACCTCGTGGGCACCTACAACGTGATCCGCCTCGCCGCGGCGCGCATCGTCAGGCTCGAGCCGGTCGAAGGCACGAGCGGCGAGCGCGGCGTGATGGTCAACACCGCCTCGGTCGCGGCCTTCGACGGCCAGGTCGGTCAGGAGGCCTACTCGGCTTCCAAGGGCGGCATCGTCGGCATGACGCTGCCGCTGGCGCGCGACCTCTCGCAGTTCGGCGTGCGGGTCTGCACCATCGCGCCGGGCCTGTTCGCCACGCCGCTGATGAAGGAGCTGCCCGAGGAGGTGCAGGCCTCTCTGGCGGCCAGCATCCCTTTCCCCAAGCGCCTCGGCCATCCGGAGGAGTTCGCGGCGCTCGCCGCGCACATCGTGGCCAACGGGCACCTCAACGGCGAGGTGATCCGGCTGGATGGCGCGCTGCGCATGGCGCCGCGCTGAACACCTCGGGATTCAAGCACCGCAAAAGAACAACAACGCGGGTTCTCGCGAGCGCCTGGTGTCAACCGGCGCTGTTATGGTTCCGACAACGACCCACCAACGACCACTGGAGACTGGCATGCAACGCTCCCTTGCTGCTTTCACCCGCCCCGCCCGACTGCTGGCTGCCGTGCTCGCCACGCTGGCCGCGGGCGCTGCCCAGGCCGACATCACCATCGGCATCAGCCTGCCGCTGACCGGGCCGGCCTCCGGCCTGGGCATCCCGATGGCCAACTACATCAAGCTGTGGCCGAAGGAGATCGCGGGCGAGAAGCTCAACGTGATCGTGCTGGACGACGCCACCGACCCGACCAAGGGCGTGAACAACGCGCGCCGCTTCGTCACCGAGGACAAGGTCGACATCGTCATGGGCTCCGCCGCCACGCCGGTGGCCGTGGCCATGGCGCCGGTGGTGGCCGAGTCCAAGACCGTGCAGTTCTCCTTCTCTCCGGCCGTGCTGCCGGCCGGTGCCGACGGCTGGATGTTCCGGCTGCCGCAGGGCAACGCCGTCATGGCCCACGCCATGATCGAGCACATGAAGAAGCAGGGCGTCAAGACGGTCGGCTTCCTCGGCTACACCGACGCCTACGGCGAAAGCTGGCTGAAGGACTTCCAGGACCAGTCCTCGCTGCTGGGCGGGCCGAAGGTCATCGCCACCGAGCGCTTCGCCCGCAGCGACACGAGCGTGACGGCGCAGGCGCTCAAGCTGGTCTCCGCCAACCCCGACGCGATGCTGGTGGTCGCTTCCGGCTCCGGCGCCGCCATGCCCGAGAAGGCCATCGTCGAACGCGGCTTCAAGGGCAAGATCTACCAGACCCACGCCGCGGCGACGCGAGACCTGATGCGCATCGGCGGCAAGGATGTCGAAGGCACCTTCGTCGTCTCCGGCCCGGCGGTGATCCCTGAGCAGCTGCCGGCCGACCATCCGTCCAAGGCGCTGGCGACCGACTTCGTGGCCAAGTACGAGAAGGTCTACGGCGCGGGCAACCGCAACCAGTTCGCCGGCCATGCCTACGACGCGATCGTGGTGCTCGAGAAGGTGATCCCCGTCGCGCTCAAGGCCGGCAAGCCCGGCACGCCGGAGTTCCGCGCCGGCATCCGCGCAGCCACCGAATCGATGGGCCGCACGCCGGTGTCGCACGGCGTGCTGAACTACACCAAGGCCAACCACTGGGGCTTCACGACGGAGACCGGCCTGGTCCTGAAGGTCGTGAACTCGGACTGGAAGGTGGAACCGTAATCCCTGCGCTGCCTTCCGGCCGCTGCCTCCCGACGGGGCCTGTGCAGCGGACCGGCAGAGCCGGATCCGCGCCAGGCCATTGGCTTCGCGCCACGGCATGCCCCCGGATCCGGCGCCCCTGACCCGAGTCGTACTTTCGCCCTGGTATGGACTTCACTATTGCCAGCATCCTCGCGCTGGACGGCGTCACCAACGGCGCCGTCTATGCCTTGCTGGCGTTGGCCACGGTGCTGCTGTTCGCCGTGACCCGCGTCATCTTCATCCCGCAGGGCGAGTTCGTCGCCTTCGGCGCGCTCACCCTCGCCACGCTGCAGCTCGGCCAGGTGCCGGGCACGGTCTGGTTCCTGCTGGTGCTGGCCGGCCTGGCGGCGCTCGCGGAGGCCGGCGAAGGCTGGCGTGCGAAGCGGCCGGCGGCGCGCATTGCCAAGGACGTGCTCGTCACGCTGGCCTATCCGGTGGCGATCTCGCTGGTCGCCATCTGGGCCGCGCCGAAGCAGCTGCCCCTGCTCGCGCAGGCCGCGCTCACCCTCGCGCTGGTCACGCCCTTCGGCGGCCTCATCTACCGCCTGGCCTACGAGTCGCTGGCCGACGCGAGCGTGCTGGTGCTGCTGATCGTCTCGGTCGGCGTGCACTTCGCTCTCACCGGGCTGGGGTTGTACTTCTTCGGCGCCGAGGGCTTTCGCAACCCGAGCTTCTGGGACGAGCGCTTCTCGCTCGGCCCCTTGAGCCTGACCGGCCAGACGCTGATCGTGTTCGCGGTCTCCATCGCCCTCATCGTGATGCTGTGGCTGTTCTTCGAGAAGTCGCTCTGGGGCAAGGCGCTGCGGGCGACCGCGGTCAACCGCCTCGGCGCACGCCTGATGGGCATCTCGTCGACCAGCGCCGGCCGGCTGTCGTTCACCATGGCCGCCTTCATCGGCGCGCTTTCCGGCCTGCTGATCGGCCCGACGACCACGGTCTTCTACGACTCCGGCTTCCTCATCGGCCTGAAGGGCTTCGTGGCCGCGGTGTTCGCGGGCCTGTCGAGCTACCCGCTTGCGCTCGCCGGCGCCCTCGGCGTGGGTTTGCTGGAGAGCTTCGGCTCCTTCTGGGCCAGCGCCTTCAAGGAGGTGATCGTCTTCTCGGCGATCCTGCCGGTGCTGCTGTGGCGATCCCTGCGCGATCCGCACGGCGAGGAACA
>CAMLGG010000212.1 GCA_946479475.1 uncultured Ideonella sp. | reverse complement strand
CCGTATTCGAGCGTGAGGTCGATGGGCGGCGTGATCTTGATCGCGTCCTCCTTGCCGCTCACGCGGAAGTTGGTCAGCTGCTTCATGCGGGTGGCGTTGACGACGAGGTCGTTGTCGCGGCTGTGCACGCCGACGATCATGCCCTCGTAGACCGGGTCGCCCGCCCTGACGAACATGCGGCCCCGGTCGTCCAGCTTGCCGAGCGCGTAGGTGAAGATCTCGCCATCGTCCATCGAGATCAGGACGCCGTTCTTGCGGCTGGCGATGTCGCCCTTGAAGGGCTCGTAGCCGTCGAAGATGTTGCTGATCAGGCCCGTGCCGCGCGTCAGGTTCATGAACTCGTTGGAGAAGCCGATCAGGCCCCGGGCCGGGATGCGGTACTCCAGGCGCACGCGGCCCCGGCCGTCGGTTTCCATGTTCACCAGCTCGGCCTTGCGCTCGCCCAGGGCCTGCATCACGCCGCCCTGGTGGGTGTCCTCGACGTCGGCCGTGACCAGCTCGATAGGCTCGTGCTTCTCGCCGTTCACTTCATGGAAGACGACGCGCGGCTTGCTCACGGCCAGCTCGTAGCCCTCGCGGCGCATGTTCTCCAGCAGGATGGTCAGGTGCAGTTCGCCGCGGCCGGAGACCTCGAAGATGCCGTCCTCGTCCGTCTCCTTCACGCGCAGGGCGACGTTGCTCTGCAGCTCCTTCTGCAGGCGGTCCCAGATCTGGCGGCTGGTGACGAACTTGCCCTCGCGGCCGGCCAGCGGCGAGGTGTTGACGCAGAAGTTCATCGTCAGCGTCGGCTCGTCGACCTTGAGCATGGGCAGCGGCTTCGGATCGAGCGGATCCGTCACCGTGACGCCGATGCCGATGTCCTCTATGCCGTTGATGAGCACGATGTCGCCCGGGCCGGCCTCCGTGGCCTGCACGCGCTCCAGGCCCTCGAACTTCAGCACCTGGTTGATGCGGCCCTTGGTGGTCTTGCCGTCAGGGCCTTCCATCACGACCACGTCCATGCCCGGCTTGATGGTGCCCTGGTTGACCCGGCCCACGCCGATGCGGCCGACGTAGCTCGAGTAGTCCAGCGAGGAGATCTGCAGCTGCAGCGGGTCGGTGGCCGAGCCCTCGTGCGCCGGCACGTGCTCGAGCACCGTGTCGAACAGGGGCGTCATGTCGGTGCCCCACTGCTCGCCGGGCGCGCCCTCCTTCAGCGACGCCCAGCCGTTGAGGCCCGAGGCGTAGACCACCGGGAAGTCGAGCTGCTCGTCGTTGGCACCGAGCTTGTCGAAGAGCTCGAAGGCGGCGTTGATCACGTAGTCCGGCCGCGAGCCGGGCTTGTCGACCTTGTTGACCACGACGATGGGCTTCAGGCCCAGGGCGAGCGCCTTCTTGGTCACGAAGCGGGTCTGCGGCATCGGGCCTTCCTGCGCATCGATCAGGAGCACCACGCCGTCGACCATCGACAGCGCCCGCTCGACCTCGCCGCCGAAGTCGGCGTGGCCCGGGGTGTCGACGATGTTGATGTGGGTGCCCTTCCAGCTGACCGCGCAGTTCTTGGCCAGGATGGTGATGCCCCGCTCCTTCTCGATGTCGTTGCTGTCCATCACGCGCTCGGCGACCTTCTCGTTCTCGCGGAAGGTGCCGCTCTGGCGCAGCAGTTGGTCGACGAGGGTCGTCTTGCCGTGGTCGACGTGGGCAATGATGGCGATGTTTCGGATCTGGCGGGTCATGTCGTGCTCTCGAGAATCTGGATCAGGGCCTGCACCTCGGTCGGGCTCAGCAGGCGGTCGGCGATCAATTCGCCGGCGGTGATGTGGGCGCTGCCGAGGAAGGCGGCGGGTTCGGGGCCGTAGACGCGGACCGCTTCGCGGTCCGGCTCGTTCACCCGGCGGCGCAGGCCCGAGAGGAACCGCGCGGCCTCGCCCGACGCCAGCCGCAGCAGCGGCCAGTCGCCGAGCAGGCAGTCCGGCGGGTGGAGCAAGGCGTCGCGGGCAGGTTCGTCGAGCTCGGCCAGGGCATCCAGCGTGATGGCGCCGGCGAGGGTCAATGCGCCGGTGGCTGTACGGCGCAGCGAGGCCAGGTGGGCCCCGCAGCCGAGGCGCTCGCCTATGTCCTCGGCCAGGGTGCGGATGTAGGTGCCCTTGCTGCAGCGCACGGCGATGGTCAATTCCAGGGCGGCATCGTCCCACCCGATGATGTCGATGCAGTGAATCGTGACCCGGCGCGCTTCGCGCTCGACCTCGATGCCGGCGCGGGCGTACTCGTACAGCGCCTTGCCATCCTTCTTCAGGGCCGAGTGCATGGGCGGGATCTGGTCGATCTCGCCCACGAAGGCGGCGCAGGTGGCTTCCAGCTGCGCTCGTGTCACCTGGACGGGGCGCTCCTCGATCACCTCGCCCTCGCGGTCGCCGCCGGCCGTGCGCTGGCCGAGCCGCAGCACGGCGGTGTAGGCCTTGTCCGCATCCAGGCTGACCTGCGAAAACTTGGTGGCCGCGCCGAAGCAGATCGGCAGCAAGCCCGAGGCCAGCGGATCGAGCGTGCCCGTGTGCCCCGCCTTCTCGGCCCGGTAAAGGCGCTTGGCCTTCTGCAGCGCGTCGTTGCTCGACAGGCCCACCGGCTTGTCGAGCAACAACACGCCGTGCAGGGCGCGGCGAGGCTGGCGATGGCGCTGGGGTGGCGTCATGGACCCTTCTCTTCGTCGTCCTTGGCGCGCGTGGCGTTGGCCCGCTGGATCAGCGAGCTCAACTCGGCTGCGCGCTCGGTGGTCTGGTCGAACTTGAAATGCAGCGTCGGCACCGTATGGATCGCAAGGCGCTTGAACAGGCCATTGCGGATGTAGCCGGCAGCTTCATTCAGCCCGGCCTCGCACTCCTGCGGATTGCCCACCAGCAAGGAGAAGAACACGGTGGCATGCGCATAGTCGGGCGTGACCTCGACCGCGTTGATCGTGACCATGCCGATGCGCGGATCCTTGAGCTCGCGGATGAGCTCGGCGACGTCGCGCTGGATCTGGTCGGCCACGCGGTGGCTGCGGTTGGGGATGCTCTTCTTGTGTCTCATCGTGGGTGCTCGTCAAAAGCAAGAAACCCCGCCGGCTCCGGCGGGGTTTCCCTTACGCGAGGGACCGGCCGCCTTACAGCGTGCGGGCGACCTCCTTGACTTCGAAGAACTCGAGCTGGTCGCCCTCGGCAATGTCGTTGTAGTTTTTCAGCTTGATACCGCACTCGAAGCCTTCCTTGACTTCGCGGACATCGTCCTTCTCGCGGCGGACCGATTCGACCTCGCCGGTGTAGATGACGATGTTCTCGCGCAGCAAGCGGAACTTCGCGCCGCGGCGGACCATGCCCGAGGTGACCATCGACCCGGCCACCGTGCCGATCTTGGAGGCCACGAACACCTTGCGGATCTCGGCCGTGCCCAGTGCCTCCTCGCGCTGCTCGGGGGCCAGCATGCCGCTCATCGCCGCCTTCACCTCATCCACCGCGTCGTAGATGATGTTGTAGTAGCGGATGTCGACACCGTTGCCCTCGGCCAGCTTGCGCGCACCGGCATCGGCCCGGGTGTTGAAGCCGATGATGATGGCCTTGGAGGCGATCGCCAGGTTGACGTCCGACTCGCTGATGCCACCCACCGCGGCGTGCACGATCTGCACCTTGACCTCGTCGGTCGACAGCTTGAGCAGCGAGGTGGCCAAGGCCTCCTGCGAGCCCTGCACGTCGGCCTTGATGATCAGCGGCAGGGTCTGCGCCTGGCCTTCGCCCATGTTCTCGAACATGTTCTCCAGCTTGGCGGCCTGCTGCTTGGCCAGCTTCACGTCGCGGTACTTGCCCTGGCGGAAGGTGGCGATCTCGCGCGCACGCCGCTCGTCGGACAGGACCATGAAGTCGTCGCCGGCCTGCGGCACCTCGGTCAGGCCCTGGATCTCCACCGGGATGGAGGGGCCGGCCTCGGCGGAGTTCTTGCCGTCCTCGTCCAGCATGGCGCGCACGCGACCGTAGCTCGCACCGGCCAGGACCACATCGCCACGCTTGAGCGTGCCGGACTGCACCAGCACCGTGGCCACCGGGCCGCGGCCCTTGTCCAGCCGGGCTTCGATCACCAGGCCCTTGGCCATCGCGTCGACTGGCGCCGTCAGTTCGAGCACCTCCGCCTGCAGGAGCACCTGCTCCAGCAGGTCGTCGATGCCCTGGCCGGTCTTGGCGGAAACCGCCACGAAGGGCGAATCGCCGCCGAACTCCTCGGGCACGACCTGCTCGGCCACCAGTTCGCTCTTCACGCGCTCGGGGTTGGCGTCAGGCTTGTCGATCTTGTTCATGGCCACGACGATGGGCACGCCCGCCGCCTTGGCATGGTGGATCGCTTCCTTGGTCTGCGGCATGACGCCGTCGTCGGCGGCCACCACCAGGATGACGATGTCGGTCGCCTTCGCGCCGCGTGCCCGCATGGCGGTGAACGCCGCGTGGCCCGGGGTGTCGAGGAAGGTGATCATGCCGCGCGGGGTGTCCACGTGGTAGGCCCCGATGTGCTGGGTGATGCCACCCGCCTCGCCCGCGGCGACGCGGGCCCGGCGGATGTAGTCCAGCAGCGAGGTCTTGCCGTGGTCGACGTGGCCCATGACGGTCACGACCGGCGCGCGCGGCAACAGCTCGCCTGCGGCGGCCGCGGCCTGCTCCTCCTCGGAGAAGGCTTCCGGGTCGTCCAGCTTGGCGGCCAGGGCCTTGTGGCCCATCTCCTCGACCAGGATCATCGCGGTCTCCTGGTCCAGCTGCTGGTTGATGGTGACCATCTGGCCCAGCTTCATCAGCTGCTTGATGACCTCGGAGGCCTTGACCGACATCTTGTGGGCCAGGTCCGCCACCGAGATGGTCTCGGGGATGTGGACCTCCTGGATCACCGGTTCGGTCGGAGCCTGGAAGCTGGAAGAACCTTCGCGAGCATCGCCGCGGCGGCCGCCGCGCGGAGCGCGCCAGCCCGGGCGGCCGGCGGCCGTGTCGGTGCGGCCCTTGGGCGCGGCGCCGCGCTTCTTGGCGTCATCGGCCCAGCTGGAGGACAGCTTCTCGGACTTGACCGACTTCTTGTCGCCCGGCTTGGCACCTGCGGCGGCGGTCGTCCCGGCGGGCGCGGGAGCGCCCGGAGCGGCCTTGGCCTTGTGGATCGTGCCCTTGATGCCTTCCTTGGCAGCGGCGTCGGCGGCCGGCTTCGGCTCCTCCGGCTTCTTCGCCACCATGACCTTGCTCTTGCGAGCCATCATGTCGCGGATGGCGGCAGCCTCGGCCTCTGCAGCCTTGCGGCGCCTCTCCAGGTCGGCCAGTCGCTGCTTCTCGTCCGCATCCACATCGGCGGCCTTGACCACTCGCAGGGCGGGCTTGGGCGGCGGTGCCGGCTCGGCCGGCGCGGGCGCAGGGGCGGCGGCCGCCGGGGCCGGCTCCGGCTCCGAAGCTGCAGCCGGCGCTGGCGCCGGTGCGGGCGCTGCTGCGGCGGCCTTGGCGAGGGCCGCCTGGGCCTGTGCGGCCGCCTCGGCCGCCGCCTTCTCGGCAGCGGCCTTCTCGGCTGCAGCGCGCTCCGCCGCCTCGCGCTCGGCGCGCTCGCGCTCCTCACGCTCCTCGCGCTGGCGCCGCTTCTCGGCGAGTTCCTCTTCCTGGCGGCGGATGAGCTCGGCCTGGCGGCGCGCCTCTTCCTCGCGGCGGGCCAGTTCGGCCTCGTCGATCGCGGGAGTGGCGGGCACGGCTTCCTCTTCCTGGGCGGAGCCGGGGACGTCATCGCGCTTCACGAAGACGCGCTTCTTGCGCACCTCCACCTGGATGGTGCGCGCCTTGCCGGAGGCGTCGGCCTGCTTGATCTCGCTGGTCGACTTGCGGGTCAGCGTGATCTTCTTGCGGTCGCCGCCAGCGGTGCCGTGCGAGCTGCGCAGGAAGTCGAGCAGACGTTCCTTGTCGGACTCGGTCAGCGAATCGTCCGGCGACTTCTTGGCGACGCCGGCCGACTTCAGCTGCTCGAGCAGCGTCGCCGCGGGCCGGTTGAGCTCCGTGGCGAGTTGGGCGACGGTGGTCACTGCCATGTGTTGAATTCCTTGATCTTGATGCCGGTATCTCGTGGGCGCGTCGGGGTGGCGGATCAGGCGTTGAACCAGTGTTCACGCGCCTTCATGATCAGCGCCTTGGCCTGCGCGTCATCCACGCCGGTCATCTCGATGAGTTCGTCGACCGCCAGGTCAGCCAGGTCGTCGCGCGTGTGCACGCCACCGTCGGCCAGCTTGGCGATCAGCTCGGGGAGCAGGCCCTTGCCTTCGAATTCGAGGTCGCGCAGGTCCTGCGAGACCTCCTCGACCTTCTCCTCGCGGGCGATTTCCATCGTCAGCAGCGCATCCTTGGCGCGGTTGCGCAGTTCGCTGACGGTGTCTTCGTCGAAGCCTTCGATCTCCAGCATCTCCTGCAGCGGCACGTAGGCCACTTCCTCGAGGCTGGTGAAGCCTTCCTCGATGAGGATGTCGGCGACCTCCTCGTCGACGTCGAGCTTCTCGACGAACAGCTTGCGGATCGAGCCGGATTCCTCGGCCTGCTTGGCCGCCGATTCCTCGGCCGTCATGATGTTGATGCGCCAGCCGGTCAGCTCGGAGGCCAGGCGAACGTTCTGCCCGCCACGACCGATGGCGATGGCGAGGTTCTCCTCGTCGACCACCACGTCCATCGCGTGCTTCTCCTCGTCGACGACGATGGACTGCACGTTGGCCGGCGCCAGCGCGCCGATCACGAACTGCGCCGGGTCCTCGGACCACAGCACGATGTCGACCCGCTCGCCGGCGAGCTCGTTGGTGACGGCCGTCACGCGCGAGCCGCGAACGCCCACGCAGGTGCCGATCGGGTCGACCCGCTTGTCGTGCGAGACGACGGCGATCTTGGCCCGAGAGCCAGGGTCGCGGGCGCAGCTCTTGATCTCCAGCAGGCCCTGCTCGATCTCGGGCACCTCCTGCGCGAACAGCTCGACCATGAAGCCCGGCGCGGAGCGCGAGAGCATGATCTGCGGGCCGCGCGCGGCGGTGTCGATGCCGGCGATGAAGGCGCGGACCCGGTCGCCCGAACGGAGGTTCTCCTTCGGGATCATCTCGTTGCGCTTCAGGCGGCCTTCGACCCGGCCCGACTCGACGATGATGTCGCCCTTGTCCAGGCGCTTGACGGTGCCGACGAAGATCTTCTCGCCGCGCGAGAGGAAGTCGTTGAGCAGCTGCTCGCGCTCGGCGTCGCGGATCTTCTGCAGGATGACCTGCTTGGCGGCCTGGGCGCCGATGCGGCCGATGGGCACCGACTCGATCGGCTCCTCGATGTAGTCGTCGACCTCGATGTCGTCGATCTGCTCCTTGGCCTCGAACAGCAGGATCTCGGCATCCGGGATCTGCAGGCCGGCCTCGTCAGGCACGACGTGCCAGCGGCGGAAGGTCTCGTATTCGCCGGTTTCGCGGTCGACGGTGACACGGATGTCGACCTCGCCACCGTGCAGCTTCTTGGTGGCCTGGGCCAGCGCCGCCTCGACGGCACCGAACACCACATCGCGCTCGACGCTCTTCTCGCGCGAGATCGCATCCACCAACATCAGCATTTCGCGGTTCATTGTTGTTGACCTCCGTCAGTTTCGCCGGCCGACTGCCTGCCGGTCGGGTCGCCCTTGCCACGGCGCCCCTTGAAATCGAGCACCGGCACCAGCCGGGCCTCGCGAACCTCTTCGAAGGCAAAGTCGAGCACCTGGTCGACCTTGCCATCGTTGAATACCAATTGCCATCCCGAGCCCTCGGTCGCGGGATGCAGCACGCCCTGGAACTTCTTGCGGCCCTGGAACGGCAGCTTCAGCGTGATCTGCACCTGGTGGCCAGCGAATCGGGCGTAATCCTCGGGGCGCTTGAGCGGGCGGTCGAGGCCCGGGGAGGACACCTCGAGCCGGGCGTAGTCGACGTTCTCGACCTCGAGCACGTACTGGAGCTGCCGGGTGACGGCCTCGCAATCCTCGACGGTGACGAACTCGTGCTCACCCGTCGGATAGGCACGACCGGGCACCCGGTCGATGTAGACGCGAAGCAACCCGCCTGCCGATCGCTCGACATCGACGAGTTCATAACCCAATCCGGTCACCGTCTTCTCGACGGCCTGGCTCCAGCTCATCTGGTGATGAATTCCCCTGAAACAAAACACCCACGCAAAAAAAATGGGCTGGATGAATCCGCCCACTTACACGCAAGTGTGTGAAAGGGGAATTATAGCCTGCAAGAGGCGTACCTGCAAGGCGCGCAGGGCAAAGGTGCGAGAATGCCGGCCATCATTTCAACACCCGAACCGGAGACCGCATGGGTTTTCTCGCCGGCAAGCGCCTTCTGATCACCGGCCTGCTGTCCAACCGCTCCATCGCCTACGGCATCGCGCAGGCCTGCCGTCGCGAGGGAGCCGAACTCGCGTTCAGCTACGTGGGCGAGCGCTTCAAGGACCGGATCACCGAGTTCGCCGCCGAGTTCGACTCCAAGCTGGTGTTCGACTGCGACGTGGGGGACGACGCCGCCATCGATCGCCTGTTCGCCGATCTCCAGGCCGCCTGGCCGGAGGGCTTCGACGGCTTCGTCCACTCCATCGGCTTCGCCCCGCGCGAGGCGATCGCCGGCGAATTCCTCGATGGGCTCACGCGCGAGAACTTCCGCATCGCCCACGACATCTCGGCCTACAGCTTCCCGGCGATGGCCAAGGCCGCCCTGCCCACCCTGCGGCCCAACGCCGCCCTGCTCACCCTGAGCTACCTGGGCGCCGTCCGGGCGGTCCCGGCCTACAACACCATGGGCCTCGCCAAGGCCTCGCTGGAGGCCAGCGTGCGCTACCTGGCCGCCAACCTCGGGCCCAAGGGCCTGCGGGTCAACGGCATTTCGGCGGGCCCGATCAAGACGCTGGCGGCTTCCGGGATCAAGGGCTTCGGCAAGCTGCTGGAGGTGTTCTCCAAGAATGCGCCGCTGCGTCGCAACGTGACGATCGAGGATGTCGGCAACGTCGCCGCCTTCCTGCTGTCTGACCTGGCGGCCGGCGTGACCGCCGAGATCACCTACGTCGACGGCGGCTTCAGCCAGGTCATGATGGGCGAGGTTCCTTGACCCCCACGCCCCCTTGCCAGGGGGCTGCCCCCCGAGGGGGCTCGCGCAGCGGACC
>CAMLGG010000211.1 GCA_946479475.1 uncultured Ideonella sp. | reverse complement strand
CCACGCTGCGGCACCTGAAGGATCCTCGCGTGCGGGGCGACTGGGTCCGCGCCGGCATCATGAGTTACGGCGGCGTGCCGGACTACCCCGAGCACGACGCCGCCCATTGGGATTTGAGGCCGGCCATGACGCTGCGCTCTCGCCTGCTGGCGACGCAGTCGTTGCAGCCCGGGGAGTCGGTCGGCTACGGAAGCGCCTTCGTCGCCGAGCGGCCGATGCGCATCGGCATCGTGGCCTGCGGCTATGCGGACGGCTACCCGCGCCACGCGCCGACGGGCACGCCGGTGCTGGTCGAAGGCGTGCGCACGCAGAGCGTCGGCCGCGTCTCCATGGACATGCTGGCGGTCGACCTCACGCCCGTGCCGGCGGCCCGCGCGGGCAGCGAAGTCACCTTGTGGGGCGAGGGCCCGCGGGGCAGCCGGCTGCCCATCGACGAGGTCGCCCGCGCCGCCGGCACCATCGGCTACGAGCTGATGTGCGCGCTCGCGCCGAGGGTGCCGGTCAGCGTGGCCTGATCACGCCCGCAGCGCCTCGATGGAGTGCTGCAGCGGATAGGAAGGCGAAGAGGACTCCGCCAGGCCCTTGACGATCTGCCCGAGCCGCTTGATGGCGGCCTCCATCCGGGGCGACCAGGGCTCGCCGTACTGAAGCCGGATGAAGTGGTCGAAGCGCCGGCTGATGCTGAAGGCCGCGCCCGGCGCGACACCGATGTGCTCCAGCCGCGCCAGCGCAAAGACGGCGCGCGAATCCACGTGCCTCGGCAGCTCGATCCACAGCAGCAGACCGCCCTGCGGCACGCTCAGGCGGCAGCCCATCGGGAAGTAGCGCGCCACTGCGTCCGCCATGTGATGGGCCTGGGCCTTGAGCGCCGCGCGCAGCTTGCGCAGGTGGTGGTCGTAGCCGCCGTCGCACATGAACTGCGCCAGCACCTCCTGCTGCAGCATCGGGCTGGCGCAGGACATGCGCATCTTCAGCGCCTGGGCCTTCATCAGGTGCCGGCCCGGCGCCATCCAGCCGATGCGGTAGCCCGGGGCGACCGTCTTGGTGAAGGCCGAGCACAGGATCACGTCGTTGTGCTGGTCGTAGCTCTTGAGCACCGGCGGGCGCTGGTCGCCGAAATAGAGGTCGCCGTAGATGTCGCTCTCGATCAGGCTGATGCCGCGCTCGGCGCACAGCTGCACCAGGCGGCGCTTGTGCTCCACCGGCATCAGGCTGCCGCCCGGGTTGGGGAAGTGCGGCAGGACGACGCAGGCGCGCACCGTGCGCGGCCCCTGGGTCGCGAAATCCAGCGCCTCCAGCGAGATGCCGGCGCGCGGATGGCTGGGGATCTCCAGCGCCCGCATGCCCAGGCTCTCGATGGTCTGCAGCAGGCTGAAGTAGGTCGGCGACTCGACCACCACGGTCTCGCCGGGCGAGGCCACCGACTTCAGCGCCAGGTACAGCGCCTCCATCCCGCCGTTGGTGATCATGATCTCCTCGGGCCGCAGTTGCACGCCCGAGCCGACGGCGCGGCGCGCGATCTGCTGGCGCAGCGCCAGGCTGCCCGCCAGGGAGTAGGTGGTGGCGTACTCCGGGTGGTGGCGGTTGACGCTGGCCAGGATGGCCTGCAGCTTGGCCTCGGGCAGCAGGGCGCGCGCGGGCAGGGCCTGGAAGGCCGGCAGCGCCTCGGGATCCTCCATCGTCAGCAGGAAGTCGTGCAGGATCTGGTCCATGTTGACGAAGGCCGCGGCGTCGACCCGCAGGTCCACCTGCGGCTCCGGCAGCGCCGGCGGCGGCGGCACCACGAAGTAGCCCGACTTCGGCCGTGCCTGCACGATGCCCCGATCCTCCAGGTGGCGCAGCGCCTGCAGCGCGGTCGTCATGCTGACGCCGTGCTGGTGGCTGAGCTGGCGCACCGACGGCAGCCGCTCGCCGGCGCGCACCGCGCCGTGGGCGACCGCCAGCTCGATCTGCTGGGCGATGCGCTGGTACAGGAGGGCAGGCTGCGAAGGCGAATCGGGTGAGGCGGCGTCCATGGTCGGGCCATTGTGAGGACTTCGCCAAGCCCTGTACCAGCACAGATGTCGCCATCTGTGCCCGATACAGAGGGCTTCGCCCGGGATCTGTGCTGATCGATATGGGTCGCCGCTGGATGTGCCGCGGCGCCGCAGGCCTGGCGAGACTGGCGGGGCCTCAAGGAGCCCGTCATGTCATCAGTGCAAGCGTCTTCGACCACCCTCCACATGGGCCCCGGCCAGTTCCTGCACTGCGCCGAGCAGCGGCCGGTCTGGCTCAGCGTGCTGCGCGGCCGGGTATGGGTCACCCATGCACTGGACCCCGATGACCACTTCCTGGACCCGGGCCAGTCGATCCGCCTGCCGGCCGGCGCCCTGGCGCTTGTCGGCTCGGAGACTGCGGCACAGGTCCTGCTTGTGGAGGAACAGGCCAGCCGCCGCTGGGGCCCGGGCGCGACAATCGGGGCCCCGCCGCCCCGACCTCGCCCGCAACCATGACCCAGCCAGCCCACCAGTTGTCGATGACCGTGCTGATGACGCCCGACATGGCGAACTTCAGCGGCAACGTCCACGGGGGCACCATCCTCAAGCTGCTGGACCAGGTCGCCTACGCCTGCGCCAGCCGCTACGCCGGCCGCTACGTGGTCACCCTGAGCGTCGACCAGGTCATGTTCCGCCAGCCCATCCACGTGGGCGAGCTGGTGACCTTCCTCGCCGCGGTGAACCACACCGGCACCTCGTCGATGGAGATCGGCATCAAGGTGGTGGCCGAGAACATCCGCACCCAGGAGGTGCGCCACGCCAACAGCTGCTTCTTCACCATGGTGGCGGTGGGCGACGACGGCAAGCCGGTGCCCGTGCCGCCGCTGCGCCCGTTCACGCCGGACGAGAAGCGGCGCTCGGACAACGCCAAGGTGCGCCGCCAGCTGCGCGCCGAGATGGAGCAGCGGCAGCGCGAGATGCGCTCGCTGCCCGCACCGTGACTGCGCGGCCGCTCGGAAGCGGCCGCGCACCCTCGCGGAGGGTGGCTGCGGTACCCCGCAGCCGGGAGCTCCATTACGCGCGTTTGAACATCGCCAGCGCAGCGCCGGCGAGCATGAAGAGGCTTCCGAAGACGCGGTTCATGCCCTTCATCTGTCGCGGCGTGCGCAGCAGGCCCAGCACGCGCGAGGCCAGGGCGGCGTAGCCCGTCATCACCGCGAACTCGACGACGCCGAAGGTGGCGCCGATGACGAGGTACTGGGCCAGCAGCGGCTCGGCCGTGTTCACGAACTGCGGCAGCACGGCGAGCAGGAACACGGTGCCCTTCGGATTGACCGCGTTGACCGTCCAGCCGCGCAGCACGAGCTGCGCCGGGGTGGCTTCGGGGGCGCTGTCGTCACGGGCGACCAGCGGCTTGCCTGGCGATCGCCACTGCTGGATGCCGAGCCACACGAGGTAGGCCACGCCCAGCCACTTGACGACGGTGAAGGCCGTGGCCGAGGTGGCGAGCAGGGCGCCCAGGCCCGCGCCGACGACGGCCAGCTGCGTCCAGACGCCGAGCGCCAGGCCGAATGCGATGCGCTGCCCGCGGCCGAAGCCGTGATTCAGGCCGGCGCCCATGGCCGCAATCGCGCCGGGGCCCGGTGACAGGCTGATCGCCACGGTGGCGATGAAGAAGGGGATCCAGGTGGCGAGGTCCACTGACCGAACTCCGAGGCGGCCGGAAGGCCGGGCCGGTCAGTGTAGGCAGCCGACCCTGGCTGCGCAGGGGCGGGGGCTTAGTCGCCCCAACCCACGAGGGCGAGGACTTGCTCGATCACGTCGCTCGTGAGCGGCGTGCGGAACAGGCGGACCCCTGCGGCATCGGCGCGGCGGCGCGCGGCGGCGGTGCCGGGCTCGGCCAGCAGGGCGACCTGGCAGCCGGGGTGCTGCTGGCGCAGGCGCTCGGCCAGGGCCGGGCCCGCTTCGCCAGGCAGGTCGATGATCACCAGCTCGGTCCCGCCCTCGGCCAGCTCGGCCAGCGCGCCCTCGCCATCCCCGGCCTCGTTCACGCGCGCGTCGGGCCACCGGTTGCGGATGAGGCAGGCGGCGTGCGTGCGCGACACCGCTCGGGCATCGACGACGAGGATGGAAGGAGCCAGGACGACGGCAGTGCTCATGTTGGAACTGCGAGTGGAGGAGGTATGCGAACGGATCATCGGCCGCGCCCGCCGACAATGAACGCCGGAAACGCGCTGAGAGGCGCCCCTATTTCACGGCCGCCGTGCCCCTCGGCGTTCGCCCGATCACACCTGATGAGCAAGACCAAGTCGATCTACGTCTGCAGCCAGTGCGGCGGCACCAGCCCCAGGTGGCTGGGCCAATGCCCGCACTGTCGTGCCTGGAACACGCTGGAAGAGTCGGTGGCCGAGGCCTCGTCGGGCCCGGCGAAGAACCGCTTCCAGTCCCTCGCGAAGGCGCAGCCGGTGGCCACGCTCAGCGAGATCGAGGCCGCCGAGGTGGCGCGCACGCCCACCGGCCTGGAGGAGCTGGACCGCGTGCTCGGCGGTGGCATCGTCGAAGGCGGCGTCGTGCTGATAGGCGGCGATCCGGGCATCGGCAAGAGCACGCTGCTGCTGCAGGCCGCGGATGCGCTGGCCGAGCGGATGAAGGTGCTCTACGTGACCGGCGAGGAGTCCGGCGCCCAGGTGGCGCTGCGCGCCCGCCGGCTCGGGTTGCCGGGCAAGTCGCTGCGCGTGCAGGCCGAGATCAGCTTGGAGCGCATCCTCGCGACCATCGAGAGCGAGCAGCCGGCCTTCTGCGTGATCGACTCGATCCAGACGCTCTACTCCGAACAGCTGTCCAGCGCGCCCGGCTCGGTGGCCCAGGTGCGCGAATGCGCGGCGCAGCTCACCCGCAGCGCCAAGGCCGGTGGCTGCACCGTGGTGCTGGTGGGCCACGTGACCAAGGAGGGCGCCCTGGCCGGCCCGCGGGTGCTCGAGCACATCGTCGACACGGTGCTGTACTTCGAGGGCGACACCCATTCGAGCTTCCGGCTGGTGCGGGCGATCAAGAACCGCTTCGGCGCGGTCAACGAGATCGGCGTCTTCGCTATGACCGAGAAGGGCCTGAAGGGCGTCAGCAACCCGAGCGCGATCTTCCTGTCGACCCACGGCGAGCCGGTGCCCGGCTCGTGCGTGATGGTCACGCTGGAGGGCACCCGGCCGATGCTGGTCGAGATCCAGGCGCTGGTCGATTCCGGCGGCCCCAGCCCGCGGCGCCTGTCCGTCGGCCTGGAGCGTGACCGTCTGGCGATGCTGCTGGCGGTGCTGCACCGGCACGCCGGCATCGCCTGCCTGGACCAGGACGTCTTCGTCAACGCGGTCGGCGGCGTGCGGATCAGCGAGCCGGCGGCCGACCTGGCGGTGATGCTGGCGATCCGCAGCAGCCTGGCCGGCCGGCCGCTGCCGCGCGGCTTCGTCGCGTTCGGCGAGGTCGGCCTGGCCGGCGAGGTCCGGCCCGCGCCGCGGGGCCAGGAGAGGTTGAAGGAGGCCGCCAAGCTCGGCTTCTCGGTCGCGCTCGTGCCCAAGGCCAACGCGCCGAGGAAGCCGATCGAAGGCCTGGCCATCCACCCTGTCGAGCGCATCGAGCAGGCGATCGACCTGCTGCGCGAGCTAAGCTGACGGCCATGCGCTGGGCCGTCCTCTCCGACATCCACGGCAACCTGCCGGCGCTGGAGGCCGTGCTGCGCGTGATCGCCGACGAGGGCATCGAGCAGGTCGTCCAGCTCGGCGACGCCCTCTCCGGCCCGCTGTGGCCGGCCGAGACGGCGGAGCGCCTGATGGCCCTCGGCTGGCCGGCGATCGCCGGCAACCACGAGCGCCAGGTCCTCACCCTCGCGCCCGAGCGCATGGGGCAGGCCGACCGCCACGCCGCCAGCCGGCTGAACGATGCGCAACGGGCCTGGCTGCGCAGCCAGCCCGCCACGCGCTGGCTGGACGAGCACATCTTCTGCTGCCACGGCACGCCCGGCAGCGACCTCGTCTACCTGATGGAGACGGTGACCGCCGATTTCGGGGTCGGCGGATCGGCAGGGATCCGCGCCGCCACCGGTGCCGAGCTGGCCGAGCGGCTCGGCGACCTGCACGCGCCGGTCGTCCTCTGCGGCCATTCGCACGTACCCAGGGTGGCGCAGGCCGGGGCCAGCCTCGTCGTCAATCCGGGCAGCGTGGGCCTGCCCGCCTTCGACGACGACCACCTGCACCGGCACGACGTCGAGAACGGCAGCCCGCACGCCCGGTGGGCGGTGCTTGAACACGCGCCGGGCGGTTTCGCCGTGGCCCTCAGGGCCACACCCTACGATCAAGAGATGGCAGCGCGCCAGGCCGAGGCGAATCGCCGCGGCGACTGGGCCGATGCGCTGCGCACCGGCCGGGTCGGCCGCACGGAAGCGGACGCGAAGGCCGCTTGGGAGTCGTGAAGTGAACAAGCAGGAACTGCTCGGCTGGGGCCTCGGATCGCTGGCCGTGGCCGTGGGCTACGTGCAGTGGGGCTGGCAGGGCGTGGTGCTCGCCATCACCCTCGTGGTCTTCTGGCTGCTGCTGCAGTTCAGCCGCTCGCTGCGCAGCCTGCGCGACGCCGCCGGCGCGCCCGTCGGGTCGGTGTCGAGCGCGGTCATGCTCCACACCAAGCTGAAGGCCGGCATGAACCTGCCTGCGATCATGCGGCTGGCCGGAAGCCTGGGCCGCAAGGTCGTCGACGACCCGGAGACCTTCGAATGGTCCGACGAGGGCGGCGCGAAGGTGAGGGCGGAAATGAAAGCGGGCCGCCTGGCCCGCTGGGAGTTGCTGCGCGAGGATGAGGCCGACCCGGCCGATGGCGGGTCTGCGCCGCAGGCTTGAGAAGGCGCGCGGCGCTCAGCCGCCGAGCCGGCGGCGCCGGACGGCGGAGACGCCGAGCACGGCCAGGCCGCTGAGGAACATCGCATAGGCGCCCGGCTCGGGCACGGCCACCGCCTGGTACCAGGCGCTCGTCGTGCCACCGTAGTCGATGCCCTGGATGTGGGCGGCAAAGTCGCCGAAGTGGCCGGCGCCGCCATCCCAGGTCCAGCTGACGGTCTCGTTGTCGACCAGCCGGTCCTTCTTCTTGCCCGTCAGGTCGAAGCGGAACTCCCAGCCGCCGTCGGGGCCGCCGCCGTTCTGCATGCTGACCTTCGATCCGCCGTGGATGTCGGTCACGTTGCCCACCATGTCGCCGTCCACCGCCAGCGCGCCGAGGAACGGCTGCTTGCCGGTGAACTGGTCGAGGCCGTAGGCGTCGAGGGTGAACAGGACGTCGTCGCCCGAGACCGTGGCGGTGAGGGTGGCGAACGACAGCTGCTCCGGTGCTCCGTCGCCCGAGATCAGTTGCCCGAACTCGTAGACAGTGGTCTGCGCGCTGGCGGCCAGGGGTGCCAGCAGCAGGGCCGCGCAGGCGGCCATCGGAACGGTGAGGCGGTTGTGCAGGTTCATATCAAACCCTCCACCAGGGCGGGCCTCGACAGGGATGCGTGAATGACGCTTTGCCCCCAGGCTCGGCGATGGTCAGAAGTGTAAGTGGATGTGCCTTGGACGGATGCTCAGAGGTTCATCAAGTCTCAACGTTTTGTGCACTGCAGTCGCGGCGCTCGTGGCGCTGCTTCAGCGAGGGCGGCGACGGCGTGCCATGACGCCGATCACCCCCAGGCCGGCCAACATCAATGCGTAGGAATTCGGTTCGGGAACGGGCAGCGCGCCGGCGTACCAGGCGTTGTTGGTGTCACCGTAGGAGATGCCCTTGACGTGGAGCGCGAAGTCGTCGAAGTGGCCTGCGCCGCCGACCCAGGTCCACGACACCGTCTCGTCGTCGAGAAGCTTGCCGGTGGTGTCGCTGAAGTCGAACTTGAACTCGAAGCTGCCGTCCGGCCCGTCGCCCTTGCCCATGCTGACGTTCGCGTCGCCGTTCACGTCGGCGATCGTCCCGGTCTTCACGCCGTCCACCGACATCGCGCCTATCCAGGGCTCGGTGCCGTCGAACTGGTCGAGCCCGTAGGCGTCGAGCGTGAAGAGCACGTCTTCACCGACGATGGTGGTGCTCAGGGTGGCGAAGCTGGCGGTCAACGGTGCGCCGTCTCCCAGGATCAGCGAGCCGAAATCGTAGGTTTCGGCCAACGCCGGCGCCGGGGCCAGCGCTGCGGCCACGAGGGCCAGGGCGCCGGTCACGCGGTGCAGAAACGGACGCATCGATACCTCCATGAAGTCTGTGTGTATGGGTCCGCTCGCGGCCTCTGGAAAGAGGAGCCCACGAGAGGTCTGAACCGAGTGTGCGCAAAAGCCTGTACTGTTAGAAGGTGTAAGGCAGGTTCGAGTTAGGGGGAGCGCAAGGGCTGTGGCGCGCATGCCGAAAGGGGCCGTGAACAAATGCACGATCCGCTCGCTCCGCCGTTCGCGGGCCTTGACCGCGCACCCGCTGCGCGGCCCCCTGGGGGCGCTCGGGGCGCCACCTAGAATCAGACCTTCGCCCGTCGCTCGAACGGGCCTGGAATCACGAGAGGAAGATCGCCATGGGCATGGACGACCGCGACGGCAAGATCTGGATGGACGGGCAGATGGTGGACTGGCGCGATGCCAGGATCCACGTGCTGACCCACACGCTGCACTACGGCTGCGGGGCGTTCGAGGGCGTGCGGGCCTACGACGCCGTCGGCGGCACCGCGATCTTCCGCCTGCGCGAGCACACCGAGCGGCTGTTCAACTCGGCCAAGATCCTGCGCATGAAGATCCCCTTCTCGCAGCAGGAGGTGATGGACGCCCAATGCGCCGTGGTGCGCGAGAACGGCCTGAAGAGCGGCTACCTGCGCCCGCTGACCTGGATAGGCTCCGAGAAGCTGGGCGTCAGCCCCAAGGGCAACACCATCCACCTGATGATCGCGGCCTGGCCGTGGGGTGCCTACCTCGGCGAAGAGGGCATGAAGCGCGGCATCCGCGTGAAGACCTCGAGCTACACGCGCCACCACGTGAACATCACGATGACGCAGGCCAAGACGGTCTCGAACTACACCAACTCGATCCTGGCCAACATGGAGGCGACGGACGACGGCTACGACGAGGCGATGCTGCTCGACGCTTCCGGCTTCGTCTCCGAAGGCGCGGGCGAGAACCTGTTCATCATCAAGAACGGCGTGGTCTACACGCCGGATCTTTCGGCCGGCGCGCTCAACGGCATCACCCGCAACACCATCTTCTCGATCTGCCAGGACCTGGGCCTGAAGCTGGTCGAGAAGCGCATCACCCGCGACGA
>CAMLGG010000210.1 GCA_946479475.1 uncultured Ideonella sp. | reverse complement strand
CGTAGGCGCTCATTCCCTCTCGGAGGGACCGGGCCGCAGGCCCGAGGGTGCGCCAGTGAACAAGGTCTGCTGCCTAGTCCTCGCCGGCCTCGCCGTGGCGGCGAACGCCGCCGAGCTGCCCCTGCAGCTGCAGGGCGAGTCCGCCTACCACCGGCTGGAGATTCCGCTGGCCGTGCGGGCGCAGGCCACCCGCGCCGACCTTTCGGACCTGAGGGTGCTCAACGCCGCCGGCGAGCCCGTGCCCTTCGCCTGGGCCGACGAGGAGCGAGGCGCCACGGCCGCCACGCGGCGGCAGGCCGTGCCGCTGTTCAAGGCGCCGGCGGCAGCCTCGGCGGCCGAACCCTCGCAGCAGGGTGGCTGGCTCGTGGACCTGCGCGCCGTCGCCGGCGCGCCGCAGGAGCTGCAGCTGAGCCTGGCCCCTGGCGGGCGTGGCGTCTACGCGTTCCACCTGGAGGCCAGCACCGACCTGCAGCACTGGCACACGTTGCAGCCGGACGCCCAGCTCGTCTCGCTCGAGCACCAGGGCCTGCGCCTGGAGCACGCCAGCTTCGAGCTCGCCGGCGTGGCACCCGGCAGCACCTTGCGCCTGCGCCCGCGGCCCGGCAGCGAGGTGCCGCCACTCGTCCGTGCCGAAGTCGTCAGCGCCTCCCAGCGCAGCGCCGTGCCGGATTGGCAATGGAGCGAGCCGATCCCGCCCGGGCGATGCGAGCCGCGCTGGTGCGACTATCCCTTGCCGCGCCACCTGCCGCTGCAGCGCCTGCAGGTCGATCTCACGCAAGCCAACACCCTGGCGCGCGTGCAGGTGCTGGGGCAGCCCGAGATCGAGGAGGATTCGCCCCCGGCCAGTTCCGCGCAGCGCCTGCGTCACCCGCTCCACGGCGAGCTCAAGGCGCTACGGCACAAGACGGCACCCGATCCTGCGACGCGCGAGCCCGGTTGGGAGAGCCTGGCCAGCGGCACGGTCTACGCCCTGGCGCTGCAGGGCCAGGACCTGCGCTCCACGGTGCTGCCGATGCCCGGCGGCCGCTACAGCCACCTGCGCCTGCAGCCGACAGGCGGCATCGCGCAGCTGGGGAATCCGGCGCCTTCGATCCGGGTTGCAACGCGTGCTACCAGCCTCGTCTTCCTGGCCCGCGGGGCGGCGCCGTACCGCCTGGCCTGGGGCCAGGAGATGCCGAACCCGGCGCTGTCGCTGGCCGAACTGATGCCGGGCCGCCAGCCCGGCGAGCCCTTGCCCGACATCGGCGCCCGGATCGCGTCCGCCACTCCACCCGGCGCGGCACCGCCCCTGCCGGCGGTCTCGGCGCCGGCGGCAGCGGTGCCGGCCAGCAAGCTGTGGCTCTGGGGCGTGCTGGCGGCGGCGCTGGGCTTGCTGGGCGCGATGGCGTGGTCGCTGCTGCGAGCGCCGCCTACGAAGCCTTCTGCCCGATCCTGAGGCCCTGGGCCGGCTGCAAGGCGCCGACCTCGATCCCGTTCCAGTTCCTCAGCGGCACGCGGACGAGGTCCCTCAGGATGTCCGCGTCCGCCGGGTCGCGCCGGGCCAGGGCCTCGAGCACGGCGGCCATCGCCACCTCGGCGGCGCGGGCGCCCTGGCCGTCGTCGATCTTGATCGCGACGCCGAGCCCGAGGGTCGGCAGCGCGGCGCAGTACACGCCCTCGGCGCCGACCTTGCAGAACACGCGCTCGCCGAAGTGCTGCATCACGCGGGTGTCGAAGCGCCCGGTGCCTCCGACCATGAAGGGTGCCCGGGCGACCGCCGCTCGCAAGCGCCGGGCGGCCCCAGCGTGGCCGGGAGCCAGGCCGACGCCGGTGCCGAAGCGGGCGAAGCCGAGCGCAAGCTGCCGCAGCGCGATGCCGAAGGTGGGGATGGAGCAGCCGTCGATGCCCATGGGCGCGCGGGCCAGGTCGCAGCCCGTGGCCGCCTCGAGCGCCGCGCTGATTTCCTTCATCACCGGGTGATCCGGCTTGACGTAGCCGCGCACGAACTCCGCCGGCTCCCGCCCGGCCTGGCGCGCCATCAGGCAACCCACGCAGAGGAAGCCGGCGTGCTTGCCGGAGCAGTTGTTGTGCAGCGGCCCGGGCGCGACGTGCCCGGCCGCGAGCGCGCGGCTCGCCGGCTCGCTGGATGGCCAATGGGTCCCGCACTCGAGCGCGGATTCATCCAGACCGGCCGCGGCCAGCGTGGCGGCGGCCGTGCGGGTGTGGGCGGGCTCGCCGCCGTGCGAGGCACAGGCCAGCGCGAGCGCTTCGTCGCCGAGGTGCCATTGCTCCGCCGCTCCGCTGGCCACGAGCGGCAGGGCCTGCAGGGCCTTGACCGCGGAGCGGGGGAAGACCGGGCGATCGATGTCGCCGAGGGCGGTGTGGAGCGCGCCATCGGCGTCGACGATCGCCAGCGCGCCGCGATGGAAGGATTCGACCGTGCCGCCGCGCAGCACGTTCACCAGCACGGGGTTCACGCTGCGGCCCGCCGGCTCAGCGGGTGGCGGCCCGGTGCTTGGCGCCCGCCTGGTGCAGCTTGTGGCTCGTCCTCGCCTTCTTGGCGTGCCGGGACGTCACTGCGTGGCCGGCCTTGGCCGCCCCCTTGCCGTGCGCCTTTCGGGCATGGGACTTGGCGGCGTGCCTGGCGCCGTGCGTGGCCGAGTGGCCGGCGCCGGACGGCTGGGCCGGCGCAGCGGAGGCCGCGCAGGTGAAGACAGTGGCGAATGCGGCGGCCAGCAGCGCGGCGCAGGGGCGGATCGACATGCGGGGGATCTCCGACAGGCACAGGGCCCGCGACGGTTTCGCGAGCACGGGCCGGCATTTTGCGCCCGCCCGGCACAATCGCCGCGCATGTCCTGGTTTGCTCTGGCTCTGGTGCTCGTGGCCGCATTGCTTCATGCGGCCTGGAACGTGGCGGCGAAGAAGGCGGGGGGCAACCGCCACTTCGTCCTGATGGGCGCGCTGCTCATCGTCGTGATCTGGGCGCCGCTCGGGCTGTGGCTGGGCTGGACCGAGCTCCCGCGCTGGGGCGTCCTGGAATGGGCGCTCATCTTGGCCAGCGGCCTGACGCACCTCGTCTACTTCAACGTGCTGCTCAAGGGCTACCGCGAGTCCGACCTGACGGTGGTCTATCCGGTCGCTCGCGGCACGGGCCCCTTGCTGAGCTCGGTGGGCGCGATGCTGCTGTTGTCCGAATGGCCGAGCCTCGTGGGAGTGGCCGGCCTGGCCGCCATCGTGGGCGGCATCTGGCTGATCGCCGGCGGCCCGGCGCTCTGGCAGAAGGCGCACGCCCACGACCCGGTGCAGCGAGCGCGCGTGAAGGCCGGCCTCGTGTGGGGCGCGCTCACCGGCGTGCTCATCGCCGGCTACACGCTGATCGACGGCTATGCGGTGAAGGTGGTGCTGGTCTCGCCCATCCTGGTCGACTACTTCGGCAACCTGGCCCGCATCCCATTCATGCTGCCTTCGACCTTCAAGGACTGGGCGGGCTTCCGGGCCGCGTGGGCCTCGCTGTGGCACTACGCGCTACTGATGGCGGTGATCAGCCCGCTGGCCTACGTGCTCGTGCTCTACGCGGCGCAGCGCGCGCCGCTCTCGCACGTGGCGCCGGCGCGCGAGGTCTCGATGCTGTTCGCGGCCCTGATCGGCGGCCGGATGCTGGGCGAGTCCGATCGCGGCTGGCGCGTGGCCGGGGCGGCCCTGATGGCTGCGGGCGTCATCGCCCTGGCGGCGGGCTGATCAGAGGCCGAGGTAGAGGGCGGCCAGCGCCAGCGCGCCCGGCAGGGCCTGGACGAAGAGGATCTTGCGCGAGGCCGTGGCGGCGCCGTAGACGCCGGCGACGATGACGCACAGCAGGAAGAAGACCTTGAAGGACCCGCCGGCGGCTCCCTGGACGAGGCCCCACAGCAGGCCCGCGGCGAGGAAGCCGTTGTAGAGCCCCTGGTTGGCCGCCAGGACCTTCGTGTCGGCCGCGCGCTGCGGCGTGTTGCCGAAGGCCTTGAGGCCGGCCGGCTTGTCCCACAGGAACATCTCGAGCACCAGGAAGTACAGGTGCAGCAGGGCGACCAGGGCGGTCAGGACGGTGGCGATCATGGCTCTCTCCTCGCGGTGCCGGGCTATGGTTGTGGCGCGGATGATGCCGCACAATGGCTCGAACACGTGTCCAGCCAGGAGCATGCATGTCTTCGAATGCCGGCAAGGTCCTCGTCGCGCAGGGGGGCGGCCCCACCGCGGTCATCAACCAGTCGCTCGCCGGGGTGGTGCTCGAGGCGCGAAGGCACCGCGGCATAGAGCGCATCTACGGGGCCCGCCACGGCGTGCGCGGCATCGTCAACGAAGACTTCTACGACCTGACGCAGGAGACCAGCCACAACCTCGAGCTGGTGGCCAACACGCCTTCGTCCGCGCTCGGCTCCACGCGCGACAAGCCCGACCTCGCCTACTGCCAGAAGATCTTCAAGGTGCTGCAGGCGCACGAGATCGGGCACTTCTTCTACATCGGCGGCAACGACTCGGCCGACACGGTGCGCATCGTCAGCGAGGAGGCAAAGGCCGCGGGCTATGCGCTGCGCTGCATCCACATCCCGAAGACGATTGACAACGACCTGGTCGGCAACGACCACACGCCGGGCTTCCCGAGCGCGGCGCGCTTCGTGGCCCAGGCGTTCGCAGGCGCGAACCTCGACAACGCTTCGCTGCCCGGCGTCTACGTCGGCGTGGTGATGGGCCGGCATGCGGGCTTCCTCACCGCGGCCTCGGCGCTGGGCAAGAAGTTCCCCGACGACGGCCCGCACCTGATCTACGTCCCCGAGCGCGTCTTCGAGCTCGAGAAGTTCCTCGCCGACGTGAAGGAGATGCAGCAGCGCCACGGCCGCTGCGTGATCGCCGTCTCCGAGGGCATCCACGATGCCGCCGGCCAGCCGATCGCCTTGCAGCTCGCCAAGGACATCGAGCGTGACGCGCACGGCAACGTGCAGCTGTCCGGCACCGGCGCGCTGGCCGACCTGCTGTGCGAGGAGATCAAGTCCAGGCTGGGCATCAAGCGCGTTCGCGGGGACACCTTCGGCTACCTGCAGCGCTCCTTCATCGGCTGCGTTTCCGACGTCGACCAGCGAGAGGCGCGAGAGGTCGGCGAGAAGGCGGTGCAGTACGCGATGTGGGGCGACGCGCAGGGCCGCACCTCGGGCTCGGTGGCCATCAGGCGCACCGGCTTCTACTCGGTCGACTACGAGCTGCAGCCGCTGGAGGCGGTGGCCGGCAGGACGCGCGTGATGGAGGACGAGTTCATCACCGAGGCGGGCACCGACGTGACCGATGCCTTCCGCCTGTACCTGCGCCCGCTGCTCGGCTCCGGCATGCCCGATGCCTTCCGCCTGCGGCGTTACGTGGTGGACAAGCGGCTGGGCGAAAGCGGCTGACACCCGATCCAAGAATGATCAACCACTGGAGGGAGAAGAGGGAATGGAGTTTTCATCGCAGAACGTGAGCGCCCGCGCCTTCGGCCGCGTCGTGATGGGCCTCGTGCTGCTGGTGCTGCTGGTGTTCGTGTGGCCGTTCTATTCGGTGCCCACGGGCAGCCGCGGCGTGGTCACGCAGTTCGGCCGCATCGTCGGCATCGAAGGCGAGGGCCTGGCCGTGCTGCCGCCGTGGCGCAAGCTGCACAACTTCAGCATCCGGGCCGAGAAGGCCGACATCGAGAACGCCGAGGGCAGCACCAGCGACACCCAGCCGGTCAAGGTCAGCATGACGGTGCGCTACAGCATCGCCACCGACCGGGTGGCCGAGGTGTTCGAGAAGTACTCGCACGATGGCGACCTGTCGTCCTACGTGCAGACCGCCACGCAGGAGATCTTCAAGGCCGTGACCGCCAAGTACACCGCGCCCGACCTGATCGCCCAGCGCGCGAAGGTCTCCGCCGACATCAACGCTGCGTTGCGCGAGAAGCTGGCGCTGTACGGCGCGCAGGTGATCAACATCGACATGCGCAACTTCGCGTTCTCCGATTCGTACATGCACGCCATCAACGACAAGGTCACGCAGGAGCAGCTTCGCCTGGCCGCCGAGAACAAGCTGCGTACCGTCGAGGCGGAGCAGAAGCAGAAGGTCGCGGTGGCTGAAGCCGAGGCCAATGCACGCAAGGCCCAGGCCGACGGCGAAGCCTATGCCAACCTCGCGATCGCCCGCGCACAGGCCGAGGCGCTGAGGGTGCAGAACGCGGCGCTCGCGCAGAACAAGGACGTGCTGGAGCTCAGGCGCATCGAGGTCGACCGCATCAAGGCCGAGAAGTGGAACGGTGCCCTGCCGCAGGCCATCTATGCCGGGGCGCCGGTGCCCTTCCTCAACGTCGGCAAGTAGGAGGCAGGACCGCGCATGCACTCGCTGCTGTTCGCCAACGCCCGCATCTTCGACGGCCGCAGCGGCGACTGCGCCGAGGGCCAGTGGGTGCGGGTGGCCAACGGGCTGATCCAGGAGATCTCGCCCACGGCCCTGCGCGCGCCCGAGGGAACGCAGGTGATCGACTGCACCGGCGCCACCCTGATGCCCGGCCTGATCGATTGCCACGTGCACGCCTTCGCGAGCGACGTGTCGCCGGCCAGGATCGACGCGATGGGCGAGGCCTACCGCACGGCCCACGCGGTGCGCATGCTGGGCCATGCGCTGGACTGCGGCTTCACGACGGTGCGAGACGTCGGCGGCGGCAACCATTCGCTCTGGCGCGCGCTGGCCGACGGGCTCGTCCGCGGTCCGCGCTACCTCTACGCCGGCAAGGCGCTGTCGATGACCGGCGGCCATGGCGACATGCGGCCCATCGAGGAGAGGCCGCGCTACGAAGCGATGTGCGGCGCCGGCGCCTCGGCCAGCATGTTCGCGGTGGTCGCCGATGGCATCGACGGCGTCGTGCGGGCCACGCGCGAGGAGCTGCGCCAGGGCGCCCACTGCATCAAGATCATGGGCTCCGGCGGCGTGGCCTCGCCCACCGATCCGCTGTGGATGAACCAGTTCCGCGAGGACGAGATCCGCGCGATCGTCAACGAGTGCACCGAGCGGCGCACCTACGTCTCGGCGCACTGCCATCCGGCCTCGGCGGTGCGGCGCTGCGTGGCCTTCGGCGTGCGCAGCATCGAGCACGGCACGCTGATCGACGAAGAGACAGCCCGCTTCGTGGCCGAGCAGGGCGCCTTCGTGGTGCCGACCATGTCCATCATCTTCGCGCTGGTCGAGCAGGGCCGGGTGCTGGGCTTCCCGCCCGCCAGCCAGGCCAAGGTCGAGCAGGTGGCCGAGCAGGCCATCGCGGGCCTGGAGGCCATGCGCCGCGCCGGCGTGAAGCTCGCCTACGGCACCGACCTGCTGGGCAGCACCTACACCGACCAGTGCCGCGAGTTCGAGCTGCGCTCCAAGGTGTTCACGCCGCTGGAGCTGCTGCGCCAGGCCACCTCCACGGCGGCCGAGCTGCTGATGATGGACGGCCGCATCGGCTGCATCGCCCCGGGCGCCGAGGCCGACCTGCTGCTCGTAGGCGGCGACGCGCTGGCCGACATCGGCCTGCTGGCCGCCGATGGCCGCCACCTGCGCGCCATCGTGCGTGCCGGCGAACTCGTCAAATCGGAGGGACACGCATGAAGACTTTCCAGAACGTCGCGCTGGCATTCGCCTGCGCGGGCATCGCGGGTTGCGCGAGCGGCCCCACGCAATCGCCGCCGGCGCCCATCACCAGCAGCGATAAGGCGGGCGCGGCCGAGAACGCGGTGGGGCAGGCCGTGACCACGCCGCTGTCCGACCTGAACCTGGTGCAGGCGCCCATCCCGGCGGTGCTGAAGGAGGCGCACAAGGCGCCGTACGCCCAGCCGGCGGACACGAGCTGCGAGCAGCTGGCCAGGCAGGTGCAGGCCCTGGATGAAGTGCTCGGCACCGACCTCGACGCGCCGCCCACGGCGGGCAACCCCGGCCTGGTCGAGCGCGGCACCAAGGAGGTCGGCAACGCGGCCGCCGGCGCGCTCAAGAGCGCGGCCGAGGGCATCGTTCCCTTCCGCGGCTGGGTCCGCAAGCTCAGCGGCGCGGAGCGGTATTCGAAGGAGGTCGCCGCGGCCATCGCCGCCGGCACCGTGCGCCGCGCCTACCTCAAGGGCCTGGGTGAAGCGCGCGGCTGCGCTGCCCCGGCCGCCCCGCAACATCCTGAACCGAAGGCCTGACGAACATGGAACTGGTCGGCATGCTGGACTCGCCCTACGTGCGGCGGGTCGCCGTCTCGCTGCAGCTGATGGGGCTGCGCTTCAAGCACAACAACCTCTCGGTGTTCCGCACCTATGCGCAGTTCGCGGCCATCAACCCGGTGGTCAAGGCGCCGAGCCTGGTCTGCGACGACGGCGAGGTGCTGATGGACTCGACGCTCATCCTCGACCATGCCGAGTCGCTGGTGCCGCCCGAGCGGCGCCTGATGCCGGCCGACCCGCGGGAGCGCCAGCATGCGCTGCGTGTCGTCGGGCTGGGGCTGGCGGCGCTGGAGAAATCGGTGCAGATCATCTACGAGCGGGCCATCCGGCCGCCCGAGATGCAGTACGCGCCCTGGATCGAGCGCGTGACCGGCCAGTTGAAGGCGGCGTGCCGCGTACTGGAGGAGGAGGTCGCGAAGCGGCCATTCGCACCCGCCGCCGAGCGCATCGACCAGGCCGGCGTGACGACGGCGGTGGCCTGGACCTTCCTGCAGGCGCTCGTCGCGCCGCAGGTGCCCGCCGCCGAGCATCCCGCGCTCGCGGCATGGGCAAGCGAGGCGGAGAAACTGCCGGCTTTCCGTGCCGCGCCGCACAGCGAGCTGAGCATGCAGGAGTGCTGATCCGGCAGGTCCGCTGATTGCCGTCCACGGCGGAGCAAGACGAAGGAGCGAAGACGATGGCCTTGCCTCATGCGCAACTGCTGGACGTGATAGGCGTCCAGCCCTTGGGCGACAAGCTGATCGATGCCTTCTCGACCAGCCTGATCAAGACCGAGCGGGTGCAGCTGCTGCACCTCGTGCTGCCGGCGCGGCACGACGTGCCCGAGCACCACGTGGAAGACGAGCTCAGCATCCACTGCCTGGAAGGCGACATCGAGGTGGCCATGCCGGGCGGCAGCCGCCACCTGAGGCCTGGCGAGCTGGTCGTGCTGCCGGCGCGGCAGAAGTATTCGCTGCGCGCCCGCGCCGATTCGGCGGTGCTGATGACGCTGCTGCTGAATCACGGCGACGCCGGGCCGGGTCCGGACTGAGCGAGCTCCGACCGGGCCTGCATGACCCACATCGGCCGCCCGCCCTGCGACGCGGGCGAGATCCTCCA
>CAMLGG010000209.1 GCA_946479475.1 uncultured Ideonella sp. | reverse complement strand
CGATCCTGCCGGTGCTGCTGTGGCGATCCCTGCGCGATCCGCACGGCGAGGAACATTGAACCCCCACGCTCCCTCCGGTCGCTGCCCCCCGAGGGGGCTCGCGCAGCGGACCGGCAGAGCCGGATCCGCGCACGCCCATGGCTGTGGCGCCGCGATGTCTAAAACTGCTCGATGACATGATTCCGAGAAAATTCTGGCTACCCGCCTTTGCGGTGGTGATGCTCGTGGTGCCGCTGCTGCCGGTGCCCGAGTTCTGGATCACGCAGCTCAACTACATCGGCCTGTACGCGATCGTCTCGCTCGGCCTGGTGCTGCTCACCGGCGTCGCCGGCCTCACCTCCTTCGGCCAGGCGGCCTTCGTGGGCTTGGGCGCCTACACCACGGCCTACCTCAGCACCGCCACGGCGGTGTCGCCCTGGCTGGCGCTGTTCATCGGCCTGGCGCTGGCGGTGGTCGTGGCGGTGGTGCTGGGCCTGCTGACCCTGCGCATGTCCGGCCACTACCTGCCGCTGGCGACGATCTGCTGGGGCCTGGCGCTGTACTACGCCATGTCGAACATGGAGTTCCTGGGCAAGTACGACGGCATCCTGGGCGTGCCTGCGCTGAGCTTCTTCGGCACCAGCCTCGCCGACGGCCGCGCCATCTACTTCCTCGTCTGGGCCTTCGCGCTGGCCGCGGCGCTGGGCGTGACGCACCTGCTCGATTCGCGCCCCGGCCGCGCCATCCGTGCACTCAAGGGCGGCTCGACCATGGCCGAGGCCATGGGCATCTCGACCTTCCGCTACAAGCTGACGGCCTTCGTGCTGGCGGCGATGCTCGCGGCGGTGTCGGGCTGGCTGTTCGCGCACCTGCAGCGCACGGTGAACCCTTCGCCCTTCAGCCTGGCCAAAGGCATCGAGTTCCTGTTCATGGCGGTGCTCGGCGGCGTCGGCCACGTGTGGGGCGCCTTCACCGGCGCGGCCGTGGTCAAGCTGGTCGAGGACGAGCTGCAGGTGCTGCTGCCCAGGCTCATCGGCACGAGCGGCAACTTCGAGATCATCGTCTTCGGCCTCATCCTCGTGCTGGTGCTGAAGTACGCGCCCGAAGGCCTGTGGAGCTTCGTGCAGCGCTGGCTGCCGGCGCCCCGGCGCGTGAGGGATTGGGAAGGCGCCGCGGCGCTGCCGACCCGCTCCAAGCCCGAGCCCGGCTCGCTGCTGCTGGACGTGAAGGCCGCGCGCAAGCAGTTCGGCGGCCTGGTGGCGGTCAACGACGTGAGCTTCACCATCCGCGCCGGCGACATCATGGGCCTGATCGGCCCGAACGGCGCCGGCAAGTCGACCACCTTCAACCTCGTCTCCGGCGTGCTGCCGCTCACTTCGGGCGAGGTGGTCTTCCGCGGCCAGAACGTCGCCGGCATGCCTTCGCGCGGCATCGCGCGGCTGGGCATGAGCCGCACCTTCCAGCACGTGAAGATGATCCCCGAGATGACGGTGCTCGAGAACGTCGCCCTCGGCGGCTACCTGCGCTCGTCCTCCGGCGTGGCCAGGGCCATGCTCAGGCTCGATCGCGAGGAAGAGAAACGCCTCTTCGCCGAGGCCGAGAAGCAGCTCGCGCGCATCGGCATGGCGGGCCAGATGCACGAGCTGGCCGGCAACCTGGCGCTCGGCCCGCAGCGCCTGATGGAGATCGCCCGCGCGCTGTGCACCGACCCCTCGCTGCTGCTGCTGGACGAGCCCGCCGCCGGCCTGCGCCTGAAGGAGAAGCAGGCCCTGGGGGAGGTGCTGCGCCAGCTCAAGGCCGAGGGCCTGTCGATCCTGCTGGTCGAGCACGACATGGATTTCGTGATGGGCCTGGTGGACCACATCGTGGTGATGGAGTTCGGCACCCGCCTGATCGCCGGCACGCCGGCGGAGGTGCAGGCCAGCCCGGTCGTCCGTGCGGCCTACCTCGGCACGGAGCATTGATGGCCCACCCCCGAAGCGCCTTCGGCGCTCCTCAAGGGGGCGCCGCCAGCGGCCCGGCAAAGCCGGTTCCGCGGCGTCCGCTTGGTTCCCGTAGTGACATGCCGTCGGATTGCGCGGCAAGGCAAGGGTCGGTATGACTCAACCCATTCTTCAAGTCAGCGACCTGCACGCCGGCTACGGCAAGGCCGAGGTGCTCTCGGGTCTGAACCTCACGCTGCCGCGCGGCGCGGTCGTCACCGTCATCGGTCCGAACGGCGCCGGCAAGTCCACCACGCTCAACGCCCTGATGGGCGTGCTGCCTTCACGCGGCCGCATCGAGTTCGAGGGGCTCGACGTCTCCAACGCCACGCTCGAGGAGCGCGTGATGGCGGGCCTGGCGCTGGTGCCCGAGCGGCGCGAGCTTTTCGGCACCATGCCGGTGGAGGACAACCTCGTCCTCGGCGGCTTCCGCCCGATGAAGCAGCGCGTGCCCAACTGGCGCTCGACGCTGGACGAGGTCTACACGCTCTTCCCGCGCCTGAAGGAGCGCCGCACCCAGCTGGCCGGCACGCTCTCGGGCGGCGAGCGGCAGATGCTGGCGGTCGGCCGGGCGTTGATGAGCCGGCCCAAGGTGCTGATGCTCGACGAGCCCAGCCTGGGCCTCGCGCCGCTGGTCGTGCGCGAGATCTTCCGCACCATCACCGCGCTGCGTTCGACGGGCGTGAGCATCCTGCTGATCGAGCAGAACGCCCGCGCCGCGCTGGAGGTGGCCGACCACGGCTACGTGCTGGAGACCGGCTCCATCGCCCTCGAAGGCCCGGCGTCCGACCTGGCGCACGACCCCCGCGTGATCGAGACCTATCTCGGTGCCAAGAAGTCCTGACGACCGATGTGGCACTACGAGCCTCCCCTGCGCGACATGCGCTTCGTGATCGACGAGGTGCTGCAGGCGCCCTCGGCGTGGGCTGGCATGCCGGCCTTCGACGCGCTGGATGCAGACACGGCCGCCGAGGTGCTCAACCAGGCCGGCCGCTTCGCCGCCGAGGTGCTGGCGCCGCTGAACGGCCCGGGTGACCTGGCCGGCTGCCAATGGCGCGAGGGCGAGGTCACCACGCCGCCGGGCTACCGCGAGGCCTACCGGGCCTTCGTCGAAGGCGGCTGGCCGGCGCTGGCCTGCGATCCTGATTGCGGAGGCCAGGGCCTGCCCCAGCTGCTCAATGCCGCGCTCTACGAGATGCTCGCCGCCGCCAACCACGGCTGGACGATGTACCCCGGCCTGCTGCACGGCGCCTACGAGTGCCTGCACGCCCACGCATCGCCCGAGCTGCGCGAGCGCTACCTCGCCAAGGTGACGAGCGGCGAGTGGCTGTCGACCATGTGCCTCACCGAGGCTCATGCCGGCAGCGACCTGGGGCTGCTGCGCACGAAGGCGGAGCCGCGAGAGGACGGCTCCTACGCCGTCACGGGCAGCAAGATCTTCATCTCCGGCGGCGAGCACGACCTGACCGGCAACATCGTTCACCTCGTGCTGGCCCGCATCGCGGGCGCGCCACCGGGTACCAAGGGCCTGTCGCTGCTGCTGGTGCCGAAGCTGCTGCCCGATGGCGCGCGCAACACGGTCCACTGCGACGCCGTCGAGAAGAAGATGGGCATCAAGGGCAGCGCCACCTGCGCCATGCGCTTCGAGGCCGCCACCGGCTGGCTCGTCGGCGAGCCGAACCGCGGCCTGGCCGCGATGTTCCTGATGATGAACGCGGCGCGGCTGCACGTCGGCCTGCAGGGCCTTGGGCACCTGGAGGTCTCCAGCCAGAACGCCCTTCGCTATGCAGCCGAGCGGGCCCAGTCCCGCGCGCCGCGCCGGCCCGAGGGAGCCCCGGCTGCCGAGGCCGACCCCATCGTCCTGCACCCGGCCGTTCGCCGAACGCTGTGGACGCTGCAGGCCCGTACCGAGGGCGCCCGCGTGCTCGCCTACTGGGCGGCGCAGGCGCTGGACGAAGCGGCCGCGCATCCGGATGAAGAGCTGCGGCGCGAAGCCAACGACCGCGCGGCGCTGCTGACGCCGGTGGTCAAGGCCCTGGTCACCGAGCTCGGCCACGAAGGGGCGGACCAGGCGCTCGGCATCTGGGGCGGCCACGGCTACATCCACGAGACCGGCATAGAGCAGGTCGTGCGCGACAGCCGGGTGGCGATGATCTACGAGGGCAGCAACGAGATCCAGGCGATCGACCTGCTGCTGCGCAAGGTGCTGCCCGACGGCGGCGTCAAGCTGGGCCGGCTGCTCGACTGGGCCGGCGCCCAGGCCGAGGGCGCGTCCAACGCCCAGCGGCTGCGCCAAGGCCTGCAGGCCCTGCGGGAGTGCGTCGGCGCGCTGCTCGCGGGGATGAAGGCCGATCCGGAGTGGCCCTACCGCGCGGCCGACGATTTCCTGCACGCGCTGGGCGAGGCGCTGCTGGCCTGCGCCTGGGCTCGCAGCGAAGTGGCGGCGAGGAACGCACTGTCCGCCGGTGCGCCCGACACCTCGTTCTACGAGGCCAAGCTGCAGCGCGTGCGATTCCAGGCCGATTACCTGGGCGGCGAGCTGCCGCGCCGGCTGTCGGCCGTCGAGCGCTCGCGTGCGGAGCTGCCCTTCCTGCCCATGCCATGACGGGGAGGGAAGACAAGCCGATGGCGACGGAGCGCGCGGCTGGCGAATCGCCGGCGTCAAGCGGCGCCGCGCACGACGGCGCGCTGGACCAGGGCGCTCTTGCGCATCTTGTCGGCTACGCGGCCACGCGCGCCTCGGTCGAGCTGAAGAAGAGCTTCCATCGCCACCTCGGGCCGATGAAGCTCAAGGCGGTCGAGTTCTCCATCCTGGTGCTGGTCGACACCAACCCCGAGGTCAACCAGAAGCAGCTCGGGCTGGCGCTCGACGTCTCCGCGCCCAACCTCGCGGTGACGCTGGACAGGATGGTCGAGCGGGGCTGGGTGCGCCGCGAACGAAGCGAAAGGGACCGCCGCGCGCAGCTGGTTCGCCTCACGCCGGCCGGCAAGGCGCTGGTCACCCGCGCCCGCAAGATCGGCCAGACGATGGAGCAGGAGGCCCTGAAGGTGCTCTCGCCGGCCGAGCAGGCGCTGTTGATCGAGCTGCTGCAACGCGTGGCCCAGAGGCGCAGCCGCTGAGGCCGAAGCCTTCGCTGGCGTGTCGGGCGGGACCCCGCGCGACAATCCTGCTCGCATGAACAAGGCCTTCACCAAGGAATCCGACGCCGCCGACGAGGACGACGACGGCCCCAGCCTGCCGCCGCTGCCCGCCGGCGCGAAGAACTACATCACCCCGGCCGGCTATGCCCGCCTGCGCGCCGAGCTGCTGGGCCTGATCGACGTCGAGCGGCCCAAGGTCGTCGAGGTGGTTCACTGGGCCGCGTCCAACGGCGACCGCTCCGAGAACGGCGACTACCTCTACGGCAAGAAGCGGCTGCGCGAGATCGACCGCCGCATCCGCTTCCTCACCAAGCGCCTGGACATCGCCGAGGTGGCCGACCCTTCGCTGCACCACGGCAGCGACCAGATCTTCTTCGGCGCCACCGTCACCTACGCCAACGCGAAGGGCGAGGAGCGGACCATCACCATCAAGGGCATAGACGAGGCCGACCACCTGCATGGCGAGGTGAGCTGGGTCTCGCCCATCGCCCGTGCGTTGCTCAAGGCGCGCGAGGGCGACGAGGTCTTGCTGATGACGCCGGGCGGGGTGGAGACCCTGGAGGTGCTGGAGGTCAGCTACCCCCGGCCCGGCTCCTGAACCGCCGGGTGCGGGCCGAGGAGGCGTCGGGCCTCGGCCAGGATCCGGGCCGCGTCCGCGCTCAGGTTCCGTACCCCTTGCGACCCGAATGACATGGCCTGGCCGACCGCCTGCAGCTCCGCCAGGAGCGGCTTGCGCGGATCGCCGGCCTCCATGCGTTCGCGGACCCGCCCGGCAAACGCGTCGTCGAGCAGGGGCGGTGGAACGGGGTGCGACCTCGGCCCCATCTCGTTCAGCAGGTCCTCGGCGCGGTCGAGGCGGTCGAAGGTCGAGGCCTTGAAGCCGCGCGAGAACTCGTCGACCCACTCGTGGGCCTCGGCCGCCGCTTCGAGGTTCATGGCGGCGCGGACGACGACCTGGTCGGCGTCGTTGACGAGCGCGCTGTCCTGCGCCAGGACGGCCGGGCCGTCCCGCCAGGGGTCCATCACGATGGGGGGCGCGTCTTCGCCGGGCGCGTGCACTTGCGCCCAGGTGTGGTTGGTGGCCTCGTGGGAGAGGAATCGGACTTGCTCCTCCGGCGCCGGCCCGCGGCCTGCGCCTTGTCGCCATACGACAGCGCGGCAATGGGCGCGAAGTTGTCGCACACCCCCGCGCCGAAAGCCTTGGCCGTCATCGCTGCCGTGATGTAGACGCTCGCGACCGGGTCGGGCCCGTGCTGGAAGCCCATTTCCATCAGCTCCTGGTGCAGCATCTGCGCGGCGGCGGCGGCCAGTTCGCTCTCACCCTTGCTCGCGACGATGTCGGCTTCCACGTTGCCCCGGCCCAGGGGCAGGGCGTCTCGCGCGCAGCGCAGGGCCTCGTCCGCCAGGCGCAGCCGGCCGACGTCGGCTTCACCGACCGGACGCCCATCGGGATCAGCGGATGCCTGGGCGCGCAAGGCTCGCCGGAAACGCGAAGCGAGGCCGGATGCCGTCCGGATCCGGACACTCCGGCTGACGGCCGCGCCCGCGGTGGCTATGCTCCCTCGCAGCACAAGGGGCCGGCCATCCACCGCATCGAGAGTTTCGTCGCCAGCGAACGCCTGATCGGCCGCTTCACGCGCCAGTGCAGCGCGCACCCGTACCTTGCCGGCTCCCTGGCCTTCCACGGCCTGCTGGCGATGCTGCTGGCCGGCATGCCGGGACTGGGGGAGGGCGAACGGGCGCATGCCGCGGCTGTGGCCGCGCGCCTGGAGCAAGCCGGTATTGCGCAGACCGAAGATCGGCTGCTGCGCGCGCGCGTCGAGCGCATGGCGGAGATCCGCCGCGTGCTGGACGAGGCCGCGGGCCGGCCAGGGCGCGGCGAACCGGGCCTGGCGAATGCGTCCCTGGACGAGCTCGCCGCACGCGCGCGATCGCTGGCCTCCGACATCGAGGCCGCCCGCCGGCGCCTGCAGGAACAGGCGCTCGCCCAGCTGGCCGGCATCTCGCTGGAGCAGGCGCGGCGAGAGCTCGACGAGCGCGCCGTCGCCGAAGCGCCGGAGCCCGCCGCTTCTTCACCGGCCGAGGCGATCGAGCGTCTGGAGCAACGGGCAAGGGAAGCGCTGGAAAGCCAGCGCGCACAGCTGCAGGCCCGGCGCGAAGGCGTGCCCGTCTCGACCGGCCAGGAGCGCCCCGCCGACGGCATCCCGCGTTCGCTCGCCGTCCAGCTGGCAGCCGAGTTCCGCAACGGCCCGCCGCAGGGCAAGGTGGGCGAGCCGGGCGTGGAGGGCGGCCGGTCCATCAACCCGTGGAAGGTGGAAGGCGTGGCCGGCGGCCGCGATGCGCGTGACGGCGATCAGCAGCGCAGTGCCGCCACCAGCGTGATGGGCGTGGCCGCCCCCGTGCGCGTGCCCGGCGGCAGCCTCGACCTGACCGGCGCGGGCGGGAACGGCGAGGCCGCGGCGGTCCATCGCGGCGAGATCGACCTCGCGGCCGTGCGTACCGGCGCGGGCCGGGTCATCGGCGCCGGCGGCACCTTCGCCAGCCGCGTCTACCTCGACAGCTGGTACGTGATCGGCCCCTTCGAGGCGCGAGGCGAGGATGCCTTGGAGACGGTGTATCCACCCGAGGAGAACGTGGACCTCGAAGGCAGCTACCGCGGCGAGGACGGCCGCCTCCTCACCTGGCGCTACGCCAGCCGCGGGTTCTATCCCTTCATCCCGCCCGACCGTGCCGAACGCGCCGTCTACTACGCCTACACCGAGCTGCGCCTGCAAGAGGGACGTGACCTGTGGCTCAGCCTGGCCGCCGACGACGACTCGATGCTGTGGCTCGACGGCCGGCTCGTGTGGCGCAGCGAGCGTCGCGACAAGCCTTGGTACCGCCCACCCTACTACCTGCCCGACGAGCAGGTGGCCAGCCTCGCGCTGGCCGAGGGCGAGCGCAAGGTGCGACTCGAAGCCGGCGTGCACCGCCTGCTGCTCAAGCTCTACAACGACCGCGACCGCACCTTTTTCTCGGTCGTGGCCGCGCCCTGACGAACCTCCCGGAGACACCATGGAATTCAACTTCCTGCAGCAACTGGCCGCCGGCGGCGCCGGCATCTGGGTCATCGGCGCCTTGTCGGTGCTCGCCGTCGCGGTGGCGCTGGAGCGCCTGCACCGCTTCCGGCCTTCGGCGGTGGTGCCACCTGGGCTGGTGGAGCAGGTGCTGCCGCTGTGGCGCGAAGGCCGCTTCGACGAGCTGGATGCCTTGCTTTCGGCGGACCGCAGTGTGCTCGCGCGCACGCTGCGCTTCGCGCTGGCGCATCGCGCGCGCTGGCCTGCCGACGTGCTCGCGCAGCGTGCCGGCGAAGTGGCCTCGCGCGCCCTGCGGGCGCAGCAGCAGCGGGCCTATCCGCTCGCCGTGGTGGCCACGGTCGCGCCCATCGTCGGCCTGCTGGGCACCGTGGTCGGCATGATCGAGGCCTTCCACGTCATCGCCTTCACCGGCGGCGTGGGCGACGCCTCGCTGCTGGCCGGCGGCATCTCCAAGGCCCTGGTCAACACGGCGGCCGGCCTCGCGGTGGCACTGCCTTCGCTGGCCATGCACCACTTCTTCCGCCACCGGCTGGTGACCAGCGGCCTGGCGCTGGAAGAGCAGCTCGAACGCGTGATGGACGAGGCCCGCTGATGCGCATCGACCTCGGCCACGACGACGAGCCGGAGATCAGCCTCATCGCGCTCATCGACTGCATCTTCTTCCTGCTGATGTTCTTCATGGTGGCGACCTCCTTCAAGCACCAGTCGGAGGGCAAGCCGCTGAAGGAGCTGCCCATCACCCTGCCGCAATCGGCCGTCTCGCTCGATCGCGCGACCGCCACGCCCGAGGTCGTGGCCATAGGCGTCGATGCCAAGGGCGGCGTGTACTGGGGCCGCGAGCGCGTGACCGCGGTGGAACTCCGCCGCCGTCTGCACGACGTCGCCCAACGCAATCCCCAGCAGCCCATTCGCATCGACGGCGACACCCAGGTGCCCTACCAGGAGGTGATCCACCTGCTGGACCTGTGCCAGTTCGAGGGGCTGACCCGCATCTCGATGCGGGCCAGGGAGGGCGCTTGAGAAGTCTGCGCGGCAGCGCCGCTCCGACTCCCAGCCCCTGGCTGAATGTTGGGCTCCCCGCGGCCCCCTCCGAGAGGGCGGCTCCAGCCAGAGTGACGAGATGGTCGTGCCCGTCGACGG
>CAMLGG010000208.1 GCA_946479475.1 uncultured Ideonella sp. | reverse complement strand
TGGGCGCGGAAAGTATGACATGCCTTGTCAGGGTTACCTGTGCACGATGGCGGCATGACACACGAATCAAGCTCTCTTTCCGTTATCGAACTGCGCCGCTACCGAATGAAGCCGGGCCGGCGTGACGATCTGGTGGCGCTGTTCGAGCGCGAGTTCATCGAGCCGCAGGCAGCTGTCGGCATGCCCGTGCTCGGCATCTTTCGCGAGCCGCGGGAGCCGGATCGCTTCACCTGGCTGCGGGGCTTCGCCGACATGCCGGCCCGCGAGAGGGCGCTAACCGCCTTCTACGGCGGCCCCGTCTGGCAGGCCCACCGGAACGCTGCGAACGCGACGATGGAAGACTCGGACGACGTGCTGCTGCTGCGCCCTTCCGCGGGGCTTCCCGGGCTCGGCTTGCCGGGCAGGCACGAGCCGGCCCGCGCCTGGCGCGCCGTCGTGCTGCCCCTGGTCGAGCCGGCCGGCGCCGATCTGCGCGAGCGCGTCGTTCGGCCCTGGCTCGCTGCCTGCCGCGATGCCGGCGCCGAGACGCCGGCGTTCTTCGAGACCGAGCCGGCGCCCAACAACTTCCCGCGCCTGCCGGTGCGTGGCGACGGGCCGGTGCTCGTGCTGCTGGCCACCTGGGGGCACGACGGCCCCGTCCCCGGCCTGGCGGCCTTCGGCCCCTGGCTGCGCGCCGAGCCGCTGGTGCTCGACCTGGCGCCCACCGCGCGTTCGCCCCGCGCCTGAATCCGTTCTAGACCACCCTCACGACAAGGAGACCGAGATGCCCGCGATCGCCGACCTGACCGCTCCCCATGAAGGCACCTGCCACGACTTCGACCCGCTGTTCGGCCACTGGCGAGTGCACCATCGCCGGCTGCGCGACCGCCTGGCCGGCTGCACCGAGTGGGAGCGCTTCGAGGGCGTGTGCCACCTGCAGCCGCTGATGGGCGGCCAGGGCAACGTCGACCACAACGTGCTGGACCTGCCGGGCGGCCGCTACCGCGCCTCGACCATCCGCTGCTGGGACCCGGTGCAGAAGCACTGGTCCATCTGGTGGCTGGACGCGCGCTTTCCCGGGCAGATCGACGTGCCCATGGTCGGCCGCTTCGAGGGCGGCGACGGCGTCTTCTACGCCGACGATACCTTCCGCGGCCAGCCCATCAAGGTTCGCTTCCTCTGGCTGAAGACGAGGACCGCCACGCCGCGCTGGGAGCAGGCCTTCTCGCCCGATGGCGGCAAGACCTGGGAGACCAACTGGGAGATGGACTTCGAGCGGATCGAATGATCAGCCGGCCGAGCTGATCGACTCGATCTCGGTCTGCAGCTCCAGCCAGCGCTCTTCCAGCATCGACGTCTCGGCCTGGATGTGGGCGAGGCGCCGGCCCAGCTCGCCGAACTGCTCGCCGGCCAGGCCGGGAGCGGCCAGCTGGGCCTCGACCTCGGTCTGCTCGGCGTGCAGCTTCTCCAGCCGCTTGTCGATCTGCGCGACCTCGTTGCGCAGGGGCCGGGTCCTGTCGGCCAGCTTCGCCCGGGCCTGCGCGGCGGCCTTGCGATCGTCGCGGGCGTTGGCGGGCGAGGGCGAAGGGGCGGCGACCGGCGCGGCGGCGGCTTTGGGCGCGGGTGGGGGCGCCGCCGGGGGCTTGCCCGACAAGGCCCGCGCGGCCTCGCGGCTGCGCTCCAGCAGCCAGCGCTGGTAGTCGTCGAGGTCGCCGTCGAAGGGCGAAAGCTTGCCGTCGGCGACCAGCCAGAATTCGTCGCACACCTCGCGCAGCAGGGCCCGGTCGTGGCTGACCAGCATCACCGTGCCCTCGAACTCGTTGAGCGCCATCGAAAGCGCCTCGCGGGTGTTCAGGTCCAGGTGGTTCGTGGGCTCGTCCAGCAGCAGCAGGTTCGGGCGTTGCCAGACCAGCGAGCCGAGCACCAGTCGCGCCTTCTCGCCGCCCGAGAGCGTGCCCACCGGCTGGTGGACCATCTCGCCGACGAAGCGGAACTGGCCGAGGAAGTCGCGCAGCTCCTGCTCGCGCGCCTCGGGGCCGACGGTGCGCGCGAGGCGCACCATGTGCTGCAGCGGCGTGTCGTCGGCGTGCAGCAGGTCCATCTCCTGCTGGGCGAAGTAGCCTATCGCCAGGCCCTTGCCTTCGGTGATGGTGCCGCCCAGGGCGGGATGCTCGCGGGCGATGGTCTTGACGAAGGTCGACTTGCCCTGGCCGTTGGCACCGAGGATGCCGATGCGCTGGCCGGCCAGCACGGTACGGTTGATGTCGTGGACGATTGGCTTGTCGCTGCCGTCCTCGTTCGCGGCCTTGTATCCGCACACCACGTCGCGCAGGGCCAGCATGGGATTCGGCAGGTTGTTGGGCTCGCGGAACTCGAAGCTGAAGTCGCTGGCGGTGAGCACCGGCGCGAGCTTCTCCATCCTCGCCAGGGCCTTGACCCGGCTCTGGGCCTGCTTGGCCTTGGTCGCCTTGGCCTTGAATCGGTCGATGAAGCGCTGCAGGTGGGCGATGCGCTCCTGCTGCTTCGAATAGGCGGCAGCCTGCTGCGAGAGCCGTTCGGCGCGCATCTCCTCGAAGGTGGTGTAGTTGCCGCCGTAGCGGGTCAGCTTGGCATCGTCGAGGTGCAGCGTGACGCCGGTGATGGCATCGAGGAACTCGCGGTCGTGGCTGATCACCAGCAGGGTGCCGGCATAGCGCTGCAGCCAGCCCTCGAGCCAGACCAGGGCATCCAGGTCCAGGTGGTTGGTGGGTTCGTCCAGCAGCAGCAGGTCGGCCGGGCACATCAGCGCGCGGGCGAGCTGAAGGCGCATGCGCCAGCCGCCCGAGAAGCTGTCCACCGGCGCTTCCAGCTGCTCCTTCGAGAAGCCGAGGCCCAGCAGCAGCGTCTGGGCGCGCGAGCGGGCGTCGAAGGCGCCGGCCTCTTCGAGCGCGAGGTGCGCATGGGCCATCGCCTCGCCGTCGTTGGCCTCCTCGGCCTTGGCCAGCTCGGCCTGGGCCGCCACCAGCGGGATGTCGCCCTGGAGCACGAACTCGGTCGCCGGCGTGTCGGTCTCGGGCATGTTCTGGGCAACCTCGCCCAGGCGCCATCGCGGCGGCATCTCGAAGTCGCCGGCGTCGGCGTGCAGCCGGCCGGCGATGAGCGCGAACAGGCTCGACTTGCCGGCGCCGTTGCGCCCGACCAGGCCGATCTTCTCGCCGGGGTTGAGGGTGACGGAGGCGCTGTCCAGCACGACCTTGGTGCCGCGCCTGAGCGTCAGGTTGCGAAGGGTGATCATCGGGGAAGGGTGGCCAGCGCCTCGCGGGTGACCAGCAGAACATGGTCGTCGCCGGCGCTGGTGGGCAGCCAGACGACGTCCAGCGAAGGGAATGCCGCTTCGAAATGCCCGCGCTCGTGGCCGATCTCGAGCACGAGCACGGCTTCGGGCGTCATCAGGCCGGGCGCTTCGCGAAGCAGCTTGCGGATGAAATCCATGCCGTCCTCGCCGCCGGCCAGGGCGAGCTCCGGCTCGGCGCGGTACTCGGCCGGCAGCGCGGCCATCGAGGCGGCATTGACGTAGGGCGGGTTGCAGAGGATGAGGTCGAAGGGAGGCTGGCCGGCGACGGCGGCGAGGCCATCGCCTTGCAGCAGGGTGATGCGCTCGCCGAGCTCATGGCGGCGGACGTTGATGCGGGCCACGGCCAGCGCATCGGCGGACAGGTCCGTCGCCGTGACCAGGACTTCCGGCCAGGCCATCGCGGCCAGCACGGCCAGGCTGCCGTTGCCGGTGCACAGGTCGAGCACGCGCTGCGTGCTGCCGCTCAGCCAGGGGTCGACCGTGGCATCGGCGATGCATTCGGCGATGAGGGAGCGCGGCACGATGACCCGCTCGTCCACCGTGAAGGGCACGCCCTGCAGCCAGGCCTCGCCGGTGAGGTAGGCCGCGGGCTTGCGGGTGGCGATTCGCCGTTCGACCAGGGCGGTGGCCGACGCGACCTTGGCCTCGGGAACGGCCTGGTCGGCGACCATGTCGAGCGCATCCAGCGGCTGGCCCAGCGCCCACAGCACCAGCCAGGCGGCTTCGTCGAAGGCGTTGGTGGTGCCGTGGCCAAACGAAACGCCCGCCTGTTCGAGGCGGGCGCTCATCTGTTCGATGAGTTCGAGGGTGGTCATGCGGGTTTCCGGTTGAGGCGGTATTGGACTACATCTGCCCGCTCGTTCGCTTTTCGAGGCGGGGCTTCGACAGGCTCAGCCCGAACGGAAAGCACTCCGTTCGACCTGAGCTTGTCGAAGGGCCGACTGCACAGGGATCTCGCCTTCGACAGGCTCAGGCCGAACGGTGGAGGTTCAGGCCGAACGGCGGAGGCTCAGGCCGAACCTGCTCGGCGGAGTGCGAAGGTAGGCCGTTCACCCTGAGCTTGTCGAAGGGCCCGAAGCCGCAAGGGCTTCGACCGGCTTCAGCCCAGCAGTCCCTCGAGCGTGCGCCGGTAGATGTTCTTCAGCGGCTCGACCGCATCCACGGCCACGCACTCGTCGACCTTGTGGATGGTCGCGTTCACCGGGCCGAACTCGACCACCTGCTCGCAGGCCTTGGCGATGAATCGGCCGTCGGAGGTGCCGCCGGTGGTGGAGAGCTCGGGCTTCACGCCCGTCTCTTCGGTGATGGCGGAAGACAGCACCGAGACGAGCGACCCGACCGGCGTCAGGAAGGGCTCGCCGCCGAGCGTCCAGGCGATGGACCAGTCCAGGCCATGGTGCGACAGGATCTCGCCTACGCGGGCCTTCAGCCCCTCGGGCGTGGAGGCGGTGGAGAAGCGGAAGTTGAAGTCGACCACCACCTCGCCCGGGATCACGTTGGTCGCGCCCGTGCCGCCGTGGATGTTCGACATCTGCCAGGTGGTCGGCGGGAAGTACTCGTTGCCCTGGTCCCAGACCTGCGCGGCCAGCTCGGCCAGCGCGGGGGCCGCGAGGTGGATGGGGTTTCGCGCCAGCTGCGGATAGGCCACGTGGCCCTGGACGCCGCGCACCGTGAGCTTGCCGGAGAGCGAGCCGCGCCGGCCGTTCTTGATCATGTCGCCCAGCTGCTCGACCGACGTGGGCTCGCCGACGATGCAGCAATCGAGCCTTTCGCCCCGCTCCTTCAGCGCCTGGACGACCTTCACCGTGCCATCGACCGAAGGGCCTTCCTCGTCGCTGGTCAGCAGGAAGGCGACGCGCCCGGCGTGGGCCGGATGCTCGTGGACGAACTCCTCGGCCGCCACCACCATCGCGGCGATCGAGGTCTTCATGTCGGCGGCGCCGCGGCCGTGCAGCTTGCCATCGCGGTAGCTCGGCACGAAGGGGTCGCTGGCCCAGGCGGCCAGCGGACCGGTGGGCACGACATCGGTGTGGCCGGCGAAGACCACCGTCGGGCCCGGCCTGGCGCCCTCGCGCACCGCCCACAGGTTCTCGACGCGGAAATCCTCCGGCCCGAACGGCAGGTGCTCGCAGGCGAAGCCCGCGCGGGCCAGGCGCTCGGCGATCAGGTGCTGGCAGCCGCGGTCGTCGGGGGTGACGCTGGGTCGGGCGATCAGGGTCTCGAGCAGGCGCAGCGTCTCGGCCATCGGGCAGGCTTCTTCTTCAGCGGGTGCGGGCGGAGATCAGCGGCTTGGGTGGCGCGTTCTCGGGCACCACGTCCAGCGTGATCTCGGTGAAGGAGGGGCTGTCGGGCTCGACCTGCTTGACCGGCGCGCGCGACACCGGCTCGGCCTCGTTCTGCAGGCGCCACAGCAGGTTGGTCGGCGAATCGGCGTGCACGAGCGCCTCGTCGCGGCTGACCACGCCCTCGGTGATCAGGCGCGCCAGGTCCTGCTCGAAGGTCTGGGAACCTTCGGCCATGGATCGCTCCATGGCCTCGCGCACGCCGCCGAAGTCGCCCTTCTCGATCATCTCGGCGACCAGCTTGGAGTTCAGCAGCACCTCCACCGCCGGGATGCGGCCGCCGGAAGCGGAGCGCAGCAGGCGCTGCGAGATGATGGCCTTCATCGCCGCGCTCAGGTCGGCCAGCAGGGCCGGGCGCGACTCGGGCGTGTAGAACGAGAGGATCCGGCCCAGCGCGTGGTGGCTGTTGTTGGCGTGCAGGGTCGCCAGCACGAGGTGGCCCGAAAGCGCATACGAGATGGTCTGCGACATCGTCTCGCGGTCGCGGATCTCGCCGATCATGATGCAGTCGGGCGCCTGGCGCAGGGCGTTCTTCAGCCCGATGTGCAGCGAGTTGGTGTCGCGGCCCACCTCGCGCTGGTTGACCACCGAGCGCTTGTTGGTGAACAGGTACTCGATCGGGTCCTCGATGGTGAGGATGTGGCCCGACATGTGCTGGTTGCGCCACTCCATCATCGAGGCCATGGTGGTGCTCTTGCCGGTGCCGGTGGCGCCCACCATCAGGATCAGGCCGCGCTTTTCCAGCGCCAGCGTGGAGAGCACCGTCGGCAGGTGCAGCGAATCGAGCGCCGGGATGCGCACCGGGATGCAGCGCACCACGGCCGCGATGGTCGCCCGCTGCTTGAAGGCCGAGAGGCGGAAGCTGCCGACCTTGGCGATGCCGAAGCCGACGTTGAGCTCGCCCTCCTGCTCCAGCTCTTCGAGTTGCAGCGGGGTGAGGATCTCGGTCAGCAGCTGGCGCGGCACCGCCGGCGCCAGCACGTGGTCGGTCACCGGCAGCAACTGCCCGTTGACCTTCAGCAGGATCGGCGCGTTGGCCGAGAGGTACAGGTCCGAGGCGCCCTTTTCGGCCATCAGGCGCAGGACGTTTTCCATCGTGATCAAGGCAGCACTCCGGGCGCAGTGGGTGAAATCGTGTCTTCGGCCGATGACTGCGCGTCTTTAGCTGCGCAGGAGCTCGTTGATGCTGGTTTTCGCACGCGTCTGCGCATCGACGCGCTTGACGATCACGGCGCAGTACAGGCTGTACTTGCCGTCGGGCGAGGGCAGGTTGCCGCTGACCACGACCGAGCCGGCCGGCACGCGGCCGTAGATCACCTCGCCGGTGGCGCGGTCGTAGATCTTGGTGCTCTGGCCGATGTAGACGCCCATCGAGATGACGGAGTTCTCCTCGACGATCACGCCCTCGACCACCTCGGAGCGGGCGCCGATGAAGCAGTTGTCCTCGATGATGGTCGGGTTGGCCTGCAGCGGCTCCAGCACGCCGCCGATGCCGACGCCGCCCGAAAGGTGCACGTTCTTGCCGATCTGCGCGCAGGAGCCGACGGTGGCCCAGGTGTCGACCATCGTGTTCTCGTCCACGTAGGCGCCGATGTTCACGTAGGAGGGCATCAGCACCGCGCCCTTGGCGATGTAGCTGCCGCGCCGCGCCACGGCCGGCGGCACGACGCGCACGCCCATCTCGGCCAGGGCCGCGTCGTCCATGTGGGAGAACTTGGTCTCGACCTTGTCGAAGAAGGTCAGGTCGCCAGAGCGGATGGGCTTGTTGTCCTTCAGGCGGAAGGACAGCAGCACCGCCTTCTTGACCCACTGGTTGACCTGCCACTGGCCGACGCCCTGGCGCTCGGCCACGCGCAGCCGGCCCGCGTTGAGGTCGGCGATCACCTGCTCCACCGCTTCGTGGATGGCAGGCGCGGCGGAAGCGGCGTTGAGCCTGGCGCGCTCTTCCCAGGCCTGGTCGATGATGGTTTGGAGGTCTTGCGTCATGGGGTGGGGGGCTTCAGTAGGATCGGGTGTAGGCGACGATGCGCTCGGCCGCCTCGACGCACTCGGGCGCCTCGGCCACGAGCGCCATGCGGATGCGGCCGGCGCCGGGGTTGTGGCCGTGCGCCTCGCGCGCCAGCAGGCTGCCGGGCAGGACCGAAACATTGTATTGAGCGAGCAGGCCCAGGCTGAAGGCGATGTCGTCTCCGCCATGGGCGTCCTTCGGCACGCCGGCCCAGAGGTAGAAGCCGGCATCCGGCAGCTTCACGTCCAGCACCTTCGAAAGCATGGGCGTGACCTGGGCGAACTTGGCGCGGTACTGGGCCCGGTTGGCCTCCACGTGGGCCTCGTCGTTCCAGGCCGCGATGCTGGCGGCCTGCACCATCTTGCTCATCGCGCTGCCGTGGTAGGTGCGGTAGAGCAGGAAGGCCTTGAGGATGGCCGCGTCGCCGGCCACGAAGCCCGAGCGCATGCCCGGCACGTTGCTGCGCTTGGAAAGGCTGGTCAGCACGACCAGGTTGCGGAAGTCGTCGCGCCCCAGCGCCTTGGCGGCGGCCAGCGCCCCGAGCGGCGGCTCGTCCCGGAAGTAGATCTCGGAGTAGCACTCGTCGCTGGCGATGACGAAGCCGTGGCGGTCGCTCAGCTCGAACAGCTCCTTCCACTCCGAAAGCGGCATCACCGCGCCGGTGGGGTTGCCCGGCGAGCAGGTGTAGAGCAGCTGGGTGCGGGCCCAGGTCGCCTCGTCGACCAGGCGCCAGTCGCAGGCGAAGTTGCGCGCCGGGTCGCTGTTGGCGAAGGCGGTCTGCGCCCCGGCCAGCAGGGCCGCGCCTTCGTAGATCTGGTAGAAGGGATTGGGGCAGACGACGGTGGCGCCGGGCCGGGAAGCATCGATCACCGTCTGCGCCAGGGCGAACAGCGCCTCGCGCGAGCCGTTGACCGGCAGCACCTGCGTGCCGGGGTTCAACGCCACCCCGTAGCGGCGCGCCACCCACGAGGCCATGGACTCGCGCAATGCCGGTTCGCCAGCGGTGGCCGGGTAGCTCGAAAGTCCGGCCAGGTTGGCGCACAGGGCCTGCTCGACCAGGGCCGGCGCCGGGTGGCGCGGCTCGCCAATGCCCAGGCTGATCGGGCGATAAGCGGGGTTGGGGTGGATGTCGCGGGTCAGCGCGCGCAGGCGCTCGAAGGGGTAGGCGTGCAGCCTGCCGAGCAGGGGATTCATCCGCGGGATTATCGCGGCAAGCCCCCGCTTCGTACGCTCAGCGGGCAGGCGCCTGCGCGGCAGCCAGGGTCGTGCCGGCGGGCACGCGTGGCGCGCATTCGCCGTGCGACACGCAGGCGGCCAGCACCTCGCGCCGGTCGTGGCCCAGCACCACTCGCAGGTCCGCTGCGCCGTCGATCGCACCGACCTGCTGCGTGGCCGCGCCGGCGGGGATGCGCTGCGCGATGTGCAGCGCGGCCGCCTGGAAGCCGGCGCGGTACTGAACGACCGTCTCGGCCTGTTGGTAGGGCCGCTGGTTCTGCAGGCGCAGCACGCTCACCGGGTCGCCTTGCAGCAGCTGGCGCACGCGGGCCGCAGCCCCGGTCACCCCGACGCCGTTGACGATGTTGACCTTGGCGAACGCGGTGGGCGCGGGGGCGGGCGACGGGCGGGAGGCGGCGGGCTCGGCCAGGGCCGGCAGCGGCGCCGCGGTGGCCACGGCCGGCCCATC
>CAMLGG010000207.1 GCA_946479475.1 uncultured Ideonella sp. | reverse complement strand
CCTCGATGTTCTTGGGCAGGTCCAGGTGGGCGACGAAGCGCACGTCGGGCTTGTCTATGCCCATGCCGAAGGCCACCGTGGCCACCATCACCACGCCCTCCTCCCGCAGGAAGCGATCCTGGTGGCGGCGGCGCACGTCCGACTCCAGGCCGGCGTGGTAGGGCAAGGCGGTGAAGCCCTCGGCCACCAGCCATTCGGCGGTCTCGTCGACCTTGCGCCGGCTCTGGCAGTAGACGATGCCGGCGTCGCCCTCGTGCTCGTCACGCAGGAAGCGCAGCAGCTGGGCACGCGCGTTGTCCTTCTCGACGATGGTGTAGCGGATGTTGGGCCGGTCGAAGCTGGAGACGAAGGCGCGCGCGGACTCCAGCTGCAGGCGGTGGACGATGTCGGCGCGGGTGTGCTCGTCGGCCGTCGCCGTCAGCGCGATGCGCGGCACGCCGGGGTAGCGCTCGGCCAGCAGGGCGAGCTGCAGGTACTCCTCGCGGAAGTCGTGGCCCCACTGGCTGACGCAGTGCGCCTCGTCGATCGCGAACAGGCTCAGCAGGCCCCGTTCGCGCAGCGAATCGAGCATGGCCAGGAAGCGGGGGTTGGTGACGCGCTCGGGCGCGGCGTACAGCAGCACCAGGCGGCCGGACATCATCTCGCGTTCGACCGCCTGGGCACCCGCCGAATCCAGCGTCGAGTTGAGGAAGGCGGCGTGGACACCGGCCTCCTCCAGCGCGCCGACCTGGTCGTGCATCAGCGCGATCAGCGGGCTCACCACCACTGCGACGCCGTGGCCGGCGCGGTGGCGCGCGATGGCCGGGACCTGGTAGCAAAGGCTCTTGCCGCCGCCGGTGGGCATCAACACCAGCGCGTCGCCGCCATCGACCACGTGGTCGACGATCTCGCGCTGGTGGCCTCGGAACTGGGCATAGCCGAAGACCTCGTGCAGCAGGGCGACGGGATCCGCGACGGGAGAATCGGTGAGCATCGACCGCGATGGTACCGGCTCACCCGGCGCGGGCCGCCCTAGCACACCTGCCTAGACAAGCCGCCCCTGCGAATGTGGGGGCTCGGTTCGTCGGCGTCGGCTGCAGTTCATCGCACGGCCTGTGGCGAAACCGCCAACACGCGGGTTGGCCCCAGCAACGCCCCGGTTGACAGGCTCGAACAATCCGGCGGATTCGGATTCGGCGGGGGTGCGCGGTGGCAGGCTTCTTGCGAGAGGCCGGCGACCGTCGTCCATCGACGTGAGGGGCGGCACCTGCGGCTCACGAGGCCATTCGCAGTGCCGCGAATGAAGCTAGCTAGGAGGATTCCCATGTTCCAGCGCACCAGGCTCTGCACCCAGCTGTTGCTGGCCTTCGGCGTGATGCCGGCGGCCTTCGCCCAGGATGCCACCCCGCAACGTGTCGAGATCACCGGCTCCTCGATCCGACGCATCGAGGCCGAGGGGGCGCTGCCCGTCACGGTGATCTCGCGAGACGCGATCGACAAGAGCGGCGTGAATTCGGCCACCGAACTGATCCAGGCCCTGCCGGCGATGACGGGCGGCAACTTCCAGCAGTCGTCGGGCTCGGTCAACGGCAACGGCTTCGGCAACACCACCGCGGCCATCCACGCCCTGGACCAGAAGTACACCCTGGTGCTGCTCAACGGCAGGCGCGTGGCGCCCTTCGGCGGCTTCGGCGCCTCCGGCGGCGATGGCTCGGTGAACCTGGCCAGCCTTCCGCTCGACGCGATCGAGCGGGTCGAGGTGCTGACCGACGGCGCCTCGGCGCTGTACGGCTCCGATGCGATCGCGGGCGTGGTGAACTTCATCACCAAGAAGTACGTGACCGACGCCAGCGTGTTCTTCAACGGCAGCCTGCCGGAGAAAAAGGGCGGCGGCAAGTGGAGCGCCGGCATCAGCAAGGGCTTCGGCGAGCTGGAGGCCGACGGCTACAACCTGCTGCTTTCCTACAGCCACGACGTCCAGGACGTCCTGATGGCGAGCCAGCGCGATGTCTCCAAGCGCGGCGGCCTGATCACCTTCAACCTGAACGGCAAGCAGGTCGTCTTCGACCAGACCTCCAGCAACTCGATGCCGGGCAACGTCTACCTCGACAGCGGCGCGTCCTTCAACCCGTACTTCGACCTGAACAGCAACTGCGGTTCGAATCCCGATGTGTTCCCCTCGGGGAACAAGTGCCGGACCAACTATGCGGCCATGGTGCAGGACATCCCGAGCTCCGAGCGCGACAGCGTGTACCTGAGCGGGCGGTTCAAGCTCGGCGCGGACAACGTGCTGTTCGCGGAAGCCCTGTACTCGAAGTTCAGCATGACCGCCGCCTTCGCGCCGCCGGCGCAGCCGATGGGCCTGGGCACGAACGACCTGGCGGGCCGGCCGCTGGACATCCTCTGGAACAAGTATGTCGTTCCCTACCAGACGGCCAACGGCGACACCAGCACCGGCGGCCAGATGCGCTACCGCGCGATGGAGGCCGGCAACCGTACCGACGAATGGGTGACCGACGCGCAACACTACGTGGTCGGCCTGGAGGGCGTGGCAATGGGCTGGGACTACAGCACCAGCCTGACCTTCTCGTCCAACAGGGACCAGGACAAGCTGGCGGGCGGCTACCTGGACTTCAACAAGTTCGTCGACCTGATCGCCACCGGCGCCTACGACCCCCTGGTCCCCATCGAGGGCCAGAGCCTGGATGCCGCCTTGCTGAGCGGCACCTTCCTGAAGACCACCGTCTCGCAGAACGTCTTCAACCTGCACGCCTCGAAGGACGTGTTCACCCTGCCGGCCGGCGCAGCGTCCCTCGGCCTGGGCTTCGAGTACGCGCGGCAGCACCTGCAGCAGCAGACCAGCGACCTGGCGCAGTTCGGCAACGGGACGCCCGGCCAGGCGGGCGCCACCGACTACGCCGTCGGCGGCTTCTATGGCTACGTCCCGATGGAAGCCAGCCGGAACAACTACGGTGCGTTCGCGGAGCTGCTGGTGCCGGTCGCCCGCAAGACCGAGGTCACCGCCTCGGTGCGCTTCGACCACTACGACAAGGTGCGCAACCAGATGCCCTTCACGCAGGTGGCCAACGACCTCACGCCGCTGCCTGCCGAGGACGAGGGCAACTCCTTCAGCCACGCCACCTACAAGCTGAGCTTCCGCGCCCAGCCGGTGGACGGCCTGCTGCTGCGCGGCTCGCTGGGCACCGGGTTCAAGGCGCCTTCGGTCAACCAGGTCGCCGCGCCGCTGGCCTTCGCCACCAACACCTCCGGCTCCTACGTCTGCCCCTTCCCGACCCACCCGACCTGCATCGCGAACGGCACCGGCCCGCAGCAGTGGGACCTGATCTCGGCCGGCAACCCGGCCAGCGGCAGCGCGGGCCTGAAGGCCGAGTCTTCACGCCAGTGGACGTTGGGAGGCCGCTGGGAACCGACCGACATGATGTCCGTCGGCCTCGACTACTGGTCGGTGAAGCTGAAGGACCAGATCCTGGGCGGCATGCCGGAAGGCTATGCGTTCGCCAACGCGGCCTCGCTGCAGGACCTGTTCGTGATCCCCTACCAGGACCCGGCAGGCTACCCGACGCTGGCGCTGATCCAGAAGCCGTTCAACGCCGGCAAGGCCAAGTACGAAGGCATCGACTGGGAGTTCGACTTCCGCACCGCCACGCCGATCGGCAAGGTGAACGCGAGCCTGGGCGGCACGCACATGCTCAAGGCCGACTACGAGCTGCCAGGCGGCAAGCAGACCGACCTGGGCAAGTTCGGCGGCGACAACAACGTCGTCTTCCGCGACATCATCCGCCTGATGCTGGGCCTGCAGTACAGCGACTGGACGCACACGGCCATCGTGAAGTACCGCTCGGGCTATGCCGACCAGGCCTTCACGGCGGACTCGGGCAACGTGGTCGACCTGGACGGCAATGGCGTGGCCTACAACGGCCGCGTCAACTCCTACACCACCGTCGACTGGCAGACCCGCTGGCAATACAACAAGGACCTGCGCTTCACGGTCGGCATCACCAACCTGTTCAACGAGGAGCCGCCGCGGTCGCTGAAGCTGGTGGGCGGCAACCAGGTCGGCTACGACGGCCGCTACGCCGACCCCACCGGCCGCGCGTTCACGGCCGGCGCGTCCTACCGGTTCTGATCACCGCTGCGGCCAGCCCGGATCGACCGAAGGCGACCCTCGCGGGTCGCCTTTTTCCTTGCGCGCCCTACTTCAGCCGCACGCCCGCCGAATCGTGGACCATGACCTCGACCGGGATGGCGGCGCCCACGCTCTGCGTGACGGTGCAGAAGGCCTCGAACTGGGACAGCGCGCGGTCCAGGTGGGCGATGCCTTCGGCCGGGACTCCGAGCTGCAGCTCGGCCCGCAGGCCCACGACCCTGAGCCGACCTTCCTGGTTGCGCCCCTCTCGTGCCGTGACCCGGCAGCCCAGCGGGCCGGCCGTCTGCCGGAACTTGCGAAGGGCGAACAGCAGCGAGTCGCAAAGGCAGTTCCCGACGGCCGCCGCCAGCAGCTCGATGGGCGAAGGCCCGGCCCCGAGGCCCAGCGGCGCCGGCTCGTCGCACACCAGCGGCGGCACGCCTTCGGCGAAGCGCGCGAGGAAGCGGTAATCCTCCTGCTGCTCGAGGCGGACCTCGATCTCGCGCTCGGCCATCAGCGCTTGAGCCCGCAGGTGTTGATGCCCAGCAGCGTGTAGACCGGGCACCAGCCCATCAGGCCGGTGGCCAGCGGCACCACGCCTATCCAGCCCCACGGGCCGATCATCCCCAGCGCCATCGCGCCGAGCAGCCCCACGCCCGCGATCGTGCGCAGCGCACGGTCCATGCCACCTTCATTGCGGTTCATTGCGTCACCTTTGGCGGAGCCCATGGTGGCCCCTCGGAGGCGAGGATGCCGCGGACCGTGGCGACCGGCCTGACGCAGGTCAAACGACGCCGCGATGCGAGTGCCACATTGGACGGACCCCTCGATTCCAGGAGATGGACATGGACACAGCCAGACCGGCGCCGGCGCCCCGGGGCACCCACTTCGGCCAGGCGAACCGTTAGGACTTCAGCGCGAGCGCCGCGCCGTACCGGCCCGAGACACCCGCGCGAAGGCCTTGCGGCCCTCGTCCCGGCGCTCCAGTTGCCGGGCGATGTTGCCGCAGACCAGGTCGCACAGCGCGTAGACCGAGGGGTCGGCGATGCGGTAGTAGACGGCGGTACCCCGGCTCTCGCGCTCCACCAGGCCGCGCTGCATGAGCTGCGAGAGATGGCGCGAGATGTTGGCCGAGGTGTAGCCGCAGGCCTCGGCCAGCTCGCCGACGTTGCGCTCGCCGCCGCGCAGCAGGTTGAGGATCTGCAGGCGCGTCGGCTCCGACAGCGCCTGGAAGTACGCCGCCACCTGGTCGAGCGCTTCGGGAGGCAGGCCTTCCATGGTCGTGCAAGAGGGGGATCGGGGTTCCGAATGATGCCTCATCTCGGCCTTTCATCAAGCTCGTGCTCATGTGCTTACTTGACTTCTTAGCTACTTAGTTAAATACTACATCAACCTTCAACGCTTGCGAAGCACCAGGACCTGCCCGATGCCCACGTCGCCGATCCCCGCTCTTCGGCCCATCGCCACCGCCCTGCGGACTGCCGCCGCAGCCCTGTTCGCCGCCGCGCTGGCGGGCACGGCTCTGTCCGCGCCGGCCTCTGCACCCGCTTCCGCGCCGGGCCTGGCCAGCACCGAAGTGGCCGGCGGCCGGGCGAACTCGGCCGTGGCCTACGACGGCGTCGTCGAGGCGGTGCGGCAGACGGTCGTGGCCGCCCAGGTGCCGGGCGCGGTCGTCGCCCTGCCGGTCAAGGCCGGCGATCCGGTGAAGGCCGGGCAGGTGCTGGTCCGGCTCGATGCCCGGGCCGCCGAGCAGCAGGCCGGCGCCGCAGCCGCCCAGGTGCAGGCGGCGCGTGCCGCGCAGGAGGCCGCCAGCCGCGAGTTCGAGCGGCAGCAGCAGCTGTACCGGCAGAACTACATCAGCCGGGCGGCACTGGACCGCGCCGAGGCACAGCACAAGTCGGCCCAGGCCGAAGCGGCCGCGCAGCTCGCTTCGGCCGGCGCCGCGCGGACGCAGTCGGGCTTCTACGTCGTGAAGGCGCCCTATGACGGCATCGTCTCGGAGGTTTCCGTGGTGCTGGGCGACATGGCGATGCCCGGCCGCCCGCTGCTGACCCTGTATGACCCGAGCGCCTTGCGTGTCAGCGCGGCGGTGCCCCAATCCGCGGCGCCCCGCGCCGGCGGCACGGGCGAAGCGGCGCCGCAGGCCGAGCTGCCCGGCGTGGCAGCGGCCCGCATCGCGCCGGCGCGCTGGCAGCTGATGCCGGCCGTCGATCCGGCCACGCACACCGTCGAGCTTCGCCTCGACCTGCCGGCCGGCACCGCCGCCTCGCCCGGCATGTTCGCCCGCGTCTGGCTGGCCGGCTCGCCTGCTGCGGACGGCCGCCTTTCGGTGCCCGCCGGCGCCGTCGTGCGGCGAGCCGAGATGACCGGCGTCTACGTGCTCGGCACCGACGGCAAGCCGCTGCTGCGCCAGGTCCGCCTCGGCCGCGCGAGCGGCGACCAGGTCGAGGTGCTCACCGGCCTGCGCGCCGGGGAGCGCGTCGCGCTCGACCCGCAGGCCGCGGCCAAGGTGCGCTGATGGAAACGAACATGGGCGTGGCCGGGCGCATCGCGCGCTTCTTCCAGTCGGCGCAGATCACCCCGCTGCTGGCGCTGGTGGCGCTGCTGCTGGGCGCCTTCGCGGTGCTCGTCACGCCGCGCGAGGAGGAGCCGCAGATCAACGTGACGATGGCCAACGTCTTGATCCCCTTCCCCGGCGCCGCCGTGCGGGACGTGGAGCAGATGGTGGCCACGCCGGCCGAGCAGGTGCTGTCGCAGATTGCCGGGATCGAGCACGTGACCAGCGTGTCGCGCCCGGGCCTGGCGGTGATCACCGTGCAGTTCAAGGTCGGCGTGCCACGCACCGAGGCGCTGGTGCGGCTGTACGACACCGTCAACTCCAACCAGGACTGGCTGCCCGCCGGCCTGGGCGTCGGCCAGCCGCTCATCAAGCCCCGGGGCATAGACGACGTGCCCATCGTGACGCTCACCCTGCACTCGGCCGAGGCCGGCGCCTTCGACCTGGAGCGCGTGGCCCACACGCTGGAGGCCGAACTCAAGCGGGTGCCCGGCACCCGCGAGGTCACGACGATAGGCGGGCCGGGCCGCGCGGTTCGGGTCGAGATCGACCCGGCCCGCATGGCCGGCGCCGGCGTCACCGTGGCCGACCTGCGCCAGGCGCTGCAGTCGGCCAACCTCGGCGCGCCGGTGGGCGACCTGCTCGGCAACGACCGCGCGGTGGCCCTCGAAGCCGGCCCCTACCTGCGCGACGCCCGCGACGTGGGCGAGCTGGTGGTCAGCACCTCCCTCGGCCGGCCGGTGTTCCTGCAGGACGTGGCCGAGGTGGTCGACGGCCCCTTGCCGGCTCAACGCTACGTGTGGCACGGCACCAAGGATGGCGAATCGCCCGCGGTCACCATCAGCGTCACCAAGAAGCCGGGCCAGAACGCGATTGCGGTGGCCGACGCGGTCATGCAACGCGTGGACGGCCTGCGCAACACCCTGATCCCGCAGGGCGTGGAGGTGGCCGAGACGCGCAACTACGGCGCAACGGCCAACGACAAGGCGATGAAGTTGATCCAGAAGCTGGCCTTTGCCACCGCCTCGGTGGTCGCGCTGGTCTTCTTCTCGCTCGGCCGCCGCGAGGCCGCGATCGTCGGCGGCGCGGTGGTGCTGACGCTGACGGTGACGCTGTTCGCCTCCTGGGCCTGGGGCTTCACCCTCAACCGGGTCTCGCTGTTCGCCCTGATCTTCTCCATCGGCATCCTGGTGGACGACGCGATCGTGGTGGTGGAGAACATCCACCGCCACATGGCGCTGCATCCGGAGAAGTCGCTGGCCGAGCTGATCCCGCCGGCGGTCGACGAGGTCGGCGGCCCGACGATCCTGGCCACGCTCACGGTCATCGCCGCGCTGCTGCCGATGGCGTTCGTCTCCGGACTAATGGGGCCGTACATGAGCCCCATCCCCATCAACGCCAGCATGGGGATGCTGCTGTCGCTGGCCATCGCCTTCATCGTCACGCCCTGGCTGGCACGGCTGTGGATGAAGCGTGCGGGGCACGGCCACGGCGAGGCGAAGGGCCTGTCGGCGCGCATCGCGCCCTTCTTCGACCGCGTGTTCGGGCCGCTGCTGGACGAGCGCAGCGGGGCCCGCCGCCGCGCAATGCTGGGCCTGGTCGTGGCCGGCCTCATCGCCGTGTCGCTGGCGTTGCCGGCGCTCGGCCTGGTGGTGCTGAAGATGCTGCCCTTCGACAACAAGTCGGAGTTCCAGGTGGTGGTCGACATGCCGGCCGGCACGCCGGTGGAGCGCACCGCCGCCGTGCTGCGCGAACTCGGCGCGCATCTGGCCAAGCAGCCGGAGGTGACCGACTACCAGGCCTACGCCGGCACCGCGGCGCCGATCAACTTCAACGGCCTGGTGCGGCAGTACTACCTGCGCGCCGGCGGCGAGGTCGGCGACCTGCAGGTCAACCTGGTCGACAAGCACCAGCGCAGCGAGCAGAGCCATGCCATCGCCACGCGGCTGCGGCCCGAGCTGCAGGCCATCGGCCGACGCCACGGCGCGAACGTGAAGGTGGTCGAGGTGCCGCCGGGCCCGCCGGTGCTGTCGCCCATCGTCGCCGAGGTCTATGGCCCGGATGCGCAAGGGCGCCGGCAGGTCGCGCAGTCGGTGCGCAAGGTCTTCGAGCAGACCCAGGGCATTGTCGACGTGGACGACTCGGGCATCGCCGATGCGCCGCGCACGCTGGTGCTGGTGGACCGCCGCAAGGCCGCCCAGCTGGGCGTGCCGCAGTCGGCCATCGTGAGCACGCTGCGCGCCGGGCTGGCCGGCGAGGCCGTCGCCTACCTGCACGACGAGAGCAAGTACCCGGCGGCCGCGACGATCCAGCTGCCGGCCGAGCGGCACGGCGAGCTCGACGCGCTGCTGCAGCTGGGGGTGCGAGGCGCGGCCGGCCAGGTCGTGCCGCTGCGCGAGCTGGTCACGCTGAGCGACTCGCTGCGCGAGCAGCCGCTCTACCACAAGGACGGCCTGCCGGTGCACTACGTCGTGGCCGACATGGCGGGCCACACCGACAGCCCGCTGTACGGCATGTTCTCGATGCGCTCGGCGCTGGCCCAGGTCGCCACGCCCGGCGGCGGCACGCTGGGCGAGACCTTCATCTCGCAGCCGGCCGACCCCTGGCGCGACTACGCGATCAAGTGGGACGGCGAGTGGCAGATCACCTACGAGACCTTCCGCGACATGGGCGCCG
>CAMLGG010000206.1 GCA_946479475.1 uncultured Ideonella sp. | reverse complement strand
GGCTGAGCTTCTTCATGTTCACCTACTTCACCGACCGCGACGGCAAGTTCCAGCTCTGCGCGCTGGCCGAGTCGAGCTTCGACCCTCTCGCCCGCACGACCAAGTTCATGCTGACGGAAGAGGCGCACCACATGTTCGTGGGCGAGTCGGGCGTGAGCCGCGTCATCCAGCGCACCTGCGCGGCGATGAACGAGCTCAAGACCGACGACCCGGCCAAGTTGCGCGCCGCCGGCGTGATCGACCTGCCGACCATCCAGCGCTACCTGAACTTCCACTTCTCGGTGACGATCGACCTCTTCGGTGCCGACGAATCCAGCAACGCCGCGACCTTCTACTCCACCGGCCTGAAGGGCCGCTTCGAGGAGGGCAAGCGCACCGACGACCACCAGCTGCGCGGCCAGAGCTACCGCGTGCTCTCGGTGAGCAACGGCCAGCTCGTCGAGCGCGAGGTGCCGATGCTCAATGCGCTCAACGAGGTGCTGCGCGACGACTACATCAAGGACTCCATCGCCGGCGTCGAGCGCTGGAACAAGGTGATCGAGAAGGCCGGCATTCCCTTCCGCCTGAAGACCCCGCACAAGGCCTTCCACCGCAACATCGGCTCGCTGGCCGGCGCCAAGGTGTCGCCGGAAGGCCAGGTGATCTCCGAGGCCGAATGGGCGGCCAAGGTGGACCAGTGGCTGCCCTCGCCAACCGACCGCGCCTTCGTCGCCAGCCTGATGGGCCGCGTGGTCGAGCCGGGCAAGTTCGCCAACTGGATCGCGCCGCCGGTCATGGGCATCAACCGCCAGCCGGTCGACTTCGACTACGTCCGCTTCAACTGAAAGAGCGCCGCTGCCATGGACATGGCCGTCACGATCATCAAGCAGCATCTCATCGACCCCGAGATCTGCATCCGCTGCAACACGTGCGAGACGATGTGCCCGGTGGGCGCGATCACGCACGACTCGCGCAACTACGTGGTCGACGCCGCCATCTGCAACTGGTGCAACGACTGCATCTCGCCCTGCCCCACCGGCAGCATCGACAACTACCGGCAGATGCCCAGGGCGAAGGCCTACACGCTGGAAGAGCAGTTCAGCTGGGATGCGTTGCCGGCCGAGTTGAGCCGGGACCAGCTGAAGGAACTGGCGGGTGACGAAGCTGCGGCGGAGGTGGCGGCCCCCGAGCCCGTCGTGGCGGCCGAGCCCGGCACCGAGCCGGCCTTCAACAGCGCCCAGTACGGCGCCACGCTGCCGCCCTGGTCGGCGGCGCACGCCTACGCCAACCTCTACGGCCCGAAGTCGGCCGAGAAGTCCGTCACCGCCACCGTGACCGGCAACGTCCGCGTGACCGAGGTCGGCAAGGAGTACGACACCCACCACGTGGTGCTCGACTTCGGCACCATGCCCTTCCCGGTGCTGGAAGGCCAGTCGATCGGCATCGTGCCGCCGGGCGTGGACGAAGCCGGCCGGCCGCACCATGCGCGGCAGTACTCGATCGCCAGCCCGCGCAACGGCGAGCGCCCCGGCTACAACAACGTCTCGCTGACCATCAAGCGCGTGCTGGAGGACCACCACGGCCGCCCGGTGCGCGGCGTGGCCAGCAACTACATGTGCGACCTCAAGGTGGGCGACACGGTGCAGGTGATCGGGCCCTTCGGCACCAGCTTCCTGATGCCCAACCACCCCAGGAGCCACATCGTGATGATCTGCACCGGCACGGGCTCGGCCCCGATGCGGGCGATGACGGAGTGGCGGCGGCGCCTCAGGCAGTCGGGCAAGTTCGAGGGCGGCAAGCTGATGCTGTTCTTCGGCGCGCGGACCAAGGAGGAGCTGCCCTACTTCGGCCCGCTGCAGAACCTGCCCAAGGATTTCATCGACATCAACTTCGCCTTCAGCCGCACGCCCGGCCAGCCCAAGCGCTACGTGCAGGACCTGATGCGCGAAAGAGCGGCCGACCTGGTGCCGCTGCTGTCCGATCCCAACGCCTTCTTCTACGTCTGCGGCTTGAAGGCCATGGAAGAAGGTGTTGTACTCGCGCTCAAGGAAGTGGCGGAGGCGGCGGGCCTGGACTGGCCGGCGGTCGGGGCCTCGTTGAAGCAGCAGGGCCGGCTGCACCTCGAGACCTACTGACTCATCCACGCGCCTTCCCCGCTTCAAGGGAGGGTGCGCCATGTCCATCGTCACTTCTCTGCGCCGCATCGCGCTGGCGCTCGCCGCCGGCCTCGCGGCTTCGACCGCCGCTGCCACCACCTACCAGTTCACCGACCTGGGCACGCTGGAAGGCCACATGAGCCAGGCCCGGGCCATCAACGTGCACCAGCAGGTCGTCGGCCTTGTCCACCAGGGCTACCTGCAGAGCCACGCTGCCGTGTGGCGGGACGGCGAGGTGACGGATCTCGGCACCCTCGGGGGCGAGCAGAGCTGGGCCCTCGGCATCAGCGACGACGGGGTCATCGTGGGATCGGCGTCGCTGCCCGGCGGCGTCTTCCATGCCGCGCGCTGGGAGGGCGGCGTGGCCATCGACCTCGGCTCCTGGGGCGGCGTGAACAGCTACGCCACCGCCATCAATGCCCAGGGCGTGATCGCCGGTTTCGCCCAATCCGCGGGCGGCACGACCGTGGTTCGCTGGGAAGGCGGCGTGGCCGTCGAGCTCGGCCCGGGCCAGGCCCACGCCATCAACGACGCCGGAATGATCGTCGGCTGGGGCCCGCACTCGCACGCCACGCGCTGGTATCGGGGCCATGTGAAGGATCTCGGAGTGCTCGGCGGCATCTCGAGCGAAGCGACGGGCATCAACGACAAGGGGGTCATCGTCGGCTACAGCACCACCGCCGGCAACGCGGCCACCCATGCCGTCCGCTGGGATGGCGACACGATGACCGACCTCGGCACCCTGGGTGGCCGCGCCAGCTTCGCGTTCTCGATCAACGACGCCGGCGAGATCGTCGGTGCCAGCCAGGGCCGGTTCGATGCGGAAGGACACTACCGCGCGACCCTGTGGTCCCACGGCAAGGTCATCGACCTGAATGACCGCATCAACCCGGCCGTGCGCGAAGCCGGCTGGGTGCTGAAGTGGGCCTGGGGCATCAACCGCGATGGCGCCATCGTGGGCTTCGCCCGCAACAAGAAGCTGGGCCTGCACAAGCGCGCGTTCCTGCTCACGCCGATCGGCGAGGCGAAGTCGCCCTAGGGCCCTGGCCTGGCCAGCGGCACGCCCATTGCCTGGAGGCGCCCATCGCGAACACGCGAAGGGAGCCCTCCATGTCCGAGTTCACTTCATCCGCCGCCGTGCTCGGTGCCGGCGGCCTGGCCGTGGCGAGCCTCGTCGCCAGCCTCACCGTCCTGGCGGCCGATCCGCTGCCGCCCGACACCACCTACCGCCCGCTGCCCACCCTGCCCTTCTCGGCCGTCAAGGCGAATGACGAGGCGCAGAAGCCGAAGGTGATGCAGCGGCAGAAGTCGCTGCTGGACGAGCGCTACGACTTCTCCAACCGCCCCATCCCCGGCGTGATGATGTCGGGTGGCAAGCGCCCCGTGCAGGGCGGCGTGCGGGTCAAGCTGGCGGCCGGTGCAACCTGGGACGGGCTCGCCAAGCTGGCCCCCGACGAGATCGCGCGGCGCGGCCTCCTGCCCGAAGGCTTCAAGCCCCTGCCGCACGTCAAGCAGGCCACCGGCGGCCAGGTCTTCCCCAGCCTGCAGATCGACGAGATCAACCGGCTCGAGCAGCGCGACCTGCGCCGCTTCGACGTCGACTTCGACCTGCCCGACCACCTCATGCCGGAGTTCCCGCCGCCGATCTTCCTGACGACCCACCCCGAGCTGGGCGACGTCTCTCGGGGGCAGCTGCTCAGCATCCGCAACTTCTACGAGATCATGAACGGCATCGTCACGCCGGTGCAGATGGAGGGCCTGAGGCTGCTGCTCACGCCCTTCCCGCAGGAGGAGTTCAACATCACCGAGGACCGCAAGGTCGCCCTGCCCAGCACCGGCGTCGCCTGCCTGGATTGCCACGCCAACTTCCACACCAACGCGGCCTTCCACCTCACGCCCGACATCCGGCCGCAGGCCGCGCGCTTCCGGCTCGACACGGTGAGCCTGCGCGGGATGTTCAACCAGCAGATCCACGGCTCCAAGCGCTCGCTGCGCTCGATCGAGGATTTCACAGAGTTCGAGCAGCGCACCGCCTACTTCAACGGCGACCACGTGAGCGCCGCGCGCAAGGGCGTCAACCTGCCGGACCGGGCGAGCCAGGTCGCGATGATGGCCCAGATGCAGAACATCATCGACCTGCCGCCCGCGCCCAAGCTCGATCCCACGGGCCGCCTCGACCCGGCCAGGGCATCGCCCCAGGAGCTGGCGGGCGAGAAGCTCTTCCTCGGCAAGGCGCGCTGCGCCCAGTGCCACGCGCCCGAGTCGAACTTCATGGACCAGCAGATGCACGACCTGAAGCTGGAGCGCTTCTACAAGGTCGGCAACACGAAGAACGACTTCGTCGAGCTGCCCGACGGCCCGATCAAGACCTTCACGCTTCGCGGCATCAAGGATTCGCCGCCTTACCTGCACGACGGCCGGCTGATGACGCTGGCCGACACGGTGGAGTTCTTCAACCTGGTGCTGCAGCTCAAGCTCAACCAGGCCGAGAAGGACCAGCTCGTGGCCTACCTGCTCACCCTCTAGACGCCAGGAGCATCACATGATCCGGCAGTTCACCCTCGCCTTCGCGCTGGCTCTCGCCTGCGCCGTCGCCGGCCTGCTCGGGGCCGGCCTCGCGCACGCCCAGATCGGCAACCCGGCCGGCATGGCGCCGGCCACTCCGCTCGTCGAACCGGGCCAGCCCGCGCCCGGCCATCCCAACACGCAGGACCGGTTGTTCGTCCACCTGATGGCCGCCGGCGGCATGGCCGAGGTCGAATCGGCCCGGCTCGCCAGCTCCAGGGCCGGCGGGCCGGTGCAGGCCTTCGCGCAACGCCTGCTGCAGGACCACGGCCCCGCGAACGAACAACTCGCTCGCCTGGCCCAGCAGAACCAGGTCCCCTTGCCGGCCCGGCCCGATCCGGACCACCGCGCCCTGCAGGCCCAGCTCCAGGGCCTGTCGGGCCCCGCCTTCGAGCGGGCCTACGTGCAGGGCCAGATGGTGGACCACCAGAAGACGGCTCAACTGCTGCAATGGGAGATCGCCATGGGCCAGGACGCGAACCTGCAGCGCTACGCGGCCGCCACGCTGCCCACGGTTCTGCAACATTTGCAGCTGCTGCAGCATCTGCAGGCCTCGGCGACGGGCGCGCCGCCGCAAGGCCTGGCCGCGGCGGACTGGGCCGCTGTGCCGCCGACAGCCGCCGGCAAGCGGCGCGAGTCGAATCGGGCCCCTACGCCGCCTTCGGCGTCGGTCCCGGTCGACGACTGAGTCAGGTCGCGCCCGCCCGCCGCCAGCCTGACGGATCCGCCGGCAGGTGCGCCAGCAGCTGCCGCGCCAGCACGAGCGCCGCGACCGCATAGACCAGCCCGCCGGGCGCCCACATCAGCAAGCCGCCCAGCTGCTGGTCGGCCAGGGGCTCCCAATCCAGCGCCGGCGCGCTCGCCGCATAGGCCGGGTACCAGACGCTGGGCGACAAGGCGAGCAGCGCACCGAGCGCACCGCTGTGCAGCATGGTGGTGAACAGCGAGACCAGCGCCGCGCCCGGCCGCGGATGGCGGGTCGAGGCACCGAAGACGGTCCACCAGAAGAGCAAGGCACTGAAGAGGAAGCTCGCATGCTGCAGGGCATGCAGGCCACGGTGGTGCAAGGCGGCATCGAAGGCCGCCGGGACGTGCCACACCCACAGCGCGGCCGCATGCAGCACCCATGCGCTCCAGGCCGTCGTGAGGACCTTCCAGCCCCGGCGCCAATGCCTGCGGTGCAAGGCCCGGCCGAGCACCCGGCGCCACGGAGGCGGCAGGGCCCAGGCCCACGCGGCCAGCGGACGGCCGAGCACCATCAACGGCGCGGCCAGCACCATCAGCAACTCGTGCTGCAGCATGTGCGCCCAGAACAGCCAGCTGCCCAGGCTGTCCAGCGGCGAGAGCAGGGCCGCGACGAGCGCCAGCCAGCCCGTCACGAAGCAGGCCACCCGCCACCGGCGCAGCCCGCGGCCGCTTCCGGCGTGGCGCCACAAGCGCCTCACGCCGAGGGCATACCAGCCCAGGCTGAGCGCCAGGCAGAGCACTACCCAGGGCTCCAGCACCCACCCTCCGGCGACCAGCACCGATGCGTTCGCCGGCACCGCATCGCCCTCGGCGGTGTGCGCGAGGGCAGGGAGCGCCGCCCACGTCGCGCCGAAGCCGATCAGGAGACGCAAGGCGGCAGCCACCACAGCGGCACCCACATCGCCACGATCGCCACGCAGGACAAGGTGCCGACGCCCGTGGCGGCGCAGGCCATGAAGTGCCGGTAGTTGGCGGGCCGGTCGCCATCGGCATGGCCCGAGTCCGCATGACGCCGGGCATCGCGCCAGGCCACTGCCGTGGCCGCCAGCGTCGCCAGCAGGAAGGCCAGCGGCACGGCATTCAAGGCGACGTCGTGCTGGTGTGCGCAGCCCGCAGTGGCGAGCGCGTAGGCCATCGACTGCTCGGCCAGGGCCAGCAGCGGGGCGAGGATGAATGCGGGCCAGGCCATGCTCACCTCCCTGTCCAGGGTTGCGGCAAGAGGTAGATCAGCGCGTAGATCGGTAGCCACGCGAGCACGACGAAGTACCAGTAGACCGCGCTCTCGCTGACGTCCACGAAGCGGCGCGCCGGCAGCGGCCTCTTGAACAGCAAGGCCGACAGCACCGCCGAGTCGACGAAGTCGGTCAGCAGGTGGACCGTGTGCAGGCCCAGGAGCAACCATACGATCGAGCCGTAGGCGTCGTCGTCCCAGCGGCAGTTCAGGTTGTCGAACTCGAGCCAGCGCACGCCGAGGAAGACAGCCGACCAGGCCAGGCAGACGAGCATGCCCACGCGGGTGCGTGGCAGGTCCAGCTTCTCGGCCGCCTTCTTCGTGAAGTGGTTGGGCACGAGGCTGCCGAGCATGACGATGGTGTTGACCGTGCCCCAGGTCAGCACCGGCGGCAGGCTGGACAGCGGCCACAACGGCGCATGCACCCGCAGGTACAGCAGCATCACCGCGGCCAGCGCGAAGGCGAAGCCCTCTATGCACATCATCCCGCCGGTGGCCCACCACATCAGGCTGCGGTGCGAGAAGGCGAAGCTCGGCAAGCCGGACACGTCGAGGGCGGCGCCAGAGGCCACCCGCTCCTGCAGCGAGCGCTCGCGTTGCGCCAGCGCCTCTTCGCGGCTGGTCGTTCCCTGGCCGAGCGGCAGGCTCATGGCGATTGCTCCAGCAGCATCTCGCGCTCGTCCTCGCCGCGCGAAGGCCAGAACCACGCGATCAGCACGATGCCGACCGGGATGGATCCCCACACCACCGCCCAGGGCGTGAAGATCGAGGCGATGAACAGCACGGTCGTCGCCACCGCGGCCGCGAAGGGCCACGGCCCCGGAGTCGGGAAGACGACGCGGTGGTCGGGCTGCGCCTCGATCACGCTGGTGACCAGGACCTCGCGCTGGTTCACCGCCAGGCCCGCGACCTGCGTCGGCTGGTCGGCCGGCTGCCACAGCGGCTCGCGGCCATGGGCCACCGGCACGGCGTCGAAGTTCGCCGCTCCGGGCGGCGACTCCGCGGCCCATTCGAGCGTGCCCGCATTCCACGGGTTGGGGCCGGCCCGCTCGCCCTGCCGAAGGCTTCGCCAGACGTTGGCCACGAAGAGCAGCGCGCTCGCGGCGATGGTGAAGGCGCCCACCGTCGACAGCAGGTTCATCGCGTCCCAGCCCATGCCGCCGGGGTAGGTGTAGACCCGCCGCGGCATGCCGTGCAGGCCCAGCAGGTGCATGGGGAAGAAGGTCAGGTTGAAGCCGATGAAGAACAGCCAGAAGTTCCAGCGGCCCAGCGTCTCGCTCATCATCCGGCCGGTGATCTTCGGGAACCAGTAGTAGACCGCGCCGAACAGCGGGAACACCGCGCCGCCGATCAGCACGTAGTGCAGGTGGGCGACGACGAAGTAGGTGTCGTGCACCTGCAGGTCCAGCGGCACCATGCCCAGCATGATCCCGGACAGCCCGCCCAGCACCAGCACGAAGAAGAAGGCCAGCACGAACAGCAGCGGCGTGCGCAGCCACAGGCGGCCCGTCGCCAGGGTGGCGATCCAGCAGAAGATCTGCAGTGCCGAGGGCAGTGCGATGGCCAGGCTCATCGCGGTGAAGAAGCCCTTGCCGACCTCGGGCAGGTTGGTGGCGAACATGTGGTGCACCCACAGCCCGAAGGACATGAAGCCGGTGGCCACCAGGGCCAGCACCATCGCGGTGTAGCCGAACACCGGGCGGCGCGAGAAGGTCGCGATGATCTGCGACATGAAGCCCAGCGCCGGGATGAAGATGAAGTAGACCTCGGGGTGGCCAAAGAACCAGAACAGGTGCTGCCACAGCAGCACGTCGCCGCCCTCGGCGGGGTTGAAGAAATGCGTGCCGACCAGCCGGTCCATGATCAGCGCCGTGCTCGCGAGCATCACGGAGGGCATCGCGAACACCACCATGAACGAGGTGACCAGCATCGCCCAGGCGAACAGCGGCATGCGGTTGAGCGTCATGCCCGGCGCGCGCAGCTTGAGGATGGTGACGATGATGACCACCGCCGAGAGCAGGCCCGACAGTTCGCTGAAGGTGATCATCTGGGCCCAGATGTCGGACCGCTTGCCGGGGCCGTGCTCCGGCCCGGCCAAGGGCACGTAAGAGAACCAGCCGTTGTCGGGGCCGACGTCCAGCAGCAGCGCGGTGAACAACATCAGCGCGCCGAAGAGGTAGACCCAGTAGGCGTAGGCGTTCAGCCGGGGGAAGGCGATGCTGCGGGCGCCCAGCATCGGCGGCAGCAGCCAGATGGCCATCGCCTGCATCACCGGCACCGCGAAGAGGAACATCATCGTCGTGCCGTGGACGGTGAACAGCTGGTTGTACAGGTCGGGTCCGACGAGGTGGCTGTTCGGCCGCGCGAGCTGCAGCCGCATCAGCAGGGCCAGTGCGCCGGCAGCGATGAAGAAGACGAAGGTGCTGACGACGTAGCGCCTGCCGATCGCCTTGTGGTTGATGGCGCAGAACCAGCCGAGCAGCCCGGGCGGGTCGCGCCAGGTCCGCTCCAGCGCCACGGCGTCGTCGGCCGTGGGCGGCACGGCGTTGCCGCGGGTGAGCTCCTGTCGTTCGGTAGGCGTGAGGCTCATTGCAGGCTCTGCAGGTACGCGACGACGGCCTGCAGCTGTTCGGGCCGGTAGGCATGGGCCGGCATGGCGACGCCGGGCTTGAAGGCGGACGGGTCCGCGACCCAGGCCGCGAGGTGCGCCGCGTCGTTGGGCAGCGCACCCGCGCCGATCGTGGCCCGGCCGGCGATGTGCGTCAGGTCCGGGCCGTTGCGGGCCGCGGCCTCGGTGCCCGAGATGCGATGGCACATCACGCAGTCGCCGCCGAGCACGAGCCGCTGTCCCTGCAGCGCGAGGGAGTCGGTCGG
>CAMLGG010000205.1 GCA_946479475.1 uncultured Ideonella sp. | reverse complement strand
GGCACCAGCGAGATCCGCCGCATGCTGATCGGCCGCGAGCTTTTCTCGGAGACCTGCTGATGGCGACCCTGGCCTCGAAGCTGAACCCGCGGTCCGAGGAGGCCAAGGCCAACGCGGCCGCGATGCGCGAGCTGGTCGAAGACCTGAACGCGAAGCTGGCAAGGATCGCCGAGGGCGGCGGCGAGGCGGCGCGGGCCAAGCACCTTTCGCGCGGCAAGCTGCTGCCGCGCGACCGGGTCGAGATGTTGCTCGACCCCGACACGCCCTTCCTCGAGATCGCGCCGCTGGCCGCGCTGGGCATGTACCCGGAGAAGGACGGCAGCGACGCGGCGCCCTGCGCCGGCATGATCGCCGGCATCGGCCGCATCGGCGGCATCGAGTGCGTGATCGTCTGCAACGACGCCACGGTGAAGGGCGGCACCTACTACCCGGTGACGGTGAAGAAGCACCTGCGGGTGCAGGAGATCGCGCAGCAGAACCGGCTGCCCTGCGTCTACCTCGTCGACTCCGGCGGCGCCAACCTGCCCAACCAGGACGAGGTCTTCCCCGACCGCGACCACTTCGGCCGCATCTTCTACAACCAGGCCAACCTGAGCGCGCAGGGCATCCCGCAGATTGCGGTGGTGATGGGCTCGTGCACCGCCGGCGGCGCCTACGTGCCGGCGATGAGCGACGAGACCATCATCGTCAAGAACCAGGGCACCATCTTCCTGGGCGGCCCGCCGCTGGTGAAGGCGGCGACGGGCGAGGTGGTGAGCGCCGAGGATCTCGGCGGCGGCGACGTGCACACCCGCCTTTCCGGCGTGGCCGACCACCTGGCGCAGAACGACATGCACGCGCTGGCTCTCGCCCGCCAGGTCGTCGGCAGCCTGAACTGGAAGAAGGACGTGCCGGTCGCGCTGCGCGAGCCGCAGCCGCCGAAGTACGCCGCCGAGGAGCTGCTCTCGGTCATCCCCACCGACACCCGCAAGCCCTTCGACGTGCGCGAGATCATCGCCCGCATCGTCGACGGCTCGGAGTTCGACGAGTTCAAGGCGCGCTACGGCACCACGCTGGTCTGCGGCTTCGCGTGGATAGAGGGCATGCCGGTGGGCATCGTGGCCAACAACGGCATCCTCTTCGCCGAGAGCGCCAACAAGGGCGCGCACTTCATCGAGCTGTGCTGCCAGCGCAAGGTGCCGCTGGTGTTCCTGCAGAACATCACCGGCTTCATGGTGGGCCGCAAGTACGAGAACGAGGGCATCGCCCGCGCCGGCGCCAAGATGGTGACGGCCGTGGCCTGCGCCAACGTGCCGAAGTTCACCGTCATCATCGGCGGCAGCTTCGGCGCCGGCAACTACGGCATGTGCGGCCGCGCCTACTCGCCGCGCTTCCTGTGGATGTGGCCCAACGCGCGCATCAGCGTGATGGGCGGCGAACAGGCCGCGAGCGTGCTGGCCACCGTCAAGCGCGATGGCATAGAGGCCAAGGGCGGGCAGTGGAGCGCCGAGGAGGAGGAGGCCTTCAAGTCGCCCATCCGCAGCCAGTACGAGCGCCAGGGGCATCCCTACTACGCCAGTGCGCGGCTGTGGGACGACGGCGTGATCGACCCGGTGGACACGCGCCGCGTGCTCGCGCTGGGCCTGTCGGCGTCGCTCAACGCGCCCATCCCGGACGCGAAGTTCGGCGTCTTCCGGATGTGACGAGATGAGCGACTCCACCCTCGACATCCGGCGCCCTTCGCCCCACGTGGCCGAGGTCTGGCTCAACCGGCCCGACGTGCGCAACGCCTTCAACGACGGCGTGATCGGCGAGCTCGCGGCGGCCTTCCGCGCCTTCGCTGAGGATGCGGACCTGCGCGTGGTCGTCCTCGGCGGCCACGGCAAGGCCTTCTGCGCCGGCGCGGACCTGAACTGGATGCGCGCCATGGCCGACTACACCTGGGAGCAGAACCGGGCCGACGCGCAGGCCCTGGCCGACATGCTGTGGGCAATCTACGCCTGCCCTGTCCCGGTGGTGGGCCGCGTCCACGGCGATTGCTACGCGGGCGGCGTGGGCCTGGCCGCAGTGTGCGATGTGCTCGTCGCTTCCGACAACGTGGCGTTCTGTCTCAGCGAGGCGAAGCTCGGATTGCTGCCCGCCACCATCGGGCCGTACGTGGTGCGCGCCCTCGGGGAACGCGCGGCGCAGCGCTACTTCACGACCGCCGAGCGCTTCACCGCGGCCGAGGCCCACCGGCTGGGCTTCGTGCACGAGCTGACATCGCCCGAGACGCTGGACGATGCGGTGCAGAGCATCGTGAAGTCGCTCGTCGCCAACGGGCCGGCGGCGGTGCGCGCCTGCAAGCGCCTGGTGCAGGACCTGGCCGGCCAGCCCATCACGCCGGAACTGCGCGCCGACACGGCGCGCCGCATCGCCGACATCCGGGCCAGCGCCGAAGGCAAGGAAGGCGTCCAGTCCTTCCTGCACAAGCGCTCGCCGAACTGGCTCTGAGGTGGACTGGTCGCTGCCGCCCGCCGTCACCCAGGCCGCCTCCGGCCTGGACCTGACGCAGCTCGTCGCACTGGCCGCGGTGCTGGGCTGGGCCAGCGGCCTGCGGCTGTACCTCGTCGTCTTCCTCACCGGCCTCGCGGGCTGGCTCGGCTGGGTGCCGCTGCCCCAGGGCCTGCACGTGCTGCAGCACCCGGGCGTGATCGCGGTGGCGGGCGTGCTGGTGCTGGTCGAGTTCTTTGCGGACAAGGTGCCCTGGGTCGATTCGCTGTGGGACGCGGTGCACACCTTCATCCGCATCCCGGCCGGCGCTGCGCTGGCGGCCGGCGTGTTCGGTGCCGATGCCGGCGCGTGGACGGTGATCGCGGCCCTGCTGGGCGGCGGCCTCGCGGCCACGGCGCACGCTGCCAAGGCCACCACCCGCGCTGCCGCCAACACCTCGCCCGAGCCCTTCTCCAACCTCGGCCTGTCGCTGCTCGGCGACGCCGCCGTGCCGGGGATGCTGTGGCTGGCCTGGTCGCACCCGGTGCCGTTCTTCGTCGCGCTGGCCTTCGTCCTGGTGGCGATGGCCGCGCTGATCGTGCTGATGTTCAAGTTCCTGCGCGGGCTGCTGGCCGCCCTGCGCCAACATTTCGGTGCCGCGCCGGCGCGGGCCTGAAGGGATGCAGATGTTCAAGAAGATCCTGATCGCGAACCGGGGCGACTACGGCCGAATGGCCGTTGCGGCGCAGGCTCATGTCGGCGTGGCCGACGTGATGCCAGCGCCAGATTGCGCCGCAAGCGCAGCGAGCGGCGATCGAGCCGCGGGAGCTCACTGTGTTTAAGAAGATCCTCATTGCCAACCGCGGCGAGATCGCGTGCCGCGTGGCCGAGACGGCACGTCGCCTGGGCATCCGGACCGTGGCGGTCTACTCGGATGCCGACGCCAGCGCCAAGCACGTGCACGCCTGCGACGAGGCGGTGCCGCTCGGCGGCCTGGCGGCCAGGGACAGCTACCTGCAATGGCAGCGCATCCTGGACGCCGCCAAGGCCACCGGCGCGCAGGCAGTGCACCCGGGCTACGGCTTCCTCAGCGAGAACGAGGACTTCGCGCGGGCCTGCGCCGAGGCCGGCCTGGTCTTCATCGGCCCGCCGCCCGAGGCCATCGCGGCCATGGGCAGCAAGTCGGCCGCCAAGGCGCTGATGGAGAAGGCCGGCGTGCCGCTGGTGCCGGGCTACCACGGCGATGACAACGATCCCGGCTTCCTCGCGGCCCAGGCGGAGCGCATCGGCTACCCGGTGCTGATCAAGGCCAGCGCGGGCGGCGGCGGGCGCGGCATGCGGCGCGTGGACCGGGCAGAGGATTTCGCCAGCGCGCTCGCCTCCTGCCAGCGCGAGGCCAAGGCCAGCTTCGGCGACGACCACGTGCTGGTCGAGCGCTACGTCACCAAGCCGCGCCACATCGAGATCCAGGTCTTCGGCGACACCCAGGGCGACTGCGTCTACCTCTTCGAGCGCGACTGCTCGGTACAGCGCCGCCACCAGAAGGTGCTGGAGGAGGCGCCTGCGCCCGGCATGAGCGAAGCGCGTCGCGCCGAGATGGGCGCTGCTGCCGTGGCCGCCGCGAAGGCGGTCGGCTATGTCGGGGCCGGCACGGTCGAGTTCATCGCCGAGGAGATCGGCGATGGCGACCTGCGCTTCTACTTCATGGAGATGAACACGCGCCTGCAGGTCGAGCACCCGGTGACCGAGGCCATCACCGGCCACGACCTCGTCGAGTGGCAGTTGCGTGTCGCCGCCGGCCAGCCCCTGCCGATGAAGCAGGAGGAGCTGAAGATCCACGGCCACGCCATCGAGGCCCGCATCTGCGCCGAGAACCCGGATGCCAACTTCCTGCCGGCCACCGGCACGCTGTCGGTGTTGCGCTGGCCTGGCGAGCATGTCACCTTCCGCCGCAACGCCGACGCCGAGCGCTTCCATGATCCGGCTCACGTGCGCGTGGATGCCGGCGTGCGCGAGGGCGACGCGATCAGTCCGTATTACGACTCGATGATCGCCAAGCTCATCGTCTGGGGCGAGAACCGCGCGCAAGCCCTGGCCCGGCTCGATGCTGCACTGCGAGACACGCACATCGTCGGGCTGGCGACCAACGTGGCCTTCCTGCGGCGGGTGGCGGCCAGCGATTCCTTCGCCAAGGCCGACCTCGACACCGCGCTGATCGAGCGCGAGCGGGCGGTGCTGTTCGACGCGCCCGGCCTGCCGCTGCCCGTTGCGGCTGCCGGCGTCGTGGCGCAGGCGCTGGCGGCCGAGGCGGCGCTCGAAAGCCAGGACCCGTGGTCGCGTCGCGACGGCTGGCGCATCCACGGCGGCGCGCGGCGGCGCTTCGACCTGCAGCAGGGCCAGGCCCACCACGTGGCCACTCTCGAGCGCCTGCACGATGGCGCGTTGCGCCTGGCACTCGGCGCCGACAGCTGGCCGTTCGCTTCACGCGCGCTGGGCGGCGACCGCTACGACGTCACGCTGGGGAATGAGCGCCACACGCTGTCGGTCTACCTCCAGGGCGAGCGGGTCGCGGTCTTCGGCGCGGCAGGGACGCTGGAACTGCAGGAGATCGATCCCATCGCCCATGCCGGCGACCAGGCCGGCGGCCCCGGCCGCCTCACCGCGCCGATGCCAGGCAAGGTCATCGCCATCCACGTCAAGGCCGGCGACCCGGTGATGCCGGGCCAGGCCCTCGCCGTGATGGAGGCGATGAAGATGGAGCACACCATCGCCGCGCCGCGCGCCGGCACGGTGGCCGAGGTGCTCTATGCCGTCGGCGACCAGGTGGCCGAGGGCGGCGAACTGCTGCGCCTGTCCGAGTGAGGTGAAACGATGAACCTGCCCACCCGAGTCAAGATCGTCGACGTCGGCCCGCGCGACGGCCTGCAGAACGAGAAGCAGCCGGTCGCCGCCGAGCACAAGATCGCCCTCGTGCATGCGCTGCAGCAAGCGGGCCTGCGCGAGATCGAGGTCACCAGCTTCGTCAGCCCGAAGTGGGTGCCTCAGATGGCCGACAACGCCGAGGTCATGGCCGGCATCCAGCGGCAGCCCGGCGTGCGCTACTCGGTGCTGACGCCCAACATGAAGGGCTTCGAAGCCGCTCTCGCGACGAAGCCCGACGAGATCGTCGTCTTCGGCGCCGCCAGCGAGGCCTTCAGCCAGAAGAACATCAACTGCTCGATCGCCGAATCGATCGAGCGCTTCGCGCCGGTGACCGAGGCGGCGCGTGCGGCCGGCATCAAGGTGCGCGGCGCGATCTCCTGCGCGGTGGGCTGCCCCTACGAAGGCGAGATCGCGCCCGAGCGCGTCGGCATGGTGGCGCGGCTGATGAAGCAGATCGGCGTGGAGCACGTCGGCGTGGCCGACACCATCGGCGTCGGCACGCCGCGCAAGGTGCAGCGTGCCCTGGAGGCGGCGCTCGCGCACTATCCGCTCGAAGAGGTGAGCGGCCATTACCACGACACCTACGGCCAGGCGCTGTCCAACGTCTACGCCAGCCTGGAGCTCGGCATCTCCAGCTTCGACACCAGCGTGTCGGGCCTGGGCGGCTGCCCCTACGCCAAGGGCGCGACCGGCAACGTGGCGACCGAGGACGTCGTGTACCTGCTGCACGGCCTGGGCATCGAGACCGGCATAGACCTCGACAAGCTGATCGACGCCGGCGTCGCCATTCGTGCCGCGCTCGGCCAGCCTACGGGCTCTCGCGTGGCTCGCGCGATGCTCGCCAAACGCCACAACTGATCGCTACGCCGCTGCTTCGGCCGCGGATGCACCCGCCTTGGGGATGGTGCGTCCGCCGCGTCGTGGGCACCATGCGCGCCGTTCGTGAGATGACAACGCGGAGGGCGTGATGAAGACATGGATCCGGCGCAGCCTGGTCGGGCTGGCGGTCGTTCTGGGCGTGGGCGCTGCCGCGGTGGCCTGGGGCGTGATGAGGTCGGAGCAGAGGCTGGCTCGGAAGATGAGCCAGCCGGCCTATGCATTGACCTTGCCGAGCGATGCAGCGGCGCTCGAGCGAGGACGCTATCTCTTCGCCTCGCGCGGCTGTGCCGAGTGCCACGGGGCGAACGGTGCCGGCAAGGTGTTCATCGACGAAGGCGGCTTGTTCGCGAAGTCGCCCGACATCTCGACCGGTGCGAACTCGGTGGCCGCTGGCTATCAGCCGGCCGACTGGGAGAGAACGCTGCGCCACGGCATCAAGCCGGATGGCCGCCCGCTGCTGATCATGCCCAGCGAGGACTACAGCCGCTGGACCGACGCGGACCTCGGCGCCGTCGTCGCGTATGTACGTTCGCTGCCGCCTGCGGCCGGCGGCCCGGCCGAGTTCCGCCTGCCGCTGCCGGTCCGCGTGCTCTACGGCTACGGGGTGGTCAAGGACGCCGCCGAGAAGATCGACCACACACTGCCGCCTTCTCAGCCGGTGCCCGAGGGGCCGACCGTGGAGCACGGCCGCTATGTCGCCCAGATGTGCGTGGGCTGCCACGGCCCGGGCCTTTCCGGCGGACGCATCCCCGGCAGCCCGCCCGACTGGCCCGCGGCGGCCAACCTCACGCCCGGCGAAGGCAGCGTGCTGTCGCGCTATTCCGATGCAGCCGCCTTCCGCGCGTCCATGCGCAGCGGCCGGCGGCCTGATGGAACGGCCATCAGCGGCGTGATGCCATTCCCCTCGCTGCGCGAGATGAGCGACGTGGACCTCGACGCCGTCCACGCCTACCTGCAGACCGTGCCGGCACGCCCGGCAGGCCAGCGCTAGGGCCTGCCGACCAGCAGGGAGATGCCCGCCTCGCCGAGGGGGGCCCAGGTCAGGCCGAGGAACATCGGCCCGATGCCGGTGTCGGCGCCAAGGTAGACGCTGGCGCCGGTCCGCAGGTTGCCCAGGCTCACCTGCCGCCGCGTGGCCCACGCATTGCCGGCCTCCAGCGAGGCGCCGACGTAGAAGCCGCGGGCGAACACCGGCGGCTCGGCCAGGCGCCAGTACCAGTTCAGGCGTCCGAAGAGCACCGCGTTGCCGGCCAGCTGGCCGGGCCGGTAGCCGGAAAGCTGCTGGAAGCCGCCGAGCGAGTATTGGCCGACGATGGCATCGGCCCGCGCATCGGCAGCCTGCACGAGGCCGTAGAGGTTCACCGTGTGAGCGCCCCAGCTGAAGGCGTAGGTGGTCTGGCCTTCCACCCGCGCCAGGCTCTGTGTGCCTTCGTGATGACGTTGGCCGACCTGGACTTCCGACTCGATGCGGTAGCCCGATTGCGGGAAGTTGGCGTAGTCGAGCTGGTCGATCACCACGCGGCCCCTCAGCGCGAGCTCGTTCCAGGTCTCCGCGGTCGTCGGCCCGGTGTAGCCGCTGGCCAGCAGGATCGGCTCGGTGCGCCCCACCTGGTGGGTCAGGCCGAGCCGCAGCTCGCCGAGGTTGGCCCAGGGCTGGCCGATGTCGACGCCGATCCGGCCGGTGGTGCGGCGCAGCTGGCCGACCTCGGGCCCGGCGTCGGCCTGGTACAGCGTCAGCACCCGCCGCTCCGCCAGGCCCCAGCCCGAGACGAACCAGTCGTTCCACAGGCCCAGCGTCCAGTTCAGCGGGTGGTAGAGCTCGCTGTACAGCTGCGGCACCTCGCCGATCTGCAGGCGGTTGCGCCACTCGGTGCCGTTCTCGGTGAGCCAGTGGCGGTTGTGGCTGATCTTGATGTTGAACTGGCTGTGGCCGCCGAAGTCGGTCGCCAGGTCCAGGCCGATGCGCAGGTAGTTCGGCCCCCAGGGCTTGTCCTCCAGGTCGAACACCAGTCCGGTGGCGCCGCTGGTGGTGTCGACGAGGCGATAGTCCGCGCGGACGTAATCGCCGCTCGCCGCGAGATGGCGGGCATCCTGCGCCGCGTTGCCTGCGTCGAAGGGCTCGCCGGGTTGCGAGAGCAGCTGCGCCTCGAAGCGAGTGGGGTTGGTCACGGTGGTGCCCTCGAAGGCCACGAAGGCCAGCTTGGGCTGGGGCACGGCGCCGCTGTGCCGTGCAGCGCGCCAGGCCGCATAGGCCGGCCCGGGCAGGGCCAGGGCGGCGAGATCGGTCTGCAGCGACTCGGCGCCCGCCTCGCCGATGCGGATGAAATCGGTGGCGCGGTTGAAGTCGCCCGAGGTCAGCGTGCCGAGGTCGGGCGCGATCAGCAGGTCGTGGCCGGGTTTGAGAGAGGCCAGGCTGCGCCTGACGTTCTGCTCGGTCAGGATGTTGATCATCTGCGCCGTCAGGCCGAGCGCCGAGTTGAGCGTCTCGCGCGGCGCGAGGGGCGTGCCGATGCTGACCGCGATGACGATGTCGGCACCCATCTCGCGAGCGACGTCCACCGGCACGTTGTTCACCAGGCCGCCGTCGCCCAGCACGCGCCCGCCGAGCTCGGTGGGCGGGAACACGCCCGGCACGCTCATGCTGGAGCGCAGCGCCATTGCCAGGTCGCCTTCAGCGAGCACCACCGCGTCGCCGGTCTCCATGTCGGTGGCCACTGCGCGGAAGGGGATGGGCAGCTGGTCGAAGCGCGCGACCGAGCGGACCGGCAGCGTGAAGCGGCGCAGGAGCGTCTCGAGGCCGCGGCTCGAAACGGCGCCTTGCGGGGCCCGGAACTCGCCTTCGTCGGTGACGCCGAGCTCGATCGCCGAGGCGATCTCGAAGTCCTCTTCCTTGCGCCGCTGCGAAAGCTGCTGTCGCGCGACGCGGGTCTCGAACAACCGGACCCAGTCGATGCGCTTGAGCTCCTGCTCGATCTCCTCCGCCTTCATGCCGCTGGCATAGAGGCCGCCGACGATGGCGCCCATGGAGGTGCCCGCGATGACGTCGATCGGCACATGCTCGCGCTCCAGCACCTTCAGCACGCCGATGTGGGCCAGGCCGCGGGCGCCACCGCCCGAAAGCACCAGCCCGATGCGGGGCCGGCCGGGCGCGGCTGCCGCGGGCTCGGCCTGCGCGTTCGCCTCGCGGACGCCTAGGCAGGCCAGCAGAACGAAGGTCAGCGCGCGACACCACATGGGCGGCCATTGTCTGCAATGTCGGCAAAGAAAAAGGCCACCCGGAGGTGGCCTTTCGCGAGAGCGTGGAGCGCTCGGACGCGGACTTACATGTCCATGCCCATGCCGCCCATGCCGCCCATGCCGCC
>CAMLGG010000204.1 GCA_946479475.1 uncultured Ideonella sp. | reverse complement strand
CGGCGTCGTTGGTCGACGGCGGCTCCATCGCGATCATCGTCAGCAGCTGCAGCGCGTGGTTCTGGATCATGTCGCGCAGGGCGCCGGTGCGGTCGTAGAAATCGCCCCGGGTGCCCACGCCGATCGATTCGGCCAGGGTGATCTGGATGTTGGAGATGCTCTCGCGGCGCCACAGCGGCTCGAACAGCGCGTTCGCAAAGCGCAGCGCCATCAGGTTCTGCACCGCCGGCTTGCCGAGGTAGTGGTCGATGCGGAAGGCCTGGCGCTCGCTGAAAACCGAGCGCACGACACGATTGATCTCCTGCGCGCTGGCCAGGTCGTGGCCCAGCGGCTTCTCGAGCACCACGCGCACGCGGGGGCCGTTCAGACCGGCCGCGCCGAGCTGCTCGCAGATCACCGGGAACAGATGCGGGCTGGTGGCCAGGTACAGCACCGCCGTCTCGGCCCCGCGCTCGTCCAGCCAGGCCTTCAGGCCGGCGTAGTCGGCCGGCTGCGAGAGGTCCATGCGGCGGTAGTGCAGCAGGGCGGCGAAGCGCGCGAACTCCTCGTCGCTCGGGCGCTTGGATTGCTCCACCTCGGCGAAGCGGTCGCGGATGAACGCGCGGTAATCGTCGTCGCTGCGCTCGTCGCGGGCGACCGCCAGGATGCGCCCGCCGGGCGGCAGCTTGCCATGGCGGAAGGCCTGGAAGAGTGCCGGCATCAGCTTGCGCCAGGTGAGGTCGCCGGTCCCGCCGAAGAAAACCAGATCGAAGGACATGGTCGGGAAAGTGAAACAAAGTTACATCGGCGATGATGCATGAGTTTCTTCGACCGGTCAATCGGCGCCGAGTGCCATGCAAGGCGTAACCGGACCGAAACCGCCGCGGCGCGGGCAGGGTTTCTAATCACGCCTGTGCCGCCGCAGTTCCTCCGGCGCCTCGACGAGAAACCATGAACCAGCTCGACCAACTCAAGGCCTATACGACGGTGGTGGCCGACACCGGCAACTTCAAGCAGCTCGCGCAGTACGCTCCGCGCGACGCGACCACCAACCCCTCGCTCATCCTCAAGGCCGTCCAGCAGCCGGACTACGCGCACCTGCTGGAGGAGGCGGTGCAGGCCCACCGGGGCGCGCCGTTGCCGGACCTGGTCGACGAGGTGCTGGTGCGCTTCGGCCGCGAGATCCTGAACGTGGTGCCGGGCCGCGTGTCGACCGAGGTCGATGCGCGCCTGTCGTTCGACACCGCGGCGAGCATCGCCCGCGCCCATCACCTGATCGAGCTGTACGAGGCCGCCGGCGTGCCGCGCGAGCGGGTGCTGATCAAGGTGGCGGCGACCTGGGAGGGCATCCAGGCCGCGCGTGCGCTCGAACACGAGGGCATCCACTGCAACCTCACCCTGCTGTTCAGCTTCTGCCAGGCCGTGGTCTGCGGCGAGGCGGGCGTGACGCTGATCAGCCCCTTCGTCGGCCGCATCTACGACTGGTACAAGAAGCAGGCCGGGGCCGCCTGGGACGAGGCCGCCATGGCCGGCGCCAACGACCCGGGCGTGAAGTCGGTGACGCAGATCTTCAACCACTACAAGAAGTTCGGCATCGAGACCGAGGTGATGGGTGCGAGCTTTCGCAATACCGGCCAGATCCTCGCGCTCGCCGGCTGCGACCTGCTGACCATCAGCCCCGACCTGCTGGCGAAGCTGCAGGCCGCCGAGGGCTCCGTCACCCCGGCGCTGGACGCGCGCGAGGCCCAGCTGATGGACCTGCACGCCGTGGTCTACAACGAGGCGAGCTTCCGCTACGCGCTCAACGAGGATGCGATGGCGACCGAGAAGCTGGCCGAAGGCATCCGCCTGTTCGCGGCCGATGCGGTCAAGCTCGACCAGCTCATCCAGGAGGCTTCACGATGATCACGGCACCGCGCTGCGACGAGACAGTCCCCTGGACCGCGCTGCGCGGTCACCACGAGGCCCACGGGCGCGGGTTCGACCTGCGGCAGGCCTTCGCCGACGACCCGGCGCGCTTCTCGCGCTTCTCGCTGCAGGCGCCCGAGATCTTCGCGGACTTGTCGAAGAACCGCTGGGACGAGGTCACCCGCCGCCTGCTCGTGGAGCTCGCCGAGGCCTGCCAGCTCGGACCCCGGCGCAACGCGATGCTGGCCGGCGAGCCGATCAACACGACGGAAGGCCGCGCGGTGCTGCACACGGCGCTGCGCGCGCCGCGCGGCGCCGGTCCCTTCAGCGCCGAGGTCCACGAGGTGCTGGACAAGATGCTCGCCTTCGCCGAGCGCATCCGCGCCGAGGCCGGGCATGGCTACACCGACATCGTCAACATCGGCATAGGCGGCTCCGACCTCGGCCCGCGCATGGCGGCGCTGGCCCTGCAGCCGTTCTGCCACCCCGGCCTGCGGATGCACTTCGTGTCCAACGTCGACGGGCACGACATCACGCCCGTGCTGCATGGCCTGAAGCCCGAGCGCACGCTGTTCGTCATCGCCTCCAAGACCTTCACCACGCAGGAGACGATGGCCAACGCGGCCGTGGCCCGCGAGTGGTTCGTCTCGCATGGCGGGCGCGACACGGCGCGCCACTTCGTCGGCGTCACGACCAACCTCGAGGCGGCTGCGAAGTTCGGCATCACCGAGACCTTCGGCTTCTGGGACTGGGTCGGCGGCCGCTACTCGCTGTGGAGCGCGATCGGCCTGCCGCTGGCGATTGCCATAGGCGCCGAGGGCTTCCGTTCGCTGCTGGCGGGTGCCCGGGCGATGGACGAGCATTTCGCGTCCACCCCGCTGGCGCAGAACCTGCCGGTGCAGCTCGGCCTGCTCGATGTCTGGTACCGCAACTTCCACGGCTTCACGAGCCGCTCGGTCGCGCCCTACCACCAGGGCCTGGCGAGGCTGCCGGCGTATCTGCAGCAGCTGGAGATGGAGTCCAACGGAAAGGGCGTCGATGTAGAGGGCCGTGCGCTGCCCTTCGGCACCAGCCCGGTGGTCTGGGGCGAGCCGGGCACCAACGGCCAGCATGCCTACTTCCAGATGCTGCACCAGGGCACCGACGTCGTGCCGGTCGAGTTCATCGCCGTGCGTACCCCGAGCCATGGCCACGCGGACCTGCACACCAAGCTGCTGGCCAACTGCCTCGCGCAAAGCCAGGCGCTGATGCTCGGCAAAACTGCCGAAGAGGCTGCGGGCGAGCAGGCGCCCACGGCTTCGAAGACGCTGGACCGCGCCGTGCTCGCGCGGCATCGCAGCTTCCCCGGCAACCGGCCCAGCACCACGCTGCTGCTGCAGGCACTGAGCCCGCGCTCGCTCGGCGCACTCATCGCGTTGTACGAGCACCGCGTCTTCGTCAGCGGGGCGGTCTGGGGCATCAACAGCTTCGACCAGTGGGGCGTCGAGCTCGGCAAGGCGCTGTGCAATCAGCTGCTGCCGCGCTTCCAGAGCGGCGACACGACGGGCCTGGACGCTTCGACCGCCGGGCTGCTGGCACGGCTGAAGGGATAGGACGAATGGGCGATACCGCCATCGTCTTCGACTTCGGGCGCGTCGTGTTCGACTGGCAGCCCGAAGCGCTCGTGGCCCGGGTGCTGCCTGAGCGTGGCAGTTCCCCCGAGGCCGCGGCGCACTGGGCGCAGCAGATCTTCCAGGGCTACCAGGGCGACTGGGGCGACTTTGACCGCGGCGAGGTCGAGATCCCGGCGCTGGTCCGGCGCATCGCGGCCCGCACGGGACTGGCCGAGGCGGAGGTTCAGGCCGTGGTCGACGCGGCGCCCGCGTCGCTGGTACCGCTGCCGGGCACCGTCGCCCTGATCGAGCGCCTGAGGGCCGCCGGCCGGAGGCTGCACTACCTGTCCAACATGCCCGGGCCCTTCGCCGAGCACCTGGAGTGCAGCCACGACTTCATGGCCTGGTTCGACGGCGGCGTCTTCTCCTCGCGGGTGAAGGTCAACAAGCCGGAGCGGGCGATCTACGAGCACGCGCTCAGGCAGATCGAGCTGCCGCCGGCTCAGCTGCTGTTCGTCGACGACCATGGGCCCAACGTCGAGGCCGCGCGCGCATTGGGTTGGCAGGCCGAGCAGTTCGTCGGCCACGAACAGCTCGAACAGGCGCTGCAGGCCAGGGGCCTGCTCTGAATCGCATCAGCTGGCGGCGCGCTGCCGGGCCCGGCGCCACTGGCGATCGGAGCTGAAGCCGGCGAGCGCGAGCGCATCGGGCATGCGCACGCCTGACGCGCGCGCCTGCTGTGCCAGGGCGAGGCGCACTTGCTCGACGTGCTCACGCGGCGTCATGCCGGCGTGCTCGCGAAACAGGCGCGTCAGGTGGCGAGGCGTGACGTGCGCCAGCGCCGCCATGCGCTCGAGCGACCAATCCTCGCCGGGAGCCTCCAGCACGGCGCTCTGCACGGCATGGACGGCGGGATGAAGGTGGCTGCGGCCGGCCAGCAGCGGCGAGCGCTCGGGGTCCTCACCGCTGCGGCGGTGGAAGACGACCATCACCTGCGCGACGGCCGAGGCCAGCGCCTCGCCGAGCTCCTGCGCGACGAGGTGCAGCGCCAGGTCGATGCCGGCCGTGATGCCGGCGCTGCTCGCCATCGGGCCGTCCTCGACGAAGACGCGGTTGCCGACCACCCGGGCTGCGGGCGCCAGGGCGCGCAGTTCGTCGAGCAACTCATGGTGGCAGGTGACGGCGCGCCGGCCAACCAGGCCGGCATCGGCGGCCAGCAGCGAGCCGACGCAGACGGTGACCAGGCGGTGCGCCGTGTCCGGCGCCTCGATCGCCGGTGCGACGACACGCGCCAGCCAGTGCCGGGCCGCCATCCAGGCGGCCTGCCGCCGCACCACCTGCGTTGCCTCGCCGGGCCGGCCGAGCAGCACGACCCAGCTGCGCGGCGGCAGGCGGTCGGGCAGGGGATCGAGGCCGCTGAGGGTCAGTCCCACCGAGGTGGACGCACTGGGCTCCGGCCCGACGTAGTGCAGGCGGAACCGCGGCGGCCGGCCGGCGCGAGCCAGCTGCTGGTTGGCGAGCCGGAACGCCTCGGCAGGGCCTGCGAGGTCCAGCAGCAGCGTGTCCGGCAGCACCAGGAACAGCACATCGACGGGCGCGCCATTCATGCTTCGCTCCAGACCACGTCGAGCTGGCGAGCGGTGCGCTGCGCGAGCTCGGCATCGACCAGCCGCCCGACCAGATGCAGGCTCATGTCGATGCCGGCCGCGATGCCTGCCGAGGAGACGATGCGGCCGTTGTCGACCCAGCGGCGTTCGGGGCGCACGCGCAGGTCCGGATGCCGACACGCCAGGTCCTCGGCGTCTTCCCAGTGCGTGGTTGCCTCGGCGTCCCGCAGGAGGCCTGCGGCCGCCAGCACGAAGGCGCCGGTGCAGATCGAGGCGGTGATCCGCGCATCGCCAGCCAGCCGGCGGAGCCGGGCCAGGAGGGGCGCATCCCGGAGCAGGCCATCGACCACGCCACCGGGCACCAGCAGCACGTCGCAGGCGGCCACCTGGTGCAGCGCCGCGTCGGGCTCCAGGCGAAGGCCGGCGCGCGCCTTGACGGCGCCGCCGTCCGGCGAGGCGGTGAGCAGCTCGAAGGGCGGCCCGCCCGATGCCTCCCGGCGCGCCGCCATGCGGTTGGCGGTGGTGAAGACCTCGTAGGGGCCGGCGAAGTCGAGCAGCTCGACCTCGTCGAACATGAGCAGCAGCAGGCGGGTGGTCATCGGGCCACTCGTTGAAGGGCCTGCTCGACGGTGCAGAGGGTCGCGAACCGGCCGGCCAGGACGGTCTCGGTCCGCTCGCGGATGGCCGCGGCGCTGAGCACTCCGCCGGCCGGGGTCCGCATGTCGAAGGTCAGCGTGGCTTCGGTCACGTAGTCGACCTCCCAGCCTTCGTCGCTCGCGTGGCGGGTGGTGGTCTCGCAGCATTGCTCGGTGCGGATGCCGGCGACGATGAGCCGCCGGATGCCGTGCTGGTGCAGCCAGACCGGCAGGCCCGTCCCGACCAGCGCGCTGTGGCGGTGCTTCTCGACGCGCAGCGCGGCTTCGAAGGGCCGAAGCTCGGCCAGCGGCTTGATCAGGCCGCCGGCATGCGAGAACGGGTTGTCCACGCTCTCCGGCCCGTCGGTGTGGAAGACCTGGACGATGGGGATGCCGGCCGCCTGCGCGCCGGCGAGCAAGGCGTTGGTGCGCTCGAAGAAGGCTGGTGCGTCGGCGTCGCTCCAGTAGGGACGTGCACGGAAGGACTCCTGGACGTCGATCAGAAGCAGTGCGGTGGTGGCGGGAGTGGACATCTGAGAACCTCGTTCGGTGGCTGGGTGGAGGATGCCATCTTCAAGCGAAGATGACGCGAGCGGCAGGCCGGAAGAGGACCGGATGCGGACGTTTCCGGACATGCCGGTCTGGCCAGCGCGGGATTTCATGCACCCGTGGCGCTGGTCCCTGGCGGACAATTCGGCACATCCATCGCCGGACGCCTCGGCCTGTCGCATGAACCCACTTCCCGGTCGGCCGGCCGCGCTGCGGCCCGCCCCCACCGACCTTGCAGAGTTCGTCCGCCCCTACCTGGGCTGGGCACTCGTCTTCAGCCTGGCCATCAACCTGGCCCTGCTGACGCCGTCGCTGTTCATGCTGCAGGTCTACGACCGCGTCCTCGTGACCCGCAGCGTCGAGACGCTGGTGATGCTGGCGCTGATCGCGGCTTTCTGCCTCGCCGCCTTCGGCGCGCTGGACCAGGTGCGCAGCCGCTTGCTGAACATGCTGGGCATGGCGCTCGAGCGGCGCATCGGGCCGGGCCTGCTCGGCAGCCTCATCGTCGCGAACGCGCGGCAGTCCAGCAACGAAATGGCGGACGGCCTCAAGGACCTCGCCAGCGTGCGCACGTTCCTGTCCGGGCCGGGCGTCGTCGCGGTGTTCGACGCCCCCTGGGCGCTGGTCTACCTGGTCATCATCGCCCTGTTCGACCTGCGGCTGGGCGGCCTGGCGCTGCTGGCGATGGTGGTCCTGTTCGGCATGACCTGGTTCAACAACCGCCTGGTCAGGCAGGGGCTGCAGCGCGTGCAACCAGCCTCGCGCGCCGCCGGCCGCTGGGCCGAGCGTTGCCTGCAGAACGCGGAGGCGGTGACGGCGCTCGGCATGGGCGGCGCGATGACCGAGCGCTGGGCGGCGCAATCCGCGCAGGTGCAGGAGACGACGCTGGCCGCCACGGCCGCGAGCGGGCGGCTGGCGGCCGTCTCGCGCGCGGCGCGGCAGGCCGTGCAGGTCGTGATGCTGAGCGCCGGCGCCTGGCTGGTGATCCGCGAGGGCGCCACGCCGGGCGTGATGATCGCCACCACCATCATCCTTGGCCGCGCGTTGGCACCGGTCGAGCAGCTCATCGGCGGCTGGCAGGGCCTGGTGGAGGCCAGGCTGGCCTACCAGCGCCTGCAGGCGGTGCTCGAGCGGCCGCCCGAAGGCGCCGTCGAGACGACCCTTCCCCGCCCGAGGGGCCAGCTGTCCGTCGAAGCGCTGAGCCATGTCTCTGCGCAGACCAGCCGGCCGCTGCTGCGCCAGGTGAGCTTCCAGGCGGTGCCCGGGGAGCTGGTCGCGGTGGTCGGCGGCAGCGGGGCCGGCAAGACGACGCTCGCGCGGCTGCTGGTCGGTGTGCTCAAGCCCAGCGCGGGCGTGGTGCGCCTGGACGGCGCCGACATCCGACAGTACGACCCGGGCGTCCTGGGCGCGGCCATCGGCTACCTGCCGCAGGACGTGGAGCTTTTCGCCGGCACCGTCGCCGAGAACATCGCCCGCTTTACCGGTGCCGGTTCCGAAGCGGTCATCGCGGCCGCGCAGGCGGCGGGGGCGCACGACATGATCCTGCGCTTCCCGCAGGGCTACGACACGCCGGTGGGCGAGGGTGGGCGGCTGCTTTCCGGCGGCCAGCGCCAGCGCGTGGCGCTGGCGCGCGCGCTGTTCGGCGAGCCGAGCTTCGTCGTCCTCGACGAGGCCGATGCGAGCCTCGACGCCGAGGGGGAAGAAGCGCTCGTCGGCGCCCTGCAACGGCTCCGTGCGCGGGGCGCGACGGTCGTGGCGGTCACCCAGCGGCGGCGCCTGCTGACGGTGGCCGACCGCGTGCTCGTGCTGCGTGAGGGCACGATCGAGCGCACGGCCGTGCGCCGCGAAGGCGGCGACGTGCTGGTGGAGTCTTCCGCCGGCGGTGCAGGACCTTCCGGCGCCGCATCCCAGGGAGAGCGGGCATGAACCCATCGCTCGCACTCGAATCCGTCGGCGTCGGGCCGCTGGAGCCGCGCCTGCGGCGGCTGGCCCGGCGCGGGTTGTGGATCGTGCTCGCCTGGCTTCTCGTCTTCGCGGCCTGGGGTGTGTGGGCGCCGATCTCCGGCGGCGTGGTCGCCCAGGGGCTGGTGAGGGTGGAGGCCAACCGGCGCACGGTGAGCCACCGCGACGGCGGCACCGTCAGCCGCATCCTCGTCCGCGAGGGCCAGGAGGTTCGTCGAGGCGACGTGCTGATCGAGCTGGAAGACGTGCGGGTCGAGGCTTCGGTCGACGTGCTGCGCGCGCAACTCGCCGGCGACCGCCTGCGCCAGTCGCGCCTGGAGGCGGAGGCTGCTGGGCGGGACGCCTGGCAACCGCCGGCCGCGCTCCTTGCCGAATTCAAGGACGTGAAGCGCGTGGCCGACCTGGCCGCCAAGGAGCGGGCCGCCTTCGTCGCCCGGCGGGCCAACGTCGAGGCGCAGGTGCAAGGCGAGCAGCGTCAGGCGGCGGACACCCGCACCGAGATCGAGGTCCGCACCAAGGAGCGCGCCAACGCCTCCAGCGCCGTCGCCCTGATGAAGGAAGAGCTGGAGCTGAACCAGCGGCTGGAGAAGGAGCAGTACGTCAACCGGGCCCGGGTGATGTCGCTGCAGCGCGGGGTAAGCGAATACGAGTCGCGCCAGTGGGCCAACGAAGCCGAGCTGGCTCAGGCCAAGCAGCGCCTGGGCGCCTTCGAGGCGCGCGTGCGTGCACTGCGCGACGGCCTGGTGCAGCAGGCGAGCGAGGAGCTGCGCGAGGTCGGCGTGCGAGTGGCGGACACGGAGCAGCGCCTGCGGGCCAGCCAGGACGACCGCAGCCGGCAGACGGTGGTCGCGCCCGAATCCGGCCGGCTGGTGAACCTGCGCGTGAACACCGCAGGCTCCGCGATAGGCCCGCGCGAGCCCATCGTCGACATCGTGCCGGCCGATGCGCCGCTGCAGCTGGAGGTGCGATTGCCGCTGGACGTGGTGGCCGACGTTCGCTCAGGCACGCCAGCCGAAGTGAAGCTGCTGACGGCCGGGGCGCGCTACGAGAAGCTGCTGCCGGCCACGGTGGTCGAGGTCTCGGCCGACGCGCTGACCGACGACCACAGCGGCGCGCCTTTCCTGCGCGCGCTGCTGCGCGTGACGCCGGGTGCCGAGGAGGCTGCCCTGGCGCACACCATCCGCCCGGGCATGGCGGCGGAGGTGTACATCAAGACCACCGAAAGGACGCCGCTGGGCTTCCTGCTGGAGCCCGTCGGCGGGTACTTCCGGCGGGCTTTCAGGGAGCATTGAGAAAGCGGCCGATTCTGTAGCTCGGTCGCGGGGAAAGCTGTCAGGGGCCGAAGAGGAGATCCGCGGCGGTGAACTCCGCGCCGTTGCCCAGCGTTGCCATCCAACTCAGCTCCGAGGCCTCCACGACGCCGTCGTT
>CAMLGG010000203.1 GCA_946479475.1 uncultured Ideonella sp. | reverse complement strand
AAGCACCGCACGCGTGAGTACGTGCGGGCCGCCGAGGCCATAGGCGCCTCGACCGGCTCGCGCATGTTCCGCCACATCCTGCCCAACGTGAGCCACGTGATCCTCGTGCGCATGAGCCTGCTGGTGGTGGGCTTCATCAAGAGCGAGGTGATCCTGTCGTACCTGGGCCTGGGCGTGCCGGTGGACCAGGTCAGCTGGGGAACGATGCTGGCCGAGGCGCAGAGCGAGCTGATCCTCGGCTACTGGTGGCAGCTGGCCGCGGCCACGCTGTTCATGGCGGTCTTCGTCACCGCCTTCTCGCTGATGGCCGATGCGTGGCGCGATGCGCTGGACCCGAAGCTGCGGGGGGCGGATTGAGATGACCCTGCTTTCGGTACAGGACCTCAAGGTCGGCTTCCGCCTGGGCCGGAGCAACGGCGTCGTCCAGCGCGCCGAAGCGGTCGGCCGCGGCGAGGTCGGCGTGAGCTTCGACATCGCGACCAACCAGACGGTGGCGCTGGTCGGCGAATCCGGCTCGGGCAAGAGCGTCACCGCGATGTCCATCGTCAACCTGCTGCCCGACAACGCCGAGCGCTCGGGCCGCATCCTCTGGCGCGGAAAGGATCTGCTTCAGGCCGAACCGTCCACGCTGCGCGAGCTGCGGGGCCGCGAGATCGCCTGCGTCTTCCAGGACCCGATGTCCTCGCTCAACCCGGTGCTGAGCGTCGGCTCGCAGCTGGTCGAGCCGCTGGTGACGCACCTGGGCCTCAAGCGCAAGGCCGCGCTGGAGCGGGCCGAGAGCCTGCTCGCCGAGGTCGGCATCAAGGACCCGGCGCGGCGGTTGAAGAGCTATCCGCACGAGATGTCCGGCGGCCAGCAGCAGCGGGTGATGATCGCCATGGCGCTGGCCTGCGAGCCCAAGCTGCTGATCGCCGACGAGCCGACGACCGCGCTCGACGTGACCATCCAGCGCCAGATCCTCGAGCTGCTGGCGAAGCTGAAGGCCAAGCACGGTCTTTCGGTGCTGTTCATCAGCCACGACCTGGCGCTCGTCGGCGAGATCGCCGATCGCGTGGTGGTGATGCGCCAGGGCACGGTGCGTGAAGAAGGCCCGGTGGCGCAGATCTTCAGTGCGCCGAAGGATGCCTACACCAAGGCGCTGCTCGCCTGCCGGCCCGCGCTCGAGGCCGAGAACCCTGCCCGCCTGATGGTGATCGACGACCACATCGCCGGGCGCGGCGCCCGCACCGAGGGCAAGGCGAAGGATCCGCATGCCCCGGTCGTGCTGGAGGTGAAGGCTCTGGACAAGAGCTTCTGGATCCGCCACGGCGTTTTCGGCCGGCGCGAGTTCAAGGCGGTGCACGACGTGAGCTTTCGCCTGCGGCGCGGCCACACGCTGGGCGTGGTCGGCGAATCCGGTTCGGGCAAGACGACCATGGGCCTGACGCTGCTGCGCCTGCACGAGCCGCAGTCCGGCCCGATGAGCGGCGAGGTGACCTTCGACGGCCGGAACCTGCTGGCCCTGCGCGACGAAGAGCGCCAGGCCATGCGCCGCCGCATCCAGATCGTCTTCCAGAACCCGTATGCCTCGCTGAACCCGCGCTTCACCATCGGCCAGACGCTCGTCGAGCCGATGGCCATCCACGGCATAGGCGCCTCGACGGCCGAGCGCGAGCAGCGCGCCCGCGAGCTGCTCGACAAGGTCGGCCTGGATGCGCGGGCCTTCGGCAAGTACCCGCACGAGTTCTCCGGCGGGCAGCGCCAGCGCATCGCCATCGCCCGCTGCCTCACGCTGCAGCCCGAGGTGCTGGTGCTGGACGAGGCGGTGAGCGCGTTGGACGTCTCGGTGCAGGCGCAGGTGCTCAACCTGCTGAAGGACCTGCAGGACGAGCTGGGCCTGGCCTACCTCTTCATCAGCCACGACCTCGCGGTGGTGCGCTTCATCAGCGACGAAGTGCTGGTGATGAAGGACGGCGAGGTGGTCGAGCAGGCGAGCGCCGAGGCGATCCTGGCCGCCCCGCAGCAGGAGTACACCCGCAAGCTCATCGGCGCGGTACCGCGGGGCTGGCGCCCGGAGGCGCCAGCAGGCGCATGAGCGCGGCGCAGGTCTGCTGCCGCGCGGCCGGCTCCTCGGCCAGCAACGAGAGCAGGGCGGCGACCTGGCGGCGCTCGACGGGGCCCAGCGTGGCGGCGGCCCGGGCGACGGCGTCCAGCGCAGCGGCCAGGTCGCCCGGCGTGTGCGGCGCGGGCTCCCGCGCTTCCAGGACGGTCGCGGTGGCGGCCGGATAGGCGGCCGCCGCGCCGGCCATCTGGTCCATCCAGCCGGCGGGCTTGCCCATCACGTGCTCCAGCTTGGCGGCCAGCTGGTCGCCGATGCCCCGCCGGCCGGCCAGGATGGCGCTGAGGTGGGTCTTGGGCGTGCCGCTGATCCGCGAGAGATCGGCGGCGTGGCCAGCCTCCTCGATCAGTTTCTGGAGTTGGGCCCGCCGCAGGTTCTGGCGCGGGCTGTCCATGGTTGCCATGCGGCAAGGGTATGCCTATTGCATACCTCGGAGTTGCGCGCTATGCTGCGGACCGCAGTTGCGCAAGTTGCATAACAACGAAGCATCCGGGGCGTGTCTTGTGTCGCCCGCCCCGGCAGGGAGGATCTGGCATGTTTTCCCCACCCGCTTTCCAGGTGCGTCGGTCCCCCTCGGCGCGCCCGGGTCGGCCTCGATGCTGGCACACGCTACTTCCCTGGGCGTGTCGCTGGTGCCGGGGGCGTGCGGGTGGGGTTTCTTTTGCCGGCGCCGAGTGTGATGCACCTGGAAAGTGATGCGCTTTGCACCACCCGTCACCATCGTGGTGGAGGCCATGTCCCGTCATTTCGCCGCGCGCTGCACCTTCTTCATTTCCTCGGGAGGCAACACCCATGACCCCAGAACTGGCCCGGGAGATCATCCAGGGCCTGGCATCAGGAGTCGACGCGACCACCGGCGAAGTGCTGCCGGAAGGCGGGCCCCTGAGCCGCGCACAAGTCATTCGCGCCCTGTTCGTGGCGGTGCGGGCTCTCGAGCAAGCGGCAGCCAAGGCCGCGCGGCCCACGCCCGGCCATGCCGGCAAGCCCTGGAGCGAAGAGGAGGACCAGCGCCTCACGGCCGCGTTCGACGCCGGCACGCCGGTCGCCGAGCTGGTCCGCGCCCACGAGCGATCCCGTGGCGCCATCACGTCACGCCTGGTCCGCCTGGGCAGGATGCAGCTCGGGCGCGAAGGCGGCCCGGTGATGGCGCCCGAACGAAGGCCGGCCGCGGCGGGCCCTGAGGTGGTGCCCGCGCTGGGTCCCCCGGTGGGTCCTGCGGTGGCCGGTTAGCGCCTTTCAAGACGCAGCCGCTGTGCAGCACGGCACACGCCGCGGGCTGCGTCAGTTCTCCCGGTTGATCTGCCCCGCCTGCTGCGCAAGGTGCTCCACCTCCTCGCTGATGCGGCCGAGGATGTCGGCCAGCGCAGCGAACTCGCGGCCGGCGTGGCCCGCGCGCGCAGCCCCCACGCGGGCATTGAAGGTCACGATGCGGGCCTCGCGGGCGACGCGGTGGATGCGCTCGATCAGCTCGGTGGTCCGGCGCCTGTGATTGCGCGCGGCGTCGAGCGCCAGGGTCTCGTAAAGCTGGGCAACGCGTTGAAGCACGCCGAGGATGGGCGTGGCCTGGGCGGCGAACTGGTCCACCACGGCGGCCGGCGCGCCCGGGTGCAACGCGCGTTCGGCCAGCGCCACGAACTCGCGCACGGGCCGGTCCGCACCGTTGGCGCCGTGGAATGCCTCGGTCAGGCGGGGATCCGCCGGCATGGGCAGGTCGGCGTGCCCGCGGCTCAAGGTTTCGTGGCTGAAGGCGAACATCGCCAGCGCGTCGCGCGCCAGGCCGGCCGCGGCCGCGTCCCCCCGCGTCGCCAGCAGCACGTGCAGGACGATGCGTTGCGAGAGCATGCGTTGCCGCCCCGCCTGGTTCACCAGCTGGGTCCAGGTTTCCGCACCGATATGGGCGGCCTGGTGCAGCCCGGGCGTGCGGTCCCCCGGCGCGCGAGGCGAGGACGGGCGGGTCGGCGTGGCGGCAGCGGTCATGGAGGCACTCCCTCGGTGCGTTTCCCAGGGGAACGCAAGGCCCGTGCCTTCTACACTGCGCCCGTTGCCGTGCACCTGGCACGAAGAGTGCGGAGTCCCGCGCCAATACAAGTCACCGACGAGGAGAGCCCCGCATGAGCCTGATCCCCACCTGGCGCGAAGTCCCGGCTCGCGCCGGCGCCGTCGTCGCGCCCGACGAGCGCCTGCCCTGGCCGCAGACCGTCGCGCTGGGCATCCAGCACGTGATCGCGATGTTCGGCGCGACCGTGCTCGCGCCCATCCTGATGGGCTTCGATCCGAACGTCGCCATCCTCATGTCCGGCATCGGCACGCTGATCTTCTTCGCCGTCGTGGGCGGCCAGGTGCCGAGTTACCTCGGTTCCAGCTTCGCCTTCATCGGCGTGGTGATCGCGGCCACCGGCTATGCGGGCGGCGGGGCGAACCCGAACATCGGGGTGGCGCTCGGCGGCATCATCGTGTGCGGCGCCGTCTATGCGGCCATCGGCCTGCTGGTGATGGCTTCGGGCACCGCCTGGATAGAGAAGCTGATGCCGCCGGTGGTGACCGGCGCGGTCGTGGCCGTGATCGGCCTCAACCTCGCCGGCATCCCGATCAAGAACATGGCGCCGACCGACTTCGACAAGTGGATGCAGGCGGTGACCTTCCTTTGCGTCGGGCTGGTGGCGGTGCGCACCAGCGGGATGCTGCAGCGCCTGCTCATCCTCGTCGGCCTCATCCTCGCGACGATCGTCTACGCCATCCTCGCCAACGGCCTGGGCTGGGGCAAGCCGATGGACACCAGCGGCATCACCGCCGCGGCCTGGCTCGGCGCGCCGCACTTCGCCTCGCCGGTGTTCGACGGCCACGCGATCCTGCTGATCGCGCCGGTGGCCATCATCCTCGTGGCCGAGAACCTGGGCCACGTGAAGGCAGTGGGCGCGATGACGGGCCGCAAGCTCGACCCGTACATCGGCCGGGCCTTCCTGGGCGACGGCATCGCGACCATCGTCTCGGCGAGCGCCGGCGGCACGGGCGTGACGACCTATGCCGAGAACATCGGCGTGATGGCGGCGACCAAGATCTACTCGACGGCGATGTTCGTGGTCGCCGGGCTGATCGCCGTGCTGCTGGGCTTCAGCCCCAAGTTCGGGGCGCTCATCCAGGCCATCCCGCTGCCGGTGATGGGCGGCGTCTCGATCGTCGTCTTCGGCCTCATCGCCATCGCGGGCGCCAAGATCTGGGTCGACAACCGCGTCGACTTCACGCAGAACTCCAACCTGATCGTCGCCGCCGTCACGCTGGTGCTGGGCACGGGCGACTACACCCTGAAGTTCGGCCAGTTCGCCCTCGGCGGCATCGGCACCGCGACCTTCGGCGCGATCCTGCTGCACCTGCTGCTGCGAAAGAAGTAGGCGACGCCTACAGCCAGTACTGCAGCGCCTGGCCGAGCCACTCGCTGAAGCGCTGCTTCAGGGGGCGGTGCTCCCAGGCCTCGAGCGTGACGGGGTCCGAAGCGCCCAGGTCCCGCTCGAACGCGGCCTTCATCTGCTGGCCGAACTCGCTGCCCAGCACCACGGCGTTCAGCTCCTGGTTGTGCACGAAGCTGCGCCAGTCGAGGTTGGTCGATCCCACCGTCGACCACACGCCGTCGATGACGGCGGTCTTGGCGTGCAGCAGCACCGAGCGCCGTTCGAAGAGCTTGACGCCGGCGCGAAGGAGCTCGCCGTAGTGCTTTCGCCCGGCACTCAGGACCAGGGGCACGTCGCTGTAGCGCGGCAGGATCAGCCGCACGTCCACGCCCCGGCCGGCCGCGTCCTTCAGCGCATCGAGCAGCTGCGGATCGGGAACGAAGTAGGCGGTCGTGATCCAGATTTCCTGCTCGGCATGCCCGATCGATGACATCAGCGTCTGGTAGATCGCGCTGTCGGTGTCGCGCGGCGAACTGGCGATCGCACGCACGACCTGCCGGCCCTTGACCTGCCGCTGGGGACGGGGCGCGTAGTCTTCGGCCGGCAGGGGCGGGCCGTTCTGCTGGCCCCAGGTGTCCAGGAAGATCTTCTGGAACTCGGCCACCACCGGGCCTTCGATCCGCACGTCGGTATCGCGCCAGGGCAACGACTTCGCGTCGGGATGGCCGTCCTTGCCGGTCTTGCGAGGCCGGTCCTTGAACGAGCCGCCCGAGTAGACGCCGCTGATGTTGATGCCGCCCAGCAGCACCACCTCGCCGTCGACGATCAGCTGCTTGCGGTGGTCCCGCTCGTTCACGTCCCAGCCCGCCTTGGCCTCAGCCGGATTGATCGGGTTGTACTCGAGCAGGTTGATGCCCTCGGCCTTCAGCCGCTGGAAGAACTCCTTCGGCGTGTCCAGCGTTCCCACGCTGTCGTAGAGCAGGTTGACCCGCACGCCCTCGCGTCGCTTGGCGATCAGGGCATCCGCGAAGCGGCGGCCGGTCTCGTCGTCCTGCAGGATGTAGGTCTCCATGTCGATGTGGCGACGCGCGTTGGCGATCGCTTCCAGCATCGCGCGGTAGGTGGCCTCGCCGTCCTGCAGCAGGGTGACCTGGTTGTCCGCCACCAGCGGCCGGCCGGTGAGCTCCGTCTCGATGGCGACGTGCCGATCCAGCACGGCGTTCTCGCTGCCCGGCTGGGGCTTGAGCCCTTCGAGCACCCGCTGGGTTCTCGCCGGCGACAGGGGTCCTCGCGCCCCCACCACCCTCACCGGCTCCGCCGGCTGGCGATAGCCCAGATCGGGGACGGCGCGCGGCAAGGGCGCGCAGCCGGAGATGGCGACGTTGCACAAGGCAGCGATGACCAGGGCAACGACGTGCAGACGGGGCGCTCTCATTCGGGCTGGGGGTGCAAGCGATGTTGCAGAGTGTGCGGACGGCCGCCACGGCTGTCTGCCAGTGCACAGGCGCGCCGGTTGTCGGAGCAGGCCGACAGCCGGGACGCTCAGATCGTCTGCCGGGCCCAGCGCGACAGCACGCGCACCAGTTCTTCGGGCTGCATCGGCTTGCCCACGAAGTCGTCCATGCCGGCTGCCCGCGCCTGCTGGCGCTCGTGGTCCAGCGCAGCGGCGCTGAAGGCCACCACCGGCAGCGTCGCGGTCGCCGCGTTGGCGCGCAGCACCCGCACGGCGGACAGGCCGTCGAGCACCGGCATGTGCAGGTCCATCAGCACGACGTCATAGGCCTCGGGATGCACGAGGCAGGCCTGCACCGCCTCGGCCCCGTCATGCGCCGGGCTGACGGTGGCGCCGAGGCGGGCCAGCATCTCGGCGGCGATCAGCATGTTGACCGGGTTGTCCTCGGCCACCAGCAGCCGCAGGCCCTTGAGCGGCGCCTCGCCCTCGCCGAAGCCGCTGGCCGGGCCGGCCTCGTCCTCCCTGGCCGCGGGCAGGCCCAGCTCGGCCCAGAAGGTGGCCCCCTCGCCGGGCTGGCTGCTCGCGCCCACCGTGCCGCCCATCAGCTGCGCCAACTCGCGCGTGATCGAAAGGCCGAGTCCGGTCCCGCCGAAGCGGCGGGTCGTCGAATGGTCGGCCTGAGCGAAGGGCTGGAACAGGGTGGCGAGCACGGCGGGCGCAATGCCGATCCCGGTGTCCTCGACCTCGAAGCGCAGCCGCCCCGGCCCCGCAGCGGTCGCGCGCAGCTGCACCTCGCCCTGGCGGGTGAACTTGATCGCGTTGGCCAGGAAGTTGGAAAGGATCTGGCGCAGCCGCAACGGATCGCCGCGCACCCGGCGCGGCACGCCGGGCTGGATGGTCAGCCTCATTGCCAGCCCCTTGGCCTCGGCCAGCACGGCATGGGCTCCGTAGACCTTGTCCAGCAGGTCGTGCAGGTCGAACGCGATGCGCTCGACCTGCAGCTTGCCCGCCTCGATCTTCGACAGGTCCAGCACGTTGGAGACGATGCCGCTGAGGCTTTCCGCGGCATCGACGAGGTAGCGCAGGTGGTTCTGCCGCCGCGAGTCCGGCTGGCCCGGCGCCGCCATCAGGCGAGCCAGCCCGAGCACCCCGTTCAGCGGCGTTCGGATCTCGTGGCTCACGTGGGCCAGGAAGGCGCTCTTCGCCTCGTTGGCAGCCTCGGCCTCGGCCTTGGCTTCGGCCAACGCCTGCTCCGTGCGACGGCGCTCGGTGATGTCCTCCATCACCCAGATCGCGCCGGCCGCATCGGGGTGGCGCGGGTCGACCAGCTGCGAGCGCAGCAGGGCCAGGAAGCGCGAGCCGTCGGGCCGCGCGAACTCGTGCTCGATCTCCACCGGGCGGCCGGTGTCGAGCTGTTCGCGGATGCGACGGACGAACCCTTCGTAGGCCGCCTCGCCGCCGAAGAAGTCGGCCACCGGCCGCCCGGCCATGCTGCCCGCCGGCTGACCCAGCAACTGCTCCAGCCTCGGGTTGACCCGCTCGACGCGGCGCGACCGGACCAGCGCCACGCCGACCGCCGCGTGGTTCAGGATGGCGTCGCCCTGCAGCCGCGCCCGTTCGTCCTCGGTCACGTCGCGGGTGATGATGACCGCCACCGGCTCGCCGCTCCACTGGAAGCGCGCGGCAGAGACCACGACCTCGCGCTCGACACCGTCGGGCCGGCGGGCGGTGGCGCGCAGCTCGCGCACGACGTCGCCCTCCTTGCGCAGGCCGTCGCGCAGGCGCGTGGCATCCGCCGGGTCGCGCCACATGCCCAGCTCGCGGCCCGACTGGCCCAGCACCTGCTCCGGCCGCTCGTAGCCCGCCATGGCCAGGAAGCCGGGGTTGGCGAGCAGGATCCTGCCGGTGCGCAGGCTGGCCACGGTGATCGCATCGGGCGAAAGGCGCACCAGGTTGTCCAGCAGGATGCGGGAACGCTCATGCTCGCGCGCGGCCAGCACCTCGCCAGTCACGTTCTGGCTGATGCCCCACCAGCCGACGTGCTTGCCGGTATCGTCCGTCACCGGCTCGCCGGTGCCGCGCACGCAGACGACCTGGCCGTCGGCGCACTCGAAGGTGATGACGCGCGAACGGTACGGGCGGCGCTCGCGAAGGTCCTCCATCAGGGCCGCCCATTCGGCGTCGCGAACCATGCGCGGGCCGCCTTCCTGGTCGATGCGCAGGAACTCGGCGACGGTGCGGCCGGTGTGCCGCTCGAAGCTGGGCGATATCTGGGTAAGGACGCCGCGCCGGTCCGCCTCCCAGGTCCAGTCGCTGCCCAGGCGCAGCAGCTCGGACAGCCGGTGTTCCTGCTGCCACGCGTCGTGCAGGCTCTGGCCGAACTGGCGGCCGAGGATCAGCGCGACCAGCAGCGAGCCGATGGCCAGCAGCACGTGCGATACGAGGCGGGTGGCCGCACCGCTGGCCTGCAGCATGGCCACGCTGTCGATCCTGCCGCTCGCCTCGCCCTGGTAGACCAGCACCAGCAGGCCGATCTGCAGCGCCGCCAGCGCCCAGGCGACCAGCGGCCGGGTCAGGACGCCGGCGAGCACGATCAGGACCGAAGCGCTGGCCAGCAGGATCGACATCAGCCCGAGGCCGGTGAACCAGGCGGACAGCGCGAAGCTGCATTGCAGCGTGAGCAGGAGTGCGGCCGAGGCCAGGCGGGGAGTGGTGCGCCGCGACAGGAGCGCCAGCGCGCTGTGCCGTAGGTGGTGACCAGCCGCGATTGCCGCGAGCGCCACACC
>CAMLGG010000202.1 GCA_946479475.1 uncultured Ideonella sp. | reverse complement strand
TTGGCCACGTCCTCGCAGCGGTCGGAGATCGACTCCAGGTGCTCGTAGATCGCCTTGAGCTTGATCAGCTCGCGCACGTCCTCCTCCTCGCGGAACAGGCGCGACATCGCGCTGCGCATCACCCGGTCGGCGTCGGACTCGAGGCGATCGATCTCCTCGCAGGTCTTGATCGCGGCCTCGGCCACCTCGGCGTTGTTCAGCCGCGGCAGCAGCGAGACGGCGTGCTGGACGCGCTCGCAGCACTTGACCGAGATCTCGCACAGGCGCAGCACATCCTCGGTGACGTGCTGGAGGTCGTACAGCGCCATCACCTCGCTGGAGTCCTGCAAGAGGTCGGTGACGTCGTCCATGGCGTTGATCAGGCCGTGGATCTGCTCGCGATCGATCGGCGTGATGAAGGTGCGGTGCAGCAGGCGGTTCACTTCGGCGGTGACCTTGTCCGCGCCGCGCTCGGCCGCGTCGACCTCGCTCGCGTACTTCTCGCGCAGGTCCGCGGTGCCGTAGTACTGGATCATCGACATGAAGGCGCGGGCGCCTTCGGCGATGTACTTGCCGTGCTGGTTGAACAGCTCGAAGAAGTTGCCGTCCTTGGGCAACAGTTTGCCGAAAAGCATTCGGGTCTCCTCGTGGTGGCGCCGGGGCGGGCGCCTTCACAGTTCTGTCACCGAAGCGTCATCGGTGGGTCCGGGGCGGGATTGTAGGCAGCCGGGCCGCCTATCCATTGCGGAAGATGAAACAACGGACCGGGCATCCCGCCCCGCCCGACTGGCCGGCCCCTCAGGCGATGCGTTCGATGCGCTGGTCGTGCACGCCGGGTAGAAGCGCCGCCAGCGGCCCCAGCCCCGCAAGCACGAGACCGGGCGCCAGGTCGGCCAGCGGACGCAGCACGAAAGCGCGCAGGTGCAGGCGCGGATGGGGCAACGTCAGGACCGGATCGGACATCTGCACCTCGCCATGGAGCAGCAGGTCCATGTCCAGCGTGCGGGGCGCGTTGCGGTAGGGCCGCTCGCGGCCGAACCGGTCCTCGATGGCTTGCAGCGCAGCGAGCAAGGCATGAGGCGAAAGCGTCGTGTCGACCGCCGCCACCGCATTCACGTAGTCGGGGCCACCCGCATCGACCGGTGCGCTGCGGTACAGCGGCGACCGGGCGACGCTCCGGATGCCCGGCGTCGACTCCAGGGCCTGGAAGGCAGCTTCGACCTGCTGCCGCGCATCACCCAGGTTCCCCCCCAGGCCGACATAGGCGCGGACGGCCGGCGCTTGCGCGGAGGCGTTCACTCGCCGACGTCGTGGCCGGGCGATGCCATCGGCGCCGCGGCGGTGTCGCCGCGCTGTCCGGCCGGCTTGCGCCGACGGCGGCGGCGCTTGCGCGGAGCGGCCGCCGACTCGGGCTCCTCCGGCTCGGCATCGGCATCGGCATGCGCCCTCGATTCGGTCGATTCGGCCGGCGGCTCGACCCGCGGCTCGGCGGCCGGCGCCTGCGCGGCACCGCCTCGCCTCGGAGCGCCACGGCGCGGACCGCGGCTTTCGCGCACCGCCTCTACCAGCGCTTCGCGCTCGGCATCGTCGCCGAGGGAGAAGTCCTCCCACCATTCCGCGAGTTCGGTCGGGATCTCGCCGGCATCCGCCCGCAGCCGCAGGAAGTCGAAGCCGGCGCGGAAGCGCGGCTGCTCGACCAGCGCGTAGGGCGCGTTGCCGTTGCGACGCTCGAAGCGCGGCTGCATCAGCCAGATCTCGCGCATGTCGGTGGCCAGCTTGCCGCGGCCGGAGATGTCGCCGATACGCGCGTCGAAGACCGCATCGATGGCCTGCGACAGCGCGGGCATCGGATGCTCGCCCTGCGCCTTGAGCGCACTCCACTTCGCCTCGACGTCATGCCAGAGCATGCACGCCAGCATGAAGCTCGGCGCCACGGCCTTGCCCTCGGCCACCCGGCGGTCGGTGTCGGCCAGGGCCAGCTGGACGAAGCGCTCGCGCGCGCTGCCCTCCGGCGCGTTCGCCAGCACCGCCTCCAGCACCGGGAACACGCCGCGGTCCAGGCCGTGCTTCTTCAGCTCGGCCAGGCTCGCCAGCGCATGGCCGGTCTGCAGGAGCTTGATCATCTCGTCGAACAAGCGCGAAGCAGGCACGTTGGCCAGCAGCGAGGCCATCGACTTCAGCGGCTTGAGCGTCTTCGGCTCGATCGCGAAGCCCAGCTTGGCCGCGAAGCGGATGACCCGGATGATCCGCACCGGATCCTCGCGATACCGGGTCTCCGGGTCGCCGATCATGCGAAGCACCTGGCCCTTGGCGTCCTTCAGGCCCTGGTGGTAGTCGACGACGATGCGGCTCTTCGGGTCGTAGTACATCGCGTTGACCGTGAAGTCGCGGCGCGCCGCATCCTCGATCTGCGGGCCCCAGACGTTGTCGCGCAACACCCGGCCGCTCGCATCGACGACGTGGCTCTTGCCGGCCATCTCCTCCTTCGAGGTCTTCTCGTTGCCCTCGACCTGTTCCGCGGCCGCCGCGTCCATGTAGGCGCGGAAGGTCGAGACCTCGATGACCTCGTGGTCGCGGCCTCGGCCGTGGATCACGTGGACGATGCGAAAGCGCCGGCCGATGATGAACGCGCGGCGAAACAGGCCCTTGACCTGCTCGGGCGTGGCGTTGGTGGCGACGTCGAAGTCCTTGGGCCGGCGGCCGACCAGCAGGTCGCGCACCGCGCCGCCGACGATGAAGGCCTCGAAGCCGGCATCCTGCAGCGTGGTCACCACCCGGATGGCGCGATCGTCGAGCAGGGAGTGGTCGATGCCGTGCTCGGCAGCAGGCACCTCGACACGCTTGCCCAGCGGGATGCGGACGGCGGCCTTGGGCGCCGGCTTTTCGCCGGCCGAAGGCTGCTTGCCCAGCAGCTTGTCGATGAATTTGCGGATCATGGGGAATCGAAGAGCTTGATGATGCGCCAGCCGCGCTCGCGGGCGATGGCCTCCAGCGCCGGCGTCGGGTTGGTCGCGATCGGGGTGCGCACCCGCTCGAGCAGGGGCAGGTCGTTGGTGGAGTCGCTGTAGAACAGCACGTCGTCGAAGTCGGCCCACTGCCGCCCTTGCCCGGCCAGCCAGGCCTCGACCCGCGTGACCTTGCCCTCGCGGAAGGTCGGCACGCCGAGGGCGCGCCCCGTGACGCGGCCATTGTCGTCGCGCTCGAGCTCGACCGCCAGCAGCTGCTCGACGCCGAAGGCGCCGGCGATGGGCCGGGTGACGAATTCGTTGGTCGCGGTGACGATGGCGACCAGGTCGCCCGCCTCGCGGTGCGTGTCGACCAGGGCACGAGCCTGCCCGTGCAGCCGGGGCGCGATCACCTCGCGCATGAAGCGCGCGCGGGCCGCCTCGGCATCGGCGAGCGGACGGCCGCGCCACGCCGAGGTGGCGAAGTCCAGGTACTCGCCCAGGTCCAGCGTGCCGGCCTGGTACTGGGCGTAGAAGGCGTCGTTGCGGGCGCGCCAGGCGGCGCCGTCGACCCAGCCGATCTCGACCATGAACTCGCCGAAGGCGTGGTCGGAGTCGGTGGGCAGCAGCGTGCCGTCGAGGTCGAACAGGGCCAGGTTCATGGGGTGCCGCCCTCTTCGTGGACCATCTTCTTCAGCAGGGGCACGGTGATGGCGCGGCGCTCGGCGAGCGAGAAGCTGTCGAGCCGGGCGAGCAGGGCCATGAGGGAGCCCAGGTCACGGGCGAAGCGGGTCAGCAGGTAGTCCATCACCTCGTCGGAGAGAAACACGCCGCGGCGGTCGGCCTCGCGGCGCAGCGCCGCGCGCGTCCCCGCCTCGGTCAGCGGCTTGACGGCGTGGACCTGGCCCCAGCCCAGCCGGGTGCGGAGGTCGTCCCGCACCGGCAGGTCGACCGGCGGCAGGCGGCCGGCGGCGGCCATCTGCACGCCATGTGTCGCGGCCTCGACGAACAGCGCGAAGGCTGCGTGCTGCCGGGCGGCGTCCAGGCGGTCGGCGCGGTCGATCACGACCAGCCACCAGCCCTCGTCGAAGGTCCACGGCAGCGGGGTCTCGGCATCGAACCAGCCGACGCGCGCCCCTTCGCCGCGCAGCTGGCGCGCCAGGGCCGCCAGCAGGTGCGTCTTGCCGGCCCCGGCGGGTCCCCAGAGGTAGACCGGCGGAGATGGGATGACCAGCCGGCGCAGGGCCTCCAGGACCGCCAGGTTGTCTCCGGCGACGAAGTTCTCGAAGCTCGGCTCGGCCTCGGCGGCGATGGGCAGCGGGATCTGCTTCATGGCCGTCATTCGCGGTAAAGGGCGCTGCCCAGGTAGGCCGACGTGACGCGGCGGCCGGCGACCAGCACCAGCGCCGACAGCGGCAACGCGATCAGCACGCCGACGAAGCCGAACAGGTGCCCGCAGGCCAGCAGCGCGAAGATCACCGCCAGCGGCGGCAGCCCGATGCGCTCGCCGACCAGGCGCGGCGTGAGGAAGAAGCTTTCGATGACCTGGCCGGCCCCATAGACGACGGCCACCACGATCACGCCATACCAGCCGGTGAACTGCAGCACCCCGGCCAGCAAAGCCAGCAGCAGGCCCAGGCCGAAGCCGAGGTAGGGAATGAAGATGGCCAACCCGGTGAACACGCCCACCGGCAGGGCCAGCTCGAAGCCGGCGACGCCCAGGGCCAGGGCGTAGTAGACCGCCAGCACGAGCATCACGAGCGCCTGGCCGCGCAGGTACTGGCCCAGCACGCCATCGCATTCCGCGAGGAAGGCGTCCACGCGCTCACGCATGCGCGGAGGTACCAGCGAGAGCGTGCGTTCGGTCAGACGGGGCCAGTCGAGCAGCAGGTAGAACAGCACCGCCGGCACGAGGATGGCGTTGCCGATCACCGCGAGCAGGATGCTGCCGCCGATGCGGGCCGAGCTCAGAGCCGCCGCCACCCAGTCCTCCAGGTTGCCGTCCAGTGCCTGCAGGGCCATGGCCTTGATGCCCGCCACGTCCAGCGAGACGTTGATGCCGAACTGCGCCAGCCAGGGCGACAAGTGCTCGTTCAGCCGGTCGGCCAGCAAGGGCACCTGCTGCCTGATGAGCGGCAGTTCCTTGGCGAGGATCGGGACGACCAGCAGCATGACGGCCAGCACCACGACGATCGTGGCCAGTACCACCAGCGTCACTGCCAGCACCCGGGGGACGCGCCGGGCCGCCAGTCGCTCGACCGCCGGGTGCAACGCGTAGGCCAGGCCCGCCCCCAGCAGGAAGGGCATCAGCACCGGGGCGAGCGCCCACACCGCCAGCAGGCCGGCGGCGGCGATCAGCAGCCAGCTCAAGCTTTGGCGCTGGGCGGGAGTCAGGGTCATGCGAAGGCCGCCGAGGACATCGCCTGCAGCGGCATGGGGCCAGGAGAACGGCGGATTTTAGGTGCCGCCGGCCGCACGTTCAGTGCAGCAGCGGCCGCGGGCTGTCGCGCAGCTCGGCCAGCATGCGGCGCATGGGCTCGGCGTCCGCCGCGTCCGGCTCGTGCGCGAGGTAGGCCGAGAGGTCGTCGGCGGCCGCATCCGGCTGGCCCAGCTCGGCCAGCGTCAGGCCGCGGTCGCGCCGCTCGTCCCAGGCCTCCGGCAGCAGGCACACCAGGCGGTGCTGCACCGCCAGCAGGCTCGAAAGGTCCTCGGCCTGCTGGTGGATGGACTTCAGGTTGCGCAGCATGCGGGCGATGATGTCGCGCGGCGAAGCCGACTGCAGGAACAGCCCCAGCGGCACCTCGAACTCGCCCACCAGGCCCTGCTTGCGGCGCAGGGGCTCCAGCCGCTCTTCCAGCTCCTCGCGCGAGAGCGAGCGACCGTTGAACGGATCCATCACCGCCTCTCCGTGGGGCAGGCGCAGCTTGACCAGGAAATGGCCGGGGAAGGAGACGCCGCGCGCCACCAGCCCGGCGTGGCCGGCCAGCTCGATGTAGATCAGCGCCAGCGAGATCGGGATGCCGCGGCGGCTGGCCAGCACCCGGTGGAGGTAGCTGTTGCCGGCGTCGTAGTAGTCGTTGACGTTGCCGGCGAAGCCGAGTTCGCGGAAGAAGTAGCGGTTGAGCGTACGCAGCCTGTGCATCGCGCTGGCGTCAGCCGGGAGGCGGCGCTTGAGGCGGTCGCCCAGCGCGTCGATCTCGTCCATCACCGTCTGCGGATCGAGCTCGGGGTCGGCATCCTGGCCCAGCGAGACGGCGGCTTCCAGCAGGGCGAAGTGCTCGTCCTCGGCCACCAGCACGGAAAAGTACTCCAGCGGACTGGGGGCTTCCAGGCGCAGCGGAAGGCTCATGCTCGAAGTGTAGGACTTTTGCCCGGGCGCCCGCAGCCGCCGGATCCTTCGAACGAGGTTCGTGGCGACCCTGCCCCGCGGCAGGCGCTCAGCCTCTCCTCAGGAACTGTCGCAGCTGGAGGCCGGCCAGCATCAGCACGCCGAAGTAGCCCAGCACGGCCGCGACCATCACGCCGGCGAGCCAGGCCACCCGCAGGCCGGGATGCGCCTGCAGCGCCAGCCAATCCAGCTGCATCGAGGCAAACACCAGGCCCGCGGCCAGCACCACGTTGGCCGGCAGCACTCGCGCGACGAAGCCCCGCCAGCCGGGTGCCGGCCGGTAGTGGCCCTGGCGGCGCAGGCCGATCAGCAGCCAGCCCGCGTTGACCATCGCGCCCAGGCCGATGGACAGGGCCAGCCCCGCGTGGCCCAGCCAGGGCACGAAGGCCAGGTTCATCAGCTGCGTGCAGACCAGCACGACGATGGCGATGCGCACCGGCGTGCGCAGGTCCTGCTGGGCGAAGAAGCCCGGCGCGAGCACCTTGATGCCGACGATCCCGATCAGGCCGCAGCCGTAGCCGCGCAAGGCCTTCACCGTCATCTCCACCGCCTCGGGGCTGAACTTGCCGTAGTGGAAGAGCACCGCCACCAGCGGCTTGGCGAAGGTCAGCATGGCCACGGCGAAGGGCAGCGCCAGGACCACCACCAGCCGCAGGCCCCAGTCGAGCTGGGCCGAGTAGCCGGCGTCGTCGTTCTGCGCCCGCCTGGCCGACAGGCCGGGGATCAGCACCACGCCGAGGGCCACGCCCAGCAGCGCGGTGGGGAACTCCATCAGGCGGTCGGCGTAAAACAGCCAGGAGACCGCTCCGGGCCCGAGGTGCGACGCGATCTGCGTGTTGATGAGCAGGGAGAGCTGGGCCACCGAGACGCCCAGGAGCGCAGGCGCCATCTGCGTGAGCAGCCGGTGCACGCCGGGATGCTTCCAGGCACGCTTCCAGGCGGCCGGCCCGAAGCCGATGTGCGGCAGGCAGCCGATCGCGCGCAGGGCCGGGAACTGGATGGCCAGCTGCAGTGCGCCGCCGACCATCACGCCGGCCGAGAGCGCGTGGATGGGGCGGATGCCGTGCCTGTCCAGCCAGGGCGCGAGGAACAGCGCCGCGCTGATCATCGCCACGTTCAGCAGCACCGGCGTCGCGGCCGGCAGGGCGAAGCGGCGCCAGGTATTGAGGATGCCCGCCGACAACGCCACCAGCGACATGAAGCCGATGTAGGGGAACATCCAGCGGGTCATGATCACCGCCAGCTCCAGCTCCTGCAGCCCGGCGCCGAAGAGCCACACGACCACCGGCGCGCCGATCACGCCGACCACGCAGGTGAGGACCAGGGCGGCGAACAGCACCGTGGCGACCGCATCGATCAGGCGGCGGGTGGCCTCGTCGCCGTCGGTGGCCCGCGTGGCCGCCAGGATGGGCACGAAGGCCGACGAGAACGCGCCTTCGGCGAACAGCCTGCGCAGCAGGTTCGGGATGCGGAACGCGACGTTGAAGGCGTCGGTGAGCGCCCCGGCGCCGAAGCTGGCGGCGATGAGCTGGTCGCGCACCAGGCCGGTCACGCGCGACAGCAGGGTCCACAGGGATACCGTCGACGCGGCCTTCAGGAGATTCATGCGGCGGCGGATTGTGCCACCGCCTCGAGGCCCCGGCCGGGCCGCCTTGCCTGCCGAGCCGGGAAACTGCTATACTCGACGGTCTTTTCCCACCTGGAAAGCCCTCAACACCAATGGCCACCTCTTCCAAAGCCAAGAAGCGCACCGTGCGCCTGGCGTCGGGCCGCAAGCGCGCCCGCCAAGACGTGAAGCTGAACGCCGCGAACTCGTCGCTGCGTTCCAAGTTCCGCACCTCGATCAAGAACGTCCTGAAGGCTGTCGCCACCGGCGACAAGGCCAAGGCCACCGAGTTGTTCAAGACCGCCCAGGGCGTCATCGACTCGATCGCCGACAAGGGCCTGTTCCACAAGAACAAGGCCGCCCGCCACAAGAGCCGCCTGTCGGCCAAGGTCAAGGCCCTCGCTGCCTGACGACCTTTTTCCAGGTGGATACGAAAGGGCCCGCTTCGCGGGCCCTTTTCATTTCAGCCGGTTCACTTCTGCTGGTCTTCCAGCCAGCAGGCCTCGGCCACCTGCAGCCCGTTGTCGCGGGCGAAGTTCATCACGAAATCCCAGGCCATCGGCTCGATGTCGCGCAGGGCCTCGTTGACGATCACGCACTTCACGCCATTGATCACTCGCGGCACGCAATAGGGCGAGTAGCCGATGTGGGCCCCCGGGCCGCCGACAGCGCCGCCGGGGCGGAAGGACGACATGGCGCCGGCCAGGCGCTCGGCCCAGTCGCTGGGACGGAAGGTCCGGCCGTCCTGGGTGACGCCCTGGATGAAGAATTGACGGGGTTTCGAAACGGTCATCAGCGCCGCGGGAGGGGAACCACGCGTAATACGGGCGGGATCTGGCGGGGCACCGATGCCCCGGCGGCCGACGCGCGTGCGTCGGGCGAAGCAGCTATTGTGCCCTGAGCCTGTTGCGCCGCAGCAAACAACGGGCCGGCTTTAGAATCGAGCGAGGGCTGGCGCGTGATGGAGCTGACGCGGCCGGCCCTTTCTCTTTGCGCCGCCTCGGCGTGACGGTGCAGCAGCCAGGAGCCTTTGCCCATGACCGCCTCCATGCCCCATGTGATGAACACCTACGGCCGCCTGCCGATCGCGTTGACGCACGGCCAGGGCTGCCAGGTCTGGGACACCCACGGCAAGCGATACCTCGACGGCCTCGGCGGCATCGCCGTCAACACCCTCGGCCATGCGCACCCGAAGCTGGTGCCGGCATTGCAGGAGCAGGTTTCGCTGCTGATCCACTGCTCCAACTACTACGAGAACCCGCTGCAGGAGCGCCTGGCCGCCAAGCTCTGCGAGCTCTCCGGCCTGGCTTCGGTGTTCTTCTGCAACTCGGGCCTGGAGGCCAACGAGGCCGCCCTGAAGATCGCCCGCAAGTTCGGCCACGACCAGGGGATCGAGAGGCCCGAGGTGATCGTCTTCGAGAAGGCCTTCCACGGCCGCTCGATCGCCACGCTGTCGGCCACCGGCAATCCCAAGGTGCAGGCCGGCTTCGGGCCGCTGGTCGAAGGCTTCCCCCGGGTGCCGCTGAACGACCTGGATGCGGTGCGCCGCCTGGGTGACACCAACCCCAACGTCACGGCCGTCTTCCTGGAGACCATCCAGGGTGAAGGCGGCATCCACGCCGCGCAATGGGATTTCCTGCGCGGCCTGCGCCAGGTCTGCGACGAGCGCGGCTGGCTGCTCATGCTCGACGAGGTGCAATGCGGCATCGGCCGCACCGGCAAGTGGTTCGCCCACCAGTGGGCCGGCATCCTGCCGGACGTGATGCCGCTGGCCAAGGGCCTGGGCTCGGGCGTGCCGATCGGCGCCGTCGTCGCCGGCCCCAAGGCCGCGAACATCTTCG
>CAMLGG010000201.1 GCA_946479475.1 uncultured Ideonella sp. | reverse complement strand
ACAACGGTTCGGCAGGTGGAGCCCGAGGAGGGCGGACAGGGGCGGGAGCGGGAGCGGGAGCGGGACTGAGACGCCCCTACGCCGCCTGCATCCGCAGCGAGAGGCCCAGCGGGATGGCCGCGCCGGCCAGGGCTGCCACCAGCACATCCGTGGGCCAGTGCACGCCGAGCACGAGCCGCGAGAGGGCGACCAGCGCGGTCCACAGCGCGGCCGTCGCCAGCGAGGCGGTTCGCGCTGCGGGCTTCAGCGCCGACAGGGCCAGGGCCGCCGACATCCCGAAAGCGGCCACGACGAGCGTATGGCCGCTGGGAAAGCTCGCTCCCCAGTACGAGGCCGTGTCCCACAACGCCGGCCGCTCCCGCCCGACGAGCAGCTTCACCCCGTAGACCAGCGCCGCGGCGCAGAGCACCGAGGCGCCGACCAGACCGGCTTCCCGGCGTCGCCCCGCGAGCGCCAGGGCGAGACACGCGCCCAGCGTCAGCGGCGTCAGCACCTCGGCCGATCCCGACAGCGTCACCACCTGGAAGAAGGGCTGCGCGCCCTGCAGATGGGTGCGGATGAAGACGAGGATGGCGTGGTCCAGGGATCCGGAGTCTCCGGTCACCACGTCCTCCACGATCTTGATGGCGAGGCTGGCGAGCACCAGCAACCAGAGGACGTGCGTACGCCGCGCGCGAAGGGTATCCATCCACGCAGGTTGCCGATGCCGGGCGTACAGGACGGCCGCCACGTACAGGCCGCCCACGGCCGCGACCAGCTTGACGGCATCGCCCAGCGTCTCGAGCACGACCATGGCGGAAATCCCGTCCATGCCGGACTCACTGCCAGGTCCGGCTTCGATCGACGACCTTCACGCGTGCGCCATCGGAAAGCTCGTTCGGCGGGTAGTCGACCAGCCGTGCCCCGGGCGACAGGCCGTCGAGGATCTCCACCTCGCTGGTGCCCCGGTGACCCGCCTTGACGACCGTCCGCCGGGCCCGGCCCTCTTCCACGACGAAGGTGCACCAGGCCTGGTCGCAGCGGAACAGGGCGCTGGCCGGCGCCCGAAGGGCCTGCGGCGACTCCCAGACGACGATGTGGCCGGTGACGCGGAAGCCGTCGCCCAGCGGGGCCGGCGGATCGACGAAGTCGACCACGACGTTGGTGCGCTTCTCCTCCACGCCCAGGGCCGACACCTTCGTCACCGCATGCGGCTCCACCAGGCGAACGGTCGCCTTGAGGCTCCTGTCGCCACCCCAGCCGTCGATCAGCACCGGCATGCCCGCCCGAACCTTCACCGCCTCGCTGGACAGCACCTCGAGCACGGCCTCCAGCCGTTCGAGCTGCCCGAGGATCAGCAAGGGCGTGCCGGCAGCGACGACGCGCTCGCTGGCGTCAGGGATGCGCAGGATGCGCGCGGCCATGGGCGCCTTCACCTCGATGTTCCTGGCCGCTCCCGGCGGCCGCAGGGCCGCCAGGCCGGCTTCGGCCACCCGCAATTCGGCGGCTGCGGAGGCGATGCGAAAGCGCGCCGCATCGGCCGCGTAGGCGGCGCTGTCCTTCGCGCTGCTGGCCTGCTCCGCCGACTGGGGGGCCACGAAGCCTTGTCCGACCAGTTCGACGGCGCGCGCATGCTCGCGCGAGGCCTGGGCGAGGGCCTCCTGCGCGAGTCGCGACTGCTGCTGCGCCTCGCGCAGCGCGGCGCGCGCGCCGGACACCCGCGCCGCCAGCTCGTCGACCTCGCGCTGCGACAGCGGGAGGGGCGCGATGCGGGCGACCGCCTGGTCTTCCTTCACCGCGTCGCCATCGTGAAGATCGATGCGCATCAGGCGCCCGGTGACCGGGGCGGTGATCGTGAACCGATCGTGGCTGCGCGTCTCGCCCAGTTCGTCCACCGTCACCCGAAGCGGGCCGACGCTCGCGGTGGCGAGCTCCACCTCGATCGCGGGCGGCCGCAGGAGGTAGGCCACGACGCCCGCCCCGGCAACGGTGACAAGCACAACGACGCTGATGCGCCTGCCGGGCCATTGCATGCTTCTACTCCCTCGTCTTCAGGACCGCGACCAGGTCGAGCTGGCCCAGGCGCCTGGCCACCAGGGCCCCCGCGAAGGCGGCAGCCAGCGCCGCCGCGATGACAGGGTAGGCGAACGACCATCGGCCCACCACCAGAGGCAGACGGAACATCTCGCGATCGAACACCGGCACCAGGGACGCGCACAGGCCGTAGCCTATCGCCAGGCCCAGGGGGACCGCGCCGAGAAGCAGGATGGCCTGTTCTCCCAGCAGCAGGAAGGTCACCTCGCGCTGGGAGAAGCCGAGCACCTGCAGGCTGGCCAGCTCGTTGCCCCGCTCCGACAGCGCGATGCGCAGGCTGTTGTAGACCATGCCGGCCACCACCACGCCGGCCAGCGCCGTGAGGATCACGCTGAAGACCAGGAACGAGCGGTCCAGCGCGCTGCGCACGCTTTGCAGCGCGGACTCGCGGATGCTCACGCTGACGACTGCCGGCATGCGCTTGAGCAGGGCATAGGCTTCGGGTGCCCGCGCCCTGTCCAGCCGCAGGTAGACGCCGGAGCTGGTCGACGGCCCTTCGTCCAGCAGCTGCGACAGCGCCCGGGCATCCATGTAGGCGCCCAGGCCGAGCATCTCGTCCACCAGGTCGGTCACCTGCACGTCGGCGACGGGGCGGCGGCCCTCCATCACCTCGATCGTCAGGCGGTCACCGCGCGCCACGCCGAGGATGGACGCCAGCTTGGCCGTCAGCACCACGCCGTCGTCGCCCGGCTGGACTTCCGTGCCGCTCGTGCCGATGAGGCGGCGCAGCTGCGGCCGGGCCGGCAGGCCCAGCAGCTCGACGCGCTTGCTCCTGTGCTCGAAGCGCAGTCGTGCGGGCACCGCCCGGAAGGCCTCCGCCTGCACGACGCCCGGCAGCCGGGCCGCGTCGAGGACCGCCTCCGCCCCGCGCAGCTCGGTGAAGAGCACCGTGGCGTCGTCGCGCTGCACCTGCCCGAACTGCACGCTCATGAGCTTGCTCGCCGCGTCCATCGTGAACCGGCCGACCACCATCAGGCCGATGGCCAAGCCGACGCCCACCGCCGACAGGGCGGCCTTCCAGGGCCGGCGCGTCAGGTTCCGCAGGATCATGCGGATCGAGGCACGCCAGCGCAGCGCAGCGGCCAGGCGGTCCAGCGGGGTCGGGTGGAAGGCCGCCGGGGCTTCGGGTCGCATGGCCTCCGCCGGAGCCAGCGCCGCGGCACGCCGCGCGGCGGAGCCGGCGCCCAGGGCGGCGGCGAGCGTGCTCACCCCCAGGGTCGTCGACAGCAGGCCAGGGCTGGCCGAGAAGGCCAGGCTCGGAAAGTGGAAGTAGCCGCTGTAGACATCGACGAACAGGCCGCCGAGCCACAACCCGAGCGGCAAGCCGGCCAGCCAGCCGATGCAGGCGATGCACAGCGCCATCGACAGGTAGTGCATCGCCACCCGCAGGTCGCTTCGCCCGAACGCCTTCAGAAGCCCGATCTGGGTGCGCTGCATCGCGACCAGCCGCGACAGGGCCGCATACAGCAGGAAGGCCGCCACCACGAGGAAGAGGCTGGGCACGAAGGCCGTCATGATGGCGATCTCGCCGAATTCGTCGGTGAGGAAGCGATTCGACTGCTGGTCGGAGCGACCGTAGGCGCCCAGGCTGCCGTAGGGCGCCAGGACCCGGTCCACCTCGGCGATGACCGCCGGCTCGCTGGCGCCCCGGTCCAGCGAGAGCACCACGTCGTTCAGCGCGCCTTGCATGTCGAACGCGGGGGCTGCGGCCGATTGCGCCATCCAGAGCACGCCGAAGCGCCGGTTGTCCGGGAAGAGCATGCCGGAGCCCAGTTCGTAGACGAACTCGGGCGACAGGGCGATGCCGACCACCGACAGGCGCTTCCAGCGGCCGTTGAGGATGGCGCCGAGGCCATCGCCCGGATGCAGCCGGTTGGCGTCCGCGAAGGCCTGGCTGACCAGGACCTCGTTCTCGGCGCTGCGATCGACATAGCGGCCGCGCACCACCTGCAAGACGTTCAGGCCGGAGCCTTCGCGGTCGGGGACGGAGACGATCCGCCCCACCGCCGGTTCGGCAAGCCCGGCCACGTCCAGGGTGACATTGGCCACCACGCGGGGCTCCACCCGGACCACGCCGGGAATGTGCTCCATCTCGGCGACCACTGAAGCGGGCGCGCGCTTGACGTGAGCGAAGACATCCGCGAAGCGCTGGGTGCGGTAGTAGCGGGACTGTGCCGACAGCAGCGACTCGTAGGTGCCGCGCGTTCCGATCAGGGTTGCGACGCCGCAGGCGACCACGAGCGCGGTCGCGATGACCTGGCCACGCACATGCCACAGTTCTCGCCACAGCATGCGGCCGAGCATGCCTACCACGAGATGTCCTCCACCGAGGCCTTCACCTCGTTGCGATGGATGTCCACGATGGTCCCGCTGCTGATGCGGATCACCCGATCGGCCATGGCCGCGATGGCCGCGTTGTGCGTGATGACGACCGTGATGGTGCCCAGCTCCTCGTTGACGCGCCTGAGCACCCTCAGCACGAGCTTGCCGGTGGCGTAGTCGAGGGCGCCCGTGGGCTCGTCGCACAGCAGGACGTCGGGCCGCTTGGCCACGGCGCGTGCGATGGCGACCCGCTGTTGCTCGCCACCCGAAAGCTGGGAAGGGAAGTGATCACGGCGGGCCCCCATGTCGACCATCTCCAGCGCCTCCTGCGCAGGCATCGGCGACTCGGCGATTTCCGTCACCAGCGCGACGTTCTCGATCGCGGTCAGGCTGGGGATGAGGTTGTAGAACTGGAACACGAACCCGACGTGCTCGCGCCTGTAGCGCGCCAGCTCCGACGGGGATGCCCGGGTCAGCTCGTGGTCCCGGTAGCGCACCCTCCCGCCGCTGGGTCGATCCAGGCCGCCGAGGATGTTCAGGAGCGTGGACTTGCCGCTGCCGGACGCCCCCAGCAGCACCACGAACTCGCCGGGGTACAGCTCGAGGCTCACGTCCCGAAGGGCGTGGATCTCCGTCTCGCCCATGCGATAGACCTTCGAGATGGCCTCGACGTGGTAAACCGCGTCCGGACTCGGCATGATGGGGCGAATTCTGGAGCTGGGCCGCCTGGGCCGATTGCGCTTTCGCAAGCCGCGAGCCGCAAGCCCCGGACCGTGCTCGGGAGCAGGATGGACTCGCCTGATTGGCATCTCCTCGAGGCTCGAGGCGACCAGGTTGGCTCGGCTGCGGTCAGCGGCCCGTCAAGGCTGAGATCGTGGACGACGTGCAGCGAGCAGCCAGTTGCCGAGCAGGCTTGCCGTCATGGCGCTCGGCGGGCGAACGAGCCGGGGGCGCCGTTCGGTCACGTTGGCTCGGTCGCCAGCCCCCGCGTCGGTACAGGTCCTCGATTCACGAGGCAGGGATCGCGTGCGAGGCCGCCTGGCCGGCCCAGTCGACCAACTCGTCGACGATCGCCGCAAGCGCCTCCCGCATGGCCTGCACCGCGCCGGGCGCGTCGTAGGAGGCGGACGGCGTGACGTGCGTGAACGTGCGGCGGGCGAGAACGGTGCGGCCGCTCGGGTCCAGCAACTGCGCACTCACGGTCAGGTGCGCGGCGCCGGGGGATTGCGCCGCATCGTGGTAGATCTCCTCCAGGTGCGTCACCAGGATCGGCCCGGCCGTGCCCGTGCCGCCGGGCAGCCGTTGCGCCAGCAGCGCCTGGAGGGCGCGCTGGGGCCGCTCGGTCCAGTGGCTGAACTGGTAGTAGCCGCGCGTGCCGGGCCCGCGGCTGTAGACGATGTCCTGGGTGTCGTAGAAGGTCGCGGCCGTGGTCGCTCCGATCGTCACGTTGGCCGCCGCGGCCGCCGGCGCCGGAGGCTGGGCCACGAAGGTCTCGAGCACGTAGTAACGGTCGGCCTCGCGAGGTCCCGGGGCGCTGCACGATGCCAGCGCGGCCGCGAGCGCGAGCAAGACGGCAGATCTCATCGTGTGCCTTCCCCCGGCCCCAGGCTGCCTGGTGCCGGCCCGTAGATGACCTGGCGCGGGTCGCGCAGGCGAGCGGCGGCGCCACCAACCGCATCGGCCGCCGCGCGCAGCGCCTGTGCACTGGTACGCAACTCGTCGTCGCCGCTGGCGAGCAGGGCGTCGGCGCGCTGCGCCAGGCGCTCGGCCTGCGCGCTCATCCTGAGTGCGGAGTCGCCGAGGTCGCGCACCGCTTTCCCCGCATCCGCGCCGAGCGCGTCGTAGCGCGCGGTCAGCGTGCGCGCATCCGCGCTCACCTCGCGCGCGAGCGCACGAAGCTCGTCCCCGGCGCCCGTCATGGCGACCAGCGCCCCGTCGGCCTTGGCGAGCGTGCCCTCGGCGTGCCCGGACGCGCGCCGCAGGTTCTCCAGCGTTTCGCCCAGCGCTTCGCGATTCTGCGGAGAAAGGATCTCGTTCAGGCGCTGCAGGGTTTCGTCCATGCGCACCGCCAGTTGCGACAGGGTGGCCGAGACCTGCTGCATGGTCGATTCGCCTTCCACGATCACCGGCGCCGATTCATCCGGCGGCACCTGCGTGAGCAGCGGGCTCTGTTCGGTGGGATTGACCAGCCGCACCGTGGCCAGCCCCGTCACGAGGTGGCGCTCCACCGTGGCGCGCGTGCTCTGCCGTACCGGCGTGGTGGGATCCACGGCGATCGAGACCTCGATTGCGCCGGGACGACGGGTGGAGAAGTGGAACTTGGTGACCGAGCCTACGCGCATGCCGCGCATGGTGACGTAGCTGCGCGGCTCCAGGCCTTCGAGCGACTGGCGCTCGAAGTAGATCGTGTAGAGGAGGGCGTCGGTGCCTTGCCCGCTGCTGCGCAGCCAGAGGACTGCCGCGACCACCAGGGCCAGCAGGGCGAGCACCGCGCTGCCCACCAGGGTGTACTTGGCTTCAGGCTCCATCAGGCATGGACCCCGAAATAGGCCTGCAGCCAGGGGTGCCCGGTCTGCTTGACGGCGTCGACCGTGCCGTCGGCGATGACGCGGCCCCCAGACAGGGCGATGACGCGATCGGCGATGGAGGTCAGGAGGTCCAGGTCGTGCGTCACGATGAAGACGGTCAGGCCGAGGCTGTCGGCCAGCACGCGCACCAGGCGGTCGAACTCGCGCGCGCCGACCGGGTCGAGCCCGGAGGTCGGCTCGTCGAGGAACAGGATCTCGGGCTCCAGCGCCAGGGCCCGGGCGAGGGCGACGCGCTTGCGCATGCCGCCCGACAGCTGCGCCGGGGATTTGGAGCGCGCATCGGCCGGCAGGCCCGCGAGCGCGAGCTTGAAGCCCACCAGGGGTGCGATCAGGTGCATGGGCAAGTCGGTGTTTTCGCGAAAGGGAACGGCGACGTTCTCGGCCACCGTCAGCGAGGAGAACAACGCGCCATCCTGGAACAGCACGCCGAAGCGCCGGCGCAGGGCATTGAGTGCCTGTGGGCTGCAATTCCACACGTCAGTGCCCAGCAGGTCAATGCGTCCACCCGTCGGACGCATGAGGCCGATGATCTCCCGCAGCAGCACCGACTTGCCGCTGCCGCTGCCGCCGATCAAGCCGACCACCTCGCCGCGCAGCACCTCCAGGCTCACGCCGTCATGCACGGTTTGAGCGCCGAAGCGGGTCACCACCGAGTCGACGGTCAGTATCGGTTCGGCCATTCAGATTCCCAGGCGCTGGAAGGCGACCGCGAAGACCGCGTCCAGCACGATGACCCAGACGATGCACTGCACGACCGTGGAGGTGGTGTTCTCGCCCACGCTGCGCGCATCGCGCGCCACCAGCAGCCCCATGCGGCAGGCGATGAGAGCGATGAAGATCGCGAAGACCGGGGCCTTGCCCAAGCCGACGGCGAAGTGGCGCATCTCGAGAACACCGTGCACGCGGTCGATGAACACCTCTGCGGCGATGTCGAGCTGCCAGGCACCCACCGCCATTCCGCCGGCGATGCCCGCGACGTCACCGACGAACACCAGCAGCGGCAGCGCCACCATGAGTGCGACCAGCCGCGGGATGACCAGCACCTGCAGCGGGGACAGACCCAGCGTGCTGATCGCGTCGATCTCCTCCTCGACCTTCATGGTGCCGATCTGGGCGGTGAAGGCTGCGCCCGACCGCCCGGCCACGAGCACCGAGCCGAGGATGGGCGAGAGCTCGCGGCACACCGCCAGTCCGATGCCGTCGGCCACGAACAGGTTGGCGCCGTAGCGCCGGGCCTGCACGCCCAGCACGTAGGCGATCACCACGCCGATGAGGAAGTTGATCAGCGCGACGATCGGTATGGCGTCGATGCACACGGCCTCGAACTGGGACGCGGTCTCGCGGGGGCGGAACAGGCGCGGCCGGCGCAGGAGGGCGAGCACGTCGAGTGCAACGGCGCCGATGAAGGCTGTGTGGGTGCGCACCAGGCGGGCGAGCTGGAAGGTCGCGAGGCCGACGCCCTGCACCAGCCCGAGATGCACCGAGCGGGCGGTGGCCGGCGGGGTGGTCATGCGCTCGTGAACCAGTGCCAGGAGACGGCGCAAGCGCGGATCGAAGCCTCGTGGATCCACCATGGATTCCGTGCAGCCGACCCCGGCGAGGTGGCTGAGCAGCATGAAGGCAGCTGCGGTGTCCAGCGACTGCAGCCCGCTGCCATCCACCACGAAGCACCGAGCGGGCCGTTGCAGCCCCAGCCCGCGCAGCGCTTGCACGATCTCCGGAAGATGGGGCAGTCGCCACGGGCCGAAGAGACAGAGGACCGTGGAGTCGCCTTCCACCCTGCGCTCTATCCATGTCGTGCTCTGATCCATCCTGCCTCGCTACCCCACCATGCCCGACACGATCAACGCGTCGGGGTCAACTCGGCGAGCACATGCTCGGGTGCCCGCGCGGAGAAGTCGGTCGCACACAGGATGGATGTCGATGAGGCCATGGTGACCTTCTTGCTGGAACCCGAGGGCGACAAGTTAACACCGAAGAGAGTCCCGCAGGGCAGGAAGCATTAGGGAGATGGCCGACGAGGTTCACGCTGCTCGACGGGCAGGAACCGACCGCTGCGAGCTTCGGAAGTCGGCGTCGCGCCATGCCGCGCGCTGTTCACGGTCCGTCGCTAGCGCAGCGCTCGGCGCCACGAGCGCGAGAGCCACTTGCGCAGTTCGTCGAACCACAGGACCACGCTGGCCATCGCCACGCAGGCGAGCCACTGGTCGGGCGCGAGCGGCACCGTGCCGAAGGCCAGGTTCAGGACGCCGGCGTGGACGACGACCACCTGCAGAACGACCGACAGCGCGATCGCACCCCACAGCCAGCGGTTGACGAACAGGTGCCGCAGCCCGCTGGCCGAATGCGAGCGGGCGTTGAAGCAGTTGAACAGCTGCGCGAAGACCAAGGTGGTGAACGCGGCGGTGCGCGCGTTGGCGAGCTCGTGCGTGCCTTCGATCAGGCCGCCGGGAAGGTAGAGGTCGAGCGTGAGCAGCGTCACCAAGGCCATCACCGCCCCGATTCCCAGCACCGCGCCCCACATGCGCGCATCGATCACGCGCTCGTCCCGGCGTCGCGGCTTGCTCGCCATCACGTCGTCCGTCTCCGGGTCGACGCCCATGGCGAGCGCCGGTCCGGAATCGGTGATGAGGTTGATCCAGAGGATCTGCGTGGCCAGCAGCGGCAGTACCACCGCGCCGTTGGACTCCGGGCTGGCGAGCCCGATCACGCCGCCGAGCACCACGCCCAGGAATACGGTGAGCACCTCGCCCATGTTCGAGGACAGCAGGTAGCGCAGGAACTTCCTGATGTTGTCGAAGATGGCGC
>CAMLGG010000200.1 GCA_946479475.1 uncultured Ideonella sp. | reverse complement strand
TTCGCGCCGTCCCCCCGAGGGGGAATTCGCCCTTGGGGCGGCCCTGCGTGCTCATGGTCGTCGGTACACTCCGCGGCATGCCGTACCGCGCTGCGTCGAGTTTAGTGGCGCCTGACCATCGCCCCGCCCCCATGGTGTTCAGCGCAGGCCTGGGCCTGCTGCTCGGCCTAGGGTTGCTGGCCGGCTGCGGGCAGCGCGGGCCGCTCGTCCTGCCGGGCGCCGCGAAAGCGGCCTCCGCCCCCGCGTCGACTCCCGCGTCGTCCACTCCACCGCCTGCTGCCCCCTCCGCTGCCCGATGACCCTGCCCGGCCACCCGTTCCTTGCGTCGAACGAAGATCAACTGACACTCGAGGGCCACTCGCTGGCCGACCTGGGCCGCCGCTTCGGCACGCCGTTGTACGTGTACTCGCGCAACGCCATGCGCGCACAGGCCGCCAGCTACCAGCGCGCCCTCACGGGCCGCCCTCACCTGGTCTGCTATGCGATGAAGGCGAATTCGAGCCTGGCAGTGCTGCAGACCTTCGCCGAAGCCGGCTGCGGTTTCGACATCGTCTCCGGCGGGGAGCTGCAGCGGGTGATGGCGGCTGGCGGCAAGGCCGAGCGCATCGTCTTCTCCGGCGTCGGCAAGACGGCCGGCGAGATGCGGCTGGCACTCGAAGCCGGCGTGCGTTGCTTCAACGTCGAGAGCGAGGCCGAGCTGGTCGTGCTCTCGGAGGTGGCGGCGGGGATGGGGCGCCGCGCGCCGGTGAGCCTCCGCGTGAATCCCGATGTCGACGCCGGGACCCACCCCTACATCTCGACCGGCCTCAAAGCCAACAAGTTCGGCGTCGCGCACGAGCAGGCGCTGGCCGTCTACACGCGGGCCCGCGGGCTGCCGGGGATCGAGGTGGTCGGCATCGACTGCCACATCGGCTCGCAGATCACCAGCGCAAGCCCCTACCTCGATGCCCTGGACCGCCTGCTGGACCTGGTCGATGCGCTCGCCGCCGAAGGCATCGACCTGCACCACATCGATCTCGGCGGCGGGCTGGGGATCACCTACACCGACGAGGAGCCGCCGAGCGCCGAGGAACTCGTGCGCCGGATGCTCGCGCGCATCGATGCGCGGGGCCACGGCCACCGCGAGGTGCTGGTCGAGCCGGGCCGCTCCATCGTCGGCAACGCCGGCGTGCTGCTGAGTTCCGTCCTTTACCTGAAGCCCGGCGAAGAAAAGAGCTTCTGCATCGTCGATGCGGCCATGAACGACCTGGTGCGCCCGGCCATGTATCAGGCCTGGATGCGCATCGAGCCCTGCGAACGTCACCCAGACACGCAGGCCCGCACCTGGGACGTCGTCGGCCCGGTGTGCGAATCGGGCGACTGGCTGGGCCACGACCGCAAGCTGGCCGTCCGCCAGGGCGACGTGCTCGCGGTGCTGTCCGCCGGCGCCTACGGCATGACGATGGCCAGCAACTACAACACCCGGCCCCGCGCGGCCGAGGTGATGGTCGATGGCGATGCGGTGCACCTCATCCGCGAGCGCGAGTCGATTGCCCAGCTGCTGGCCGGCGAGCGGCTCATCGGCTGACGGCCAAGTCGCCGCGGCGGATCGCCGCGGCGGATCAGATCCGCCCTTCCTCCACCGCGTGGCAGGCGATCTGGATGCCTTGCAACGCCTGCCAACGCGGCCGCTCGGCACGGCAACGCGCGTTGGCGTGAGGGCAGCGAGGATGGAAAGCACAGCCGCCGGGAGGCTGCAGGGGGTTGGGCACCTCTCCCTGTACCGGCGTGCGCGCGCGCCCGCTCATGTGCAGGTCCGGGATCGCGTCCAGCAGCATGCGGGTGTAGGGATGCCGCGGGGTGCTGAACAGCCGCGCCTTCGGCGCCAGCTCGACCAGGCGGCCGAGGTACATCACGCCGACTTCGTCGCTGACGTGGCGCACCACGGCGAGGTTGTGCGAGATGAAGAGGTAGCTCAGGCCCCGCTCGCGCTGCAGGTCTTTCATCAGGTTCAGCACCTGGGCCTGGACGGACACGTCGAGCGCCGAAGTCGGCTCGTCGCAGACGAGGAAGGAGGGCCGGGTGGCCAGCGCCCGGGCGATCGAGATCCGCTGTCGCTGGCCGCCCGAGAACTGGTGCGGATAGCGCGGCGAATCCGCCGGTGAAAGACCGACCGCCCGCAGCAACTCGCCCACGCGGGCCTCCAGCTCCTGGCGGTCGCGCACCAGCTCATGCTCGCGCAGCGGCTCGGCGACGATGTCCTGCACACGCCAGCGCGGGTTGAGGCTCGCGTACGGGTCCTGGAAGATCATCTGCATCCGGCGGCGCAAGGTGCGCGCCTCGGCGGAGCGATCCTGCCAGTTCGTCGGCCGGCCGTCGAAAAGCACCTCGCCGCGCGTGGGTGCATGCAACCCGACGAGCAGGCGGGCGACGGTGCTCTTGCCGCATCCCGACTCGCCGACCAGGGCGAGCGTCCGACCCGCCTCGATCTGGAAGCTCACGCCGTCCACGGCCTTCACGTGGCGCCGCGGCTGGCGCTCCACCACCCGGTTCAGCCAGGGGGCCGAGACGTCGAACACCTTGGCGATGTCGCGCACCTCGACCAGCGGGGCCGCTGCAGCGGTCATTCGCTCTCCTTGGCCGCATGAAGCCAGCAGGCCGCTCGCGTGGCGCCCGCATCCATCAGCTCCGGCCTGTCTCGCTGGCAGCGTGGCATCACTTCGACGCAGCGGGGATGGAAGGCACAGCCGGCCGGAATGGCGTCGAGTCGCGGCATGGTGCCGTCGATCTGCGCCAGGCGCTCGCGATCCTCGTCCATCGCGGGGATGGAGCCCATGAGGCCCCGCGTGTACGGATGCGCGGGCTGGTGGATGACCTGCTGCACGGGGCCGATCTCCACGATGCGCCCGGCATACATGACTGCGACGCGATCGCAGGCTTCGGCTATCACGCCCATGTCGTGCGTCACCAGCATCACGGCGGCGTGGTGCTCGTGCGCAAGCCGCTTGAGCAGGGAAATGATCTGGGCCTGGATCGAGACGTCCAGCGCGGTGGTGGGCTCGTCGGCGACGAGCAGGCGTGGCTCTGCGGCCAGGGCCAGCGCGATGACCACCCGCTGGCGCATGCCGCCCGAGAACTGGTGAGGGTACTGGTCCACGCGCGCCTCGGGGGCCGGGATGCCGGTCTGTCGCAACAGCTCGATCGCGCGCTCGCGCGCCTGCGAGGCGGACAGCGGCAGGTGCGTACGGATCGTCTGCACCAGCTGGTGCCCGACGGTGTAGAGCGGATTCAGCGAGGTCAGGGGATCCTGGAAGATGGCGCCGATCTGCCGGCCCCGGACCTGCCGCATCTGCGCCGGGGCCAGGTTGTCGATCCGGCGGCCATCGAGACGGATCTGGCCCGAGGCGATGCGCCCGGGAGGCTCGAGCAACCCGATGATCGCCGCACCGGTGAGCGACTTGCCGGCGCCCGACTCGCCCACCACGCCCAGGATCTCGCCGGGGGCGATCGAGAAGCTGATCTCGTCCAGCGCGAGCAGGGTGCCACGGCGGGTCGGGAACTCGACCGACAGGCGGTCGACCTCGAGCAAGGGTGCCTTGAAGGGTACTGTCACCGTCACTGCAGCCTCGGGTTGAGCGCGTCGCGCAGCCAGTCGCCCAGCAGGTTCACCCCGAGCGCGATGATCATCAGCATCGCGCCGGGAAAGACGGTAATCCACCATTCGCCGGAAAAGAGGTGGTCGTTGCCGATGCGAATGAGCGTGCCCAGCGAGGGGCTGGTCGGCGGTACGCCGACGCCGAGGAAGGACAGCGTCGCCTCGATGATCACCGCCGATGCCACGTCGATCGTCGCGAGCACCAGCACCGGCCCCAGGACATTGGGCAGCACGTGCCTGGCCATGATGCGCAAAGGCGCCACTCCGATCACGCGGGCCGCCTGCACGTACTCCTTGTGCCGCTCGACCATCGTCGAGCCGCGCACTGTGCGGGCGTACCTCACCCAGCCGGTCAGGGCGATGGCCAGGATGAGGACGGTGAACGCCAGGGTGTCATGCGCGTCCGGGAACAAGGCGCGCCCGACGCCATCGATCAGCAGCGCGACGAGGATCGCCGGGAACGACAGCATCACGTCGCAGATCCGCATGATGAAGGCGTCGACATAGCCGCCGGCAAAGCCCGCCAGCAGCCCCAGGCCGACGCCGGCCAGCACGGACAGCACCACGGCCGCCAGTCCGACGAACAGCGAAATGCGCGAGCCGTACATGATCGCCGACAGGATGTCGCGCCCCTGCTCGTCGGTGCCCAGCAGGAAGCGGGCGCTGCCCCCTTCCAGCCAGGCTGGCGGCAGGCCGGCGTCGGCCAGTTCCACCGTCGCCAGGTCGAAGGGATCATGCGGCGCCACCCAGGGCGCGAACAGGGCGCAGAAGGCGCTGAGCAGGACCAGAAGCGCCGCCACCTGGGCAACCGGCGAGCGTCGAAAGCTGTACCAGAGGTCGCCTTCGAAGAAGCGCCGCCAGAGGCCGGCCGCTTCGGGTGTCACGACGGCACCGGGCCGCTGCGGATCGGGAACGAGTTCGGCCATCGGCGATTCAATGGGCTGCGACGGCGCGGTCCGCGCGCAGACGCGGATCGACCGCGAAATACAGCAGGTCGACCACCAGGTTGATCACGACGAAGATGAGCGAGATCAGGCACAGGTAGGCCGCCATCACGGGAATGTCGGCGAACTGGACCGCCTGGACGAACAGCAGGCCCATGCCGGGCCACTGGAACACCGTCTCGGTGATGAGCGCGAAGGCGATGAGTCCGCCGAGCTGCAGGCCGGTGATCGTCATCACCGGAACGAGCGTGTTCTTCAGGGCGTGGCCGAAGTGCACTGTCCGATCAGTCAGGCCACGCGCACGCGCGAACTTGATGTAGTCGGTTCGCAGCACCTCCAGCATCTCGGCCCGCACCAGCCGCATGATCAGCGCCAGCTGGAAAAGGGCCAGGGTGACGGCCGGCAGCAGGAGGTGGCGCCATCCGTCGGCGGTGAGCAGGCCGGTGCTCCAGAAGCCGAGTTGCACCACTTCCCCTCGGCCGAAGCTGGGCAGCCAGTTCAGGACCGTCGCGAAGAGCAGGATCAGCAGGATCCCGATCAGGAACGTTGGCAGCGATACGCCGACCAGAGAGAACGCCATCAGGGCCTGCGAAAGCGGATCGCCTCGCTTCAAGGCCGCCACGACGCCCATCGGTATGCCGAGGAGCAACGCCAGCAGTGCGGCCACCCATGCCAGTTCGAGCGTGGCCGGCAGGCGCTCGGCAATGAGACTCGATACCTTGCGGCCCTGGCGCAGGCTGAGGCCGAACTCCCCGCGCAAGGCATTGGCGGCGAAACGGGTGAACTGGACGAGGGCGGATCGGTCCAGCCCCAGGTCGGCGCGCAATTGCGCCCGCTGTTCAGCCGTGGCCTCCTGGCCCATCAGGTTGTTGACCGGGTCGCCGACGAACTGGAACAAGGCGAAGGCGATCAACCCGACCGACACCATCACGACGAGCGCTTGGAAGAGACGACGGATGATGAAGGCAAGCATGCAGGGAGGCTTCGCAAGCGGCGTGCCGGCGAGGCCCACCGCGGCGCAGTGTAGCGGGCGCTGATCGGCCGTCCGCCCCGGCGTTTGCCCCAGTGCCGCGTCCGGTCCGGACATGAAAAAAGCCGCCCCGGGGGGCGGCTTCCATGCGACTCGCGCCAGGCGCGATCCGGGGAGCTTAGAAGGTGTGCTTCAGGCCCAGGTCGTAGCCGGTCTTGTTGTCGAGCGCAGTCGTGGCATCGCCACCGATCTTCGCCACGTCGACGTAGATCTTGGTGCGCTTCGAGAAGTTGTAGTGTGCGCCGAGACCGACCTTCTTGGTCTTGAGGTCGTTGACGTCGCTCTGGGCGTACATGCCCTTGATGTCGAAAGCGCCCAGCGGAACGGTCGCGCCGATGATCCAGCTCTTGGCATCGGCGCCAGTGGCCGTGGTGCCCTTGCCGAAGCCCAGCGCAGCGGTGGCAAAGCCAAAGTTGTAGCGGCCACCGATGTTCCAGCCCTTGTCGTCCTCGGCAGCCGGGTTCTCGTAGCCGATACCCACCCAGAACGGGCCGGCGGCGTAGTTGGCAGCGATGGAGAACGGCTTGTCGTTGGCGACGCCGCCGTTGTTCGGAGCGCTTTCGGCGATGGAGACGCCCAGGTTGAAGCCAGCAACCGACAGGTCGTAGCGGAGGGAATCCGACACGCGGGTCTTGTAGACGGCAGAACCCGTCGAACCGCCGTTGGCCACGACGCCGAAGCGCATGCCGATCTCACGGCCTTGCGCGACCGTCTCGCCGCCGAACGGGTCGATCTGGTTCTGAATCATCAAGAACGCCGGGGTGTACTGGCGGCCCAGGTTGACCGCGCCGAACGGCGTGACCAGGCCCACGGTTGAGTAGCCCTGCCAGAAGGTCGAGCCGGACGTCTGCATACCGGTGTCGGCGCTCAGGCGATGCTCCATGCCGAAGGTGGCCTTGTAGCCGTTGCCGAGATCCTCGACACCACGGAAGCCGAGGCGGCTGCCGCCGCCGTAGAAGGCGCCATCTTCGACCCGCTTGTCTTCGCTCGCGTACGGCTTGGTGACCATCTGGTCGATGAAGCCGTAGATCGTGACCGACGACTGCGCCTGGGCGGCACCGGCGAACGCGCCCAGCGCGGCCAGAGCGATCAGAGATTTTTTCATGTCAGAGATCTCCTAGGGTTTTGAACAAGAGGTCCCGATCGAGGGAGAACCCGGATCACCGGAGCTGGTGGGGCCGATCAGGCCAACCTCCTCATCGGAAGTTGCCGCTATTGCACCAGAGGCCCTCTGGAGGCGCAAAGAAATCGCCCCGCAGGGCAGAACACATGTTGTCGCGCAACAACGCGTCGGGGTGCGCGCAATGCACCAAATTGGCGCATCGTGCGGGGGATTCGCACTCTGGCCGCTATGCTGGCGGCATGGCCCAATTGTCACCGCTGGACAACTGCCTCGCCGCGCTGGACAACGCCTTGCGAACCGTTTCCGGGGCGGCACATGCCAGCCGGCCGACGCCGGGCCGCGCCAGCGCGAGCTTGGCACCGCTGCCGCCGGATGCGAAGCGGCTTTCGGGCGCGCTAATGCGCGTCAATCACGTCGGCGAGGTGTGTGCTCAGGCCCTGTACGAGGCCCAGGCCCTGACGGCTCGAAGCGAACCGGTGCGGCAGCAGATGGAACGGGCCGCCCGAGAGGAGACCGACCATCTGGCCTGGACGGCCGAGCGGCTGGAGGCCCTGGGCGACCGGCCGAGTCTGCTGAACCCGCTGTGGTATGCCGGCGCGTTCGCCATCGGGCTGGCAGCAGGGCGGGCCGGCGACCGATGGAGTCTGGGCTTCCTGGTCGAGACGGAGCGCCAGGTGGAAGAGCACCTTGCGGGTCATCTCGAGCGGCTGCCGCCCGAGGACGAGGCTTCGCGCGCCATCGTCGCCCAGATGAAGGCCGACGAGGCACAGCATGCCGACGCAGCCCAGATGGCAGGCGGCTCGCCGCTGCCGACGCCGCTGCGCTGGCTCATGCGCGGGGCCGCCAAGGTGATGACGACCACCGCCCATTACGTCTGACGGGCGGACCTGCCGGTCAGGCGGTTTCGCGAAGTTCGACGCTCGTCGTGATCCTGGCCGTGTGGCCGATCATGGCGGTGGCGGAGCAGTATTTCTCGTGCGAAAGGGCCACCGCCCTTTCGACCGCAGCCAGCGGCAGGCCGCGGCCGCTGACGATGAAGTGCATGTTCAAGGTGGTGAAGACCTTGGGATCGGTCTCGGCGCGTTCCGCATGCAACCGCACCTGGCAACCGGTGACCTGGTGCCGCCCTCGCTTGAGGATGAGGACGACGTCGTAGGCGGTGCAGCCGCCTACGCCGGCCAGCAGCGTCTCCATCGGCCGGGGGGCCAGATTGCGGCCGCCGCCATCCGGCGCGCCATCCATGGTCAAGGTGTGGCCACTGCCGGTTTCGGCCAGCATCGCCATGCCGGCATCGGCCACCCAGTGAACGGTGCAATCCATCGTGGTCGTCCCTCGCGGGGCTGCTGCAATGCGCCGCATTATCGACCGCTCGAGCAGCCTCTCTAGCCGCGGGTTATTGCAGTGCAGCAAAAGCCGCGCTAGACTGCTTGCCATGCAGTGGTGAAAGCGCTGTCGCTCAAACCACTTCTCCTCTTGTCTCCTCCACCTCCTGACGGTGGATTCAGCCCGGGCCCTCACGGACCCGGGCTTTTTTCTGCGCGCCGCGCGCCGGCCGAACGCGCCAGGCGGGTGGCATATCATGCGGCGCTGCAGCACGGCCGGCCAGGTCGGGTGTGCAAAGCAATGACCAACGCCCGAGGAGAGACGCCCATGGCCGGCGCCGCCCGCACGTCCCGCGCGCCGTCGAAGGCCCGTGACCCCTTTCCCAGTTCCAACGACTACCTGCGCAGGATCCTGACCGCGAAGGTCTACGACGTTGCGCGAGAGACGCCCCTCGATCCGGCCCGTGCCCTTTCGCGCCGGCTCAACAACAGCGTCCTGCTCAAGCGCGAGGATTGCCAACCGGTCTTCAGCTTCAAGCTGCGCGGGGCCTACAACAAGATGGCGCACCTGCCGCCGGAGGCCCTGACGCGCGGGGTCATCTGCGCCTCGGCGGGCAACCACGCCCAGGGCGTCGCGCTCGGCGCCCACCGGCTGAAATGCCGGGCCGTGATCGTCATGCCTACGACCACGCCCAAGGTCAAGGTCGATGCGGTCGCCGCTCTCGGCGGCGAGGTCGTGCTGCACGGCGACAGCTATTCCGATGCCTACCTGCGCGCGCTCGAGATCGAGAAGTCCGAGGGCCTGACCTTCGTCCATCCCTTCGACGATCCGGACGTGATCGCCGGGCAGGGAACCATCGCGATGGAGATCCTGCGCCAGCACCAGGGGCCGATCGACGCGATCTTCGTCGCCATCGGCGGCGGGGGGCTCATCTCCGGGGTGGCCGCCTATATCAAGGCCGTGCGACCCGAGATCCAGGTGATCGGGGTGCAGACGGTCGATTCGGACGCGATGGTTCGTTCGGTGAAGGCCGGCAAGCGCGTGCAGTTGCAGGACGTCGGGCTGTTCGCGGACGGCACGGCCGTGAAGCTCGTGGGCGAGGAAACCTTCCGTCTCGCGCGCGAGCTGGTAGATGACTACGTCGTGGTCGACACCGATGCGGTCTGCGCGGCGATGAAGGATGTGTTCCAGGACACCCGCTCCATCGTGGAGCCCTCCGGCGCCCTGGGAGTGGCGGGGCTGAAGCAGTACGTCGAGACGCACCGGTCAAAGGGCAAGACCTTCATCGCCGTCACCTGCGGCGCCAACATGAACTTCGACCGCCTGCGCTTCGTCGCCGAGCGGGCGGAGTTCGGCGAGCAGCGCGAGGCACTGTTCGCGGTCACCATCCCGGAGGAGCGCGGCAGCTTCAGGCGCTTCTGCGAGCTGATCGGGACGCCCGGAAACCCGCGCTCGGTCACCGAGTTCAACTACCGTATCTCGGACGCGAAGGTCGCCCACGTCTTCGTCGGCATCACCATCCACAAGCGCGAGGAGGCCGAGAAGATCGCGCGCAACTTCATCCGCCACGGCTTCCCGACGGTGGACCTGACCGACGACGAGCTGGCCAAGGAACATGTGCGGCACATGGTCGGCGGCCGCAGCGAGCTGGCACGTGACGAGCGCCTGTACCGCTTCCAGTTTCCGGAGCGGCCGGGCGCATTGATGCGCTTTCTCGCGGCGATGCATCCCAGCTGGAACATCAGCCTCTTCCACTACCGCAACCAGGGCGCCGACTACGGCCGCAT
>CAMLGG010000199.1 GCA_946479475.1 uncultured Ideonella sp. | reverse complement strand
GCTGCGGATCTTCCGGTCGGCGGTGTACCGGTTGATCATCGAATCCATGTTGCCGGCAGTGACGCCGAAGAACAGGTTCGGGCGGCCCAGCGCCTTGAACGGGTCCGCCGACTGCCAGTCGGGCTGGGCGATGATGCCCACGCGGAAGCCCTGGGCCTCCAGCACGCGGCCGATCACCGCCATGCCGAAGCTCGGATGGTCGACGTAGGCGTCGCCCGTCACGATGACGATGTCGCAGGAGTCCCAGCCGAGCGCCTCCATCTCGGCGCGGCTCATCGGCAGGAAGGGGGCGGTGCCGAAGCGCTTGGCCCAGAAGGGGCGGTAGGCGGTCAGCGGCTTCGGCCCCCGGGCCGCGGTGGGCGGCTTGGGTGACGGGCGGGCAGGGGTTTCGAGGGCGTGGGCGGTCACGGGGGCGGCGGCTTCTTGCCGAAAGAACTGGCCATCAGGGCCAACCCTCTATTGTCCTTCGGGGCGTCATTCCGCGCCACCCAGGGGGCATGTGACCGCGGCCGCGTCCGCCGGTCGCCGGTGCATCCGTCACTTCCACGAATGGTGGAAGGAATGCCGATTGCTGTGTACTCTCGAAGTCTGCGACCCCCCCGCCGCCCGGCGGCCTGCCTGCCCCAGCTGATGACTCCTTCCGCCACGCTGCCGCATCCGCCGCCCGACGACGCCGAGCTGAGATCGTCCGAGAAGAGCTTCCGCCTGCTGGTCGAGAGCGTCAGCGACTATGCGATCTTCATGCTGGACACCGAAGGGCGCATAGCGAGCTGGAACGCCGGCGCGCAGCGGATCAAGGGCTACCGGCCCGAGGAGATCATCGGCCAGTCCTTCGAGCGGTTCTATCCGCCGGAGAAGGTGGCCGAGGGCTGGCCGAAGGAGGAACTGCGCCGGGCGATCGCCTACGGCCGGATGGAGGACGAGGGCTGGCGGCTGCGCAAGGACGGTTCGCGCTTCTGGGCGAGCGTCGTCATCACCGCGCTGTGGGATTCCAAGGGCCAGCTGCAGGGCTTTGCCAAGGTCACCCGCGACCTGACCGAGCGCCGGCGCCAGGAAGAGGAGCTGCGGCGCAGCGAGGAGAAGCTGCGGTTGATGGTGGAGGCCGTGAAGGACTACGCCCTGTTCATGCTGGACCCCTCGGGCCACGTGTTGACGTGGAACGCTGGCGCGGCGGCGATCATGGGCTACAAGGCCACCGAAGTGCTGTCCCGGCATTTCTCGATGTTCTTCGTGCCCGAGGCCGTGGCCGCCGGCCGCCCGGACGAGGAGCTGCGCGAGGCCATGCGAACCGGCCGGTCCGAGCAGGAGGAGCAGCGGGTGCGGCGCGACGGCAGCGTCTTCTGGGCCGGCGTGGTGATCACGCCGGTGCTGGACGCCGAGGGCGTGCTGCGCGGGTTCGCCAAGGTCACCCGGGACCTGACCGAGCAGCGACGGCTGATGGAGCTCGAGCGCGCCACCCGCCACATGAACGAGTTCATCGCGATGCTCGCGCACGAGCTGCGCAACCCGCTGGCGCCCATCCGCAACGCCGTCAACGTGCTGCGCATGCAGCCCGAGCTGCCGCCGGTGGTCGATCGCATGGGCGACATGATCGACCGCCAGGCGCGCCAGCTCACGCGCCTGGTCGACGACCTGCTCGACGTGGGGCGCATCGCCACCGGCAAGATATCCCTGCAGCGCCACGACATCGACTACCGCGAGGTCGTGCTGGCCAGTGCCGAGGCGGCGCGACCGCTGATGGCCGCCAAGCGGCACCAGCTCCTGGTGGAGGTCGCGGGCGGGATCCCCATGCGCGGCGACCCCACCCGCCTGGCGCAGGTGCTGCACAACCTGTTGTCCAACGCGGCCCGCTACACGCCCGAGGGCGGCGAGGTTTCCATCTCCGCCACGGTGGAGGGCAGTCGCAGCATCACGCGGGTGCGTGACAACGGGCAGGGCATCGCGCCCGAAGCGCTGGAGCGCGTCTTCGCCCTCTTCGAGCAGGAGCCCGGGGTCGAACGGAACCCTACGGAGAGCGGCCTGGGCATCGGGCTGACGCTGGCGCGAACGCTGGCGGAGCTGCATGGCGGCACCCTCAAGGCTTACAGCGAGGGCCGCGGCCGCGGCGCCACCTTCGAGCTGATCCTGCCCTGCCAGCCGGTGCCGGCCGGCCGCGCGGCGGGCCGCGGCTCCACGCCGCCGAAGGCGGACGAAGTCCGCGTGCTGGTGGTGGACGACAACCACGACTCGGCCGACTCGATGGTCATGCTGCTGGAGCAGCTCGGCCACGAGGCGCACGCCGCCTACGGCGCGCAGCAGGCCGTGAAGCTCGCCGCCGAGGTGCGGCCGGCGCTGATTCTGCTGGACCTGAACATGCCCGGGGAAAACGGATTCGAGGTCATCCGCCAGCTGCGTGCTGCCGTCGATCACCCCGTCTATGTGGCGGCCATGACCGGCTACGGCCAGCGCGCCGACCGCGAGCGCACGCGTGGCGCGGGATTCGACGAGCACCTGACCAAGCCGGTCGGCCTGGACCCGCTGCTGAAGGCCATGCAGCGCGCCGCCCAGAGAACAGGCGCTGCCTGAGTGCAGCTCTTTCAAGGGCGTGGGCGGCTCCGGCTTTGCCGGTCCGCCCGCACATCGCTCCCCCAACCCAGGGCGTGCGCGGATCCGGCTTTGCCCGTCCGCTGCGCGAGCCCCCCCTGGAGCGGACCCCGGCCCACCCGCACATCGCTCCCCCAACCCAGGGCGTGCGCGGATCCGGCTTTGCCGGTCCGCCGCGCGAGCCCCCCGGGGGGCAGGCCCCTGGCAAGGGGCCGTGGGGGCCCCATTCACGCCCAGGCGACCAGCCGGCTGGTGATCGCCTGGCGGCCGCCATCGGGCACGCTGGGGATCACGTCCAGCACCTCGAAGTTGGGGCCCTGCAGCAGCGGGTGGTTGCGCAGCGACTCCACCGCCGCGCGGTACTCGGGCATGTCGGTGGTCTCCCAGACCATCAGGGCCGTGCAGCGGCCGTGGAAGGCGCTCGCATCGAAGAAGCGCAGGCGCACGGCCGGGAAGCGTTCGTAGACGTGCACCAGCGCGCTGTCCTGCAGCGACGCGCGTTCGTCTGCGTCCAGGCCGAGCCAGCGCGGCGTGGCCTGGAGCAGCATGAAGACGGTGTAGGGCTGTGGGTTCATGCGTACACTATGCGAGCTTTCACTCGCATTTGAAACTCGCATTTCGACAAGCCCCTGATCGCGCCGTGAATACCGCCATCTCCCCACGCAAGTCGCCCCGCCAGGCCCGCTCGCAGGCCACCGTGAAGGCCATCCTGGACGCGGCGGCTCGCGTTCTGGTCGAGCGCGGGTACGCGGCGACGACCACCAACCTGGTCGCCGAGCGCGCAGGGGTCAGCGTGGGTTCGCTCTACCAGTACTACCCCAACAAGGAGGCGCTCGTCGTCGCGCTGCACCAGCGCCACGCTCGCGAGATGAACGAGGTGATCGACCGCGCCTTGGCCCAGAGCGAACACCTGGCCTTCGAGCAGGCGCTCGAGCTGCTGCTGGGCGGCCTGGTCGAGGCCCATCGTGTCGAGGCCGGCCTGCACCGCGTGCTCGAGAGCCAGCTCGCCGGCCTGGGCGCGCTGGACGATCATGCGGCCGCCGACGAGAAGATCAGCGGGCAGATCCGCTGCCTGCTCGAGCGCTACCGCGAGGAGATCGCGGTGCCCGACCTGCGCCTGGCGGTGTACGTCCTCATGCACTCGCTGCACGGGCTGATCCACGCCGTGGTCTTCGAGCGCCCCAGCGGCGTTTCCATCCGCCAGGCCACGCGAGAGATGGTCCGCATGACGAGGCTGTACCTCACGACGCCGGCGTAGATTGGGCCCCCACGCCCCCTTCCGGGGGCTGCCCCCGGGGCCCGTCAAGGGCCCCTTCGCGGCCCTGGGGCTCGCGCCACCGGACCGGCAAAGCCGGATCCGCGCGCGCCCTGGCAGGGGGCGGCACTTCGCGCGCCCGGGCTGAAGCGCTGCCGCGCTTCAGCGGGGGAGAGCGGGGAGCTGGACGGACCTAGGGGCGGCCCGTCGGCCACTGGGCGCCCCCCGACAGGATCCGCTGCGCGAACCAGGCGATCGGCAGGCCGACGAAGAACAGGTGGCTGCCGACGTCGGCGATGCGCCAGGTCCACATCGTCGGCGGGGGCAGCGCACGCGACAGCGGCAGCACGACCAGGTGCATCACGCCGTACGCCACCAGGCCATAGGCCAGTCCGCTCGCCCAGAACGGTGGCTTGAGCAGGGCTGGCCATCTCTGCGCCGAAAAACCGTAGACCAGGGCCATGCAGCTCGCGATGAACAGGTGCAGCACGACGCCGAGCCAGGCGGCCGGGGGCCCGCCGTTGAAGGCCTCCCGCCCGAGCAGGCCGGCCGAGACGCTCTGGAAGATCGCCATCGGCGTGCTGCCGCGGGCGATGCCCCAGTAGGTGCAGGCCAGCGTGGCATCGAGCAGCGCGGCGGTCCCGCCGGCCAGCAACGTGAAGTGCAGCAGGCGCTGCAGCTCGGGCGAGGTGTCGGTGGGCATGCTTGTCTCCTTCTCCAGTGGTCAGAGTGCCTCGAGGGCGCGGCCCAGCAGGCGGCCGGCGGCTTCGATCTCGCTGGGCGAAAGCGCGGCGAAACCGAACAGCAGGGCGGGTGCGCGCGGCGGCGTCATGTAGTGGTCGGACAGCGGATGCAGGCCCAGGCCGAGGGAGGCCGCATGGGTGACCAGGGCCTGCGCATGCGCGGCCGCATGGCCCTTGAGCCAGCCCACCAGGTGCATGCCGGCGTGTCCGTCCTGCAGGTCCAGTGCCTCGGCGGCGTGCTGGCGCAAGGTGTTCACCAGCGTGTTTCGCCGGGCCTGCAGCGCGCGCACGACGCGCCGCAGGTGGCGCTCGAAGCCGCCGCTGCTCATGAAATGGGCCAGCGCCGCCTGCTCGATGGCGGGGCAGCCCATGTCGGCCAGGCGCTTGGCGTTGACGAAGTCCTGCCTCAGGGCCGGCGGCGCCACCAGGTAGGCCAGCCGCAGCGAGGGCGACAGCACCTTGGAGAAGCTGCCGATGAAGACCACGCGGTCGCCCTTGTCGATCGAGCGCAGGGCCGCCACCTGGCGGCCGTCGTAGCGGATCTCGGCGTCGTAGTCGTCCTCGACGATCCAGGTGTCGTGGCGCTCGGCATAGCGAAGCAGCTCCTGTCGCCGCCGCGGGCTCATCACGGCGCCGAGCGGGAACTGGTTCGAGGGCGTGACGAAGACGAGGCCGGGCCGGCGCTCGGGCAGCTGGTCGGTGACCAGGCCGAGGCGGTCGACCGGCACGCCGACGATGCGGGCGCCGTGGGCCTGCAGCGTCTGGCGTACCGAGAAATAGCCGGGCTCCTCCACGGCGGCCGTGTCGCCCTCGTTCAGCAGCACGCGCGCCGCGAGCGACATGCCCTGCTGGGCTCCGGCGACGATGACCACGTCCTCCGGCGAGGCGACCACCGCCCGTCGGTTGCGGAGGTATTCGCACACGGCTTCCCGCAGGACCGGCAGCCCCTGGACCTGGGCGTAGCCGGGGCCGGTGTACAGCGCTGCGCGGGCCAGCTCGTTGCGCCACTGCTCGGGCAGCAGGGCGTCGGTGAAGGGCTCGCCGTACTGCAGGTTGTAGCGAAGCCCCGGCCGGTAGCGCCAGCGGGCGAACTCCGGCTCGAGCTCGCGGGCGCGCCGCGCGTAGGCCGACGGCGGCGGGCGCCGTGCGCCGCGATCCATCGCGGCCTGCCCCGATGGCGCAGCCGCTGGCGCAGGCACGTTGCTGGCGATGAAGCTGCCGGCGCCGACGCGGCCGTGCAGCAGGCCCGCCGTGCTCAGGTGCTCGTACGCGGCACGCACCGTGTTGCGCGCCAGGCCCAGGGTCTGCGCGAGCTCGCGCGTGGCCGGCAGGCGGGTGCCGCCGGCGATGCGCCCTTGCTGCACGGCATGCCGGATAGCGCGGCTGAGCTGGAGGTACTGGGGTCCCTGGCCGTCGAGGTCGAGGTGCATGGGGTGTCCTTGTCGCTGGCGTGCAGGTTCGTCGACGAGAAGGAGTTTGGCAGGCCTCGGCGCTCACCATGGACAGCGTGCCCAGGTGGCGTTCAGCACCCGGCCCTCGGCGTCCTCGGCCCAGGCGACGAGGCCTGCTTCAGCCTCGCCGGCGGGCTCTGCAGGTGCCGGCGGCAGTTGCAGGCGCAGCGTGCGAGGCGTGACATTGCCAGGGGCCCCCAGCGGCCCGGTCGCGCTGCGCACGACATGCCCGTGCATCAGGGTGAGGCCCTGGTTCTCGCCCTGCGTCACCTGAGAGCGCAGCCCGCTTCGCACCAGCACGGCCTGCCAGCGAAGCGGCGAGGGTGTGGAAGGGGTGGCGTCGACCTGCAGCTGCAACCGCCACCCGCCCTCGTCCCGCTCGACCTGCGTGATCGCGAGCGACAGCGCGGGAGTGCCTGCCGCACCACGCAGCACGCGCGAACGGAAGGCGCGCGCATCCCGCCAGCTCGTGAAGTTGACGCCGTCGAGGTAGGCCTGCGGCGTGGCCACGATCTTCGCGCCCGGCTGCTGCATGGCCAGCGCCTGGTGCCGCCGGCTCGACTCGGGCAGGGCGAAACGGTCCTTCCAGCCCTGGGCGTCGAAGTAGTCGACGTGCCAGACGATCGCGACCTGCTCCGGCCCCGGCGCCAGCCCGGCGAAGAAGCGCTCCGCCGGCGGGCAGGCATCGCAGCCTTCCGAGCTGAACAACTCCGCCAGCACCCGCTTGCCCGCAGCCGGCGCGCGTTCGCAGTCCACGGGTGCAGCGCCGGCAAGGCTCGCCGACAGTACGAAAGGCAGCGCGCCCAACCCAGGGCGTGCGCGGATCCGGCTCCGCCGGTCCGCTGCGCGAGCCCCCCCGGGGGGCAGGCCCCTGGCAGGGGGCCGTGGGGGCACCATCAAAATGTCCAGTTGGCACGCAGGTAGACGAAGCGGCCGCGCGGGTCCACGTAGCTCGGGTCGTAGCCCGCCTGGAAGAAGGCCTGGCCGCCGTTGTTGGTGTAGGGCGGATCGGTGTCGAGCAGGTTCTTCACGCCGAGCGCGAGCTCCAGCTGCTTGTTGACGCGATAGCCCCCGAGCAGGTCGTAGGTCGTGTACGAAGAGACGTGGTGGTAGCGGAACGCCGGGTCCTCGGTGTCCTCGAAGGTGCCGGGCACGTCGCGGTAGCCGGTCTGGAAGTTCTGCGCGAGCGTGGCGGACCAGTCGCCCATCTTCCAGTTCAGCGCCAGGTAATGCTTCCAGCGCGGCACGATGCCCGCCGCGTTGGCGCTGGCCAGGCTGTTCGCGTCGGCGATGCCCGGCGAGAACGTGCCGTCCAGGTCCTGCACGTCGTAGCGGTGGAACCAGGTGCCGGTGAGGTTGACGCTGAAGCTGCCGTAGCCGGTCCGGGGCAGGCGCAGTTTGGCGTCGAGGTCGACGCCCTGGATGCGCGTCTGGCCGAGGTTGAGCGCGAACTGGTCGATGCGCACGATCGGACCGGGCAGGTTCGGGAACTCCGGCTGCACCGGCCCGCGGTGGACGAGGTAGCCGAAGCGGTCGATGTCGCCCAGGATGGTGGCCACGGGCACGCCCGGGATGATGGTGTTCTTCAGGTGGATGTCGAAGGCATCGAGCCCGATCGACAGGCCGCTCACCGGCTCGAGCACCATGCCCAGCGTGGCGTTGCGGCTGCGCTCCGACTCCAGCGCCGGGTTGCCGCCGGCGAGGATGGGGAACTGGGTCGCGCAGTCGTTGGAGCTGTTGTTGCCGTCGATGCCGCAGCGCAGCGGGTCGTTCTGGCCGTTGGCCGACACGCCGCTCACCTGCGGGCCGTAGAGGTCGGTCAGGCTGGGCGCACGGAAGCCGCGGCCCACCGAAGCGCGCAGCAGCAGCTGGGGCATGGGCTGCCAGCGCAGGCTGGCCTTGGGCGTGGTGGCCGAGCCCGAGCCCTGGTACTTGTCGTAGCGCACGGCGAGGTTGGCCTCGAAGCCCTTGGCCAGCGGCGCGTTGAGCTCGCCGAAGACCGCGGCCACCTTGCGCGACTTGTCCACCGGCAAAAAGTTGCCGCCGTAGCCGGTGATGTCGCCCGACTGGATCGCCGCACTCGGAGAAGACTCGTAGGACTCGCGCCTGAACTCGCCTCCCAGGGCCAGCCCGAGGCCGCCGCCGCCGAGCTGCATCAGCTCGCCCGAGGCACGTGCCGCGAGGCTGGTCAGGCCCGTCTTGTTGACGTAGGAGTTGCCGTGGTACTGCGTGTCGTCGATCAATGCCTGCACGTCGGGCGTGTTGGGCCCGAAGAAGTTGACCTGGCCGCTGTTGAGCAGGGGCAGGATCTTGCTGTAGGCCGGAAAGCCTCCGTTGACGTCTTCGGTGACCTTGGATTCGCTGTGCAGCAGCGCCGTGTCCAGGTCCCAGCCGTGCCAGTTGCCGCGCACGCCGAGCACGCCTCGCACCGGCTCGATCGTGTCGGTGATGTCGCGCGGGCCGGTGGCCATCGAGCGGTAGCGCACCAGCACGTCGGGCAGCGGGTTGCCGGCGCCGACCACGCCCTGCACGAAGTCGGTGGGGTAGTACGGCGAGTCGGGCTTCAGGACGATGGTCGCGCTGCCGTTGTAGGGCGCGACGTTGAACAGCGGATGGTTGGGCGGCAGCGCGAACTGGTCCGAGATCGGCACGGCCTGGATCACCGTGTTGACCTCGTTGCGCGCGATGGAGAACTCGCCGAAGGCCTCGAAGTCGCTGCCCAGCGGGACGATGGCGTTGGCCATGAAGCCCAGGCGCTCGGTGGGCGGCACCAGCTGCACGTCGGGCGCGGGGTCGTAGCGGCAGACGGCCGGGCCGAAGAACGGGCTGGAGACCGAAGGCGCGCAGTGGTCGGGCGCCATCGGGTTGTAGCTGTGGCCGTTGAAGAAGATGTTCGCCGGGAAGGCATTGCCCGAGGTCGCGTCGTTGTCGTGGGCGACGTTGACGCTGGATTTCGCGAAGTCACGGTCGCGCCCGAACAGGCCATCCTCCTTCTGGTACGTGCCGATCAGCGTGATGTTGTAGCCGTCGCTGGCCGCGTCGCCGTGGCCCCAGATGGCGCTGAAGCGGCCGATGCCGGCATCGCCCTTGTCCGAGGCGCCGTACTCGACGCCGAGCTCGCCGCCGCGGTAGTCGCGCCGCAGCACGAAGTTGATGACGCCCGCGACCGCGTCGCTGCCGTAGATGGCCGAGGCGCCGTCCTTGAGGATCTCGATGCGCTCGATGGCCGGCAGCGGGATGGAGTTGACGTCCACCGAGACGCTGTCGCCGATGGCGCCGAAGGCGCTGATGCGGCGGCCGTTGATCAGGATGAGGGTGCGGGTGCCGGACAGGCCGCGCAGCGAGGCGCTGGAGATGCCCCCCGTCGTGGCGCCGGCGGCCATCGAGGGCGTGACGATGCCGTTGCTGGTTGCGGCCGAGATGCGCGTGAGCAGTTGCTCGGTGGTGGCCGCGCCGGTGGCCTGGATGTCCTCGCGGCGCAGCACCTGCACCGGCAGCGCGGTCTCGGCATCGATGCGCTTGATCGAGGAGCCGGTGATCTCGATGCGCTGCGGCTTCTCGGCCGCGGGCGCCGCTTCGGACGGGGTCTGAGCCGCCGCGGGCCACGCGGCGAGGATGGCCCAGGCGATGCACGAGGCACGCCAGGCCGGCGAGGCGGAACAGGGCTTGAGCGCTGGGGTCACGACGTTCTCCCGTGGATCGATGGATCCATTGCCGGGGCGATCGTAGGAGGGCCCATTCGTGCCGCCGGGCCCATTCCACCGTGGGCCCAAGGGCCCAATCGGGGAGCCCCACCAGGCGCTCCGCAGGCCCGTTCAGTGCCCCAGCAGGCCCTTGAAGACCTTCTCCACGCCCTCCACGACGCCCTCCATGCTCACGCCGAGGG
>CAMLGG010000198.1 GCA_946479475.1 uncultured Ideonella sp. | reverse complement strand
CCAAAGCACTCTTTCGTCCGTTAGCCCGGGGTAATGGCGGAGGAGTCGAAAGACTCTTGGCCTTCAGAACAAGGTCGAAAGACTCTTTAGAACAGAAATACTCTATTGAGCGTTCCCATCGACTCTCCCGGCTGGGCGCTCTTCCGCCAGACGGGCGTGGCACACCTGATGAGCATCAGCGGCCTGCACATCACACTGTTCGCCTGGCTGGCCTCGGCCTTGATCGCCCGGCTGTGGCGGGCGAGCCCGAGGCTGATGCATGCGTGGCCGACGCCTTTCGCAGCGCGCTGGGGCGGCGTCCTGCTGGCGACTGGCTATGCGCTCGTCGCAGGGTGGGGGGTGCCCGCGCAGCGGACGGTGCTGATGCTCGCCCTGACGGTGGGACTCCTGCAGCTCGGACTTCGCTGGCCGCCCTTGCTGGTGTGCCTGGTTGCCGGCGCTGCGGTGGCCGGGCTGGATCCGTGGGCCTTGTTGCAGCCCGGGTTCTGGCTGTCCTTCGTCGCCGTCGCGCTGCTGATCGCGAGCCAACCGCCCCAGGCCGTGCCCCAGCCCGACGTCGGATGGCGGCAGCACCTGGGCACCCTGCTCCAGGGAGCGCTGCGCCAGCAGGTCGTCGCGACGCTCGCCCTCGCACCGCTCACGCTGCTGCTGTTCCAGCAGATCTCGATCGTCGGCTTCCTGGCCAACCTGCTTGCAGTGCCCTGGGTGACGCTGGTGGTCACGCCGCTGGCCCTGGCCGGGCTGCTGCTGCCGCCGATCTGGACCTTGGCGGGATGGGCGTTGGAGCCGCTGCTCGCCTTGCTCCGGTTGTTGGCGACATGGCCGATGGCGGTGTGGTCGGTGCCATCGGCGCCCGCCTGGGCCGGGCTGCTGGGGATGGCAGGCGGCGCGTTGCTCGCGCTGCCCTTGCCCTGGCGTGCCCGCATCGCCGGCCTGCCGCTGCTGCTGCCGCTGGTCGCGCCGGCCCTTGCGCGGCCCGAGCCCGGCCGCTTCGAGCTGGTCGCGGCCGATGTGGGGCAGGGCAGCGCCATCCTCGTACGCACGGCGAACCACCTGCTGGTGCACGACACCGGGCCGAAGTACGGCCAGGACAACGATGCAGGCCAACGCGTGCTGCTGCCCTTGCTCCGCTCACGCGGCGAAAGGCGCATCGATACGCTGGTGCTGAGCCACCGCGACACCGACCACGTCGGGGGCGCGCCGGCGTTGCTCGCGGCTCTGCCGGTGGGCGAACTGCGCACCGGCCTGGAGCCGAACCATCCGCTGCGTCAGTCCATTGGCCCGGGCGGCGAGCCGGTGCAGAACGTGGACTGCGAGGCAGGCCAGTCGTGGGACTGGGATGGCGTGCGTTTCGAGGTCCTGCATCCCGCCGCGGGCGCCTGGCACCCCGGCCTGAAGCCCAATGCGATGAGCTGCGTGGTGCGCATCGTCGACGCGGCGGGCCGCAGTGCCCTGCTGACCGGCGACATCGAGGCGGACCAGGAGGCGAACCTCGTCGAGCATCTCGGGCCCGCGCTGCACAGCGATGTCCTGCTCATTCCGCACCACGGCAGCCAGACCTCGTCCACCTCGGTCTTCCTCGCCGCCGTGCGGCCCCGGCTGGCCGTGGCCCAGGCCGGCTACCGCAACCGCTTCGGCCATCCGAACCCCGCGGTGCTCGCGCGTTACGCGGCTGCCGGCATCCCGGTGGTGCGCACGGACCACTGCGGTGCATGGGTTCTGGATGATGCCGGTGCATGGTGCACGCGGGTCGTGCAGGCGCGATACTGGCATTGGCAGCCCGCGGCCACGTCGCCCGCGGGTGGTGCGGTTGTTGCTAACGAATAGCTCAAGGAGAGTCCGGATGACGAGACCGAGCTTCGACGAGATGCATGCGACGAGCGCCACCGTGCGCGAGCACTACCGCGTCTACGACCGCTGGCTGTCGCAGCAGCCGAGGGACATGATGAAGAGCCGGCGCGAGGAGGCCGAGGTCATCTTCCGCCGGGTCGGCATCACCTTCGCCGTCTACGGCGACAAGGACGACGGCGAGGGCACCGAGAGGCTGATCCCCTTCGACCTCATTCCCCGGGTGATCCCGGCGCACGAGTGGCGCGAGATGGAAAAGGGCCTGCGCCAGCGGGTCACCGCGCTCAACCGCTTCATCCACGACATCTACCACGACCAGGAGATCCTCAAGACCGGCATCGTCCCCGAGGCGCAGATCCTGGACAACGCGCAGTTCCGGCCCGAGATGATGGGCGTGTCGGTGCCGCAGAACGTCTACTCGCACATCGCCGGCATAGACATCGTCCGCGCGGCCAACCCCGACGGCAGCGGCACCTACTACGTGCTGGAGGACAACCTGCGCGTGCCCAGCGGCGTGAGCTACATGCTCGAGGACCGCAAGATGATGATGCGGCTGTTCCCTGAGCTGTTCAGCGAGCATCGCGTGGCGCCCGTCGCCCACTACCCGGACCTGCTGCTGGAGACGCTTCGCAGCGTCGCGCCCTCGGGCGTGAACGAGCCGACGGTCGTCGTGCTGACGCCCGGCATGTACAACTCGGCCTACTTCGAGCACGCCTTCCTGGCGCAGCAGATGGGCGTCGAGCTGGTCGAGGGCAAGGACCTGTTCGTCAAGGACAACTTCGTCTTCATGCGCACCACGCAGGGGCCGAAGCGGGTCGACGTGATCTACCGCCGCATCGACGACGATTTCCTCGACCCGCAGGTCTTCCGCAAGGATTCGACGCTGGGCTGCGCGGGCCTGGTCAGTGCCTACAAGTCCGGCAACGTGACGCTAAGCAATGCGATAGGCACCGGCATCGCCGACGACAAGTCGATCTACCCGTACGTGCCGAAGATGGTCGAGTTCTACCTCGGCGAGAAGCCCATCCTCAACAACGTCCCGACGTACCAGTGCCGCGAGGCGGGCGAGCTGCAGTACGTGCTGGACCACCTGCCCGACCTGGTGGTGAAGGAGGTGCACGGCGCCGGCGGCTACGGCATGCTCGTCGGCCCGGCTTCCACCAAGGACGAGATCGCGCGCTTCCGTGAGCACCTCGTCGCCAACCCCGGCAACTACATCGCCCAGCCCACGCTGAGCCTGTCCACCTGCCCGACTTTCGTGGAATCGGGCATCGCGCCACGCCACATCGACCTGCGGCCCTTCGTGCTCTCGGGCACCGAGGTGCAGATGGTGCCCGGCGGCCTGACGCGGGTGGCACTGAAGGAAGGTTCCCTCGTCGTCAACTCGTCGCAGGGCGGGGGCACGAAGGACACCTGGGTGCTGGAAGACTGACGTCGCTGGGGAGAACGAGATGCTTTCACGCACGGCTGACCATTTGTTCTGGATGGCTCGCTACATGGAGCGGGCCGAAAACACCGCCAGGATGATGGACGTCAACTACCAGACTGCGCTGTTGCCGCAGTCGGCCGCGGTGGCGGAGCAGGGCTGGCAGGGCCTGCTCAGCATCAGCGAGTTGACCGACGACTACACCGCCCGCTATGGCGCCATCCATCCGCGGCAGGTGATGTCTTTCATGGTCAAGGACGAGCGCAACCCTTCGTCCATCCTCTCTTGCCTGCGCGCCGCGCGCGAGAACGCGCGGGCGGTGCGCGGCACGCTGACCACCGAGGTCTGGGAGACCACCAACCAGACCTGGCTGGAGTTCAACCGGCTCGTCAGCGACGGCCTGCTCACGCGCGACCCGGGCGCGGTGTTCGAGTGGGTCAAGTTCCGCTCGCATCTTTCGCGCGGCGTCACCGTCGGCACGATGCTGCAGGACGAGGCCTTCCACTTCATCCGCATCGGCTCCTTCCTGGAGCGGGCCGACAACACGGCGAGATTGCTCGACGTGAAGTTCCACGCCGTGCAGAGCGACTTCTACGGCGCGGCCAGCGAGCGCGACAGCGAGTACGACTTCTACCACTGGTCGGCGATCCTGCGCTCGGTCTCCGGCTTCGAGGTCTACCGCAAGGTCTACCGCAACGTGATCACGCCGGAGAAGGTGGCCGAGCTGCTCATCCTGCGTCCGGACATGCCACGCTCCCTGGCGGCCTGCATGCACGAAGTCGTCACCAACCTCAAGCTCGTGGCCAACGAGCAATCGGCCGACACGCAGCGCCGCGCCGGCCGCCTGCTCGCCGACCTCGAGTTCGGCCGCATCGACGAGATCCTCGCCACCGGCCTGCACGCCTACCTCACGCAGTTCCTCGATCGCGTGGGCGACCTGGGCCTGGGCATCAGCCGCGACTTTCTCGTGCCATCCATATGAGCATCCACGTCGCGCTCAAGCACGTAACGCACTACCGGTACGACCGCCGCGTCGGGCTCTCGCCCCAGGTCGTGCGCCTGCGGCCCGCGCCGCACTGCCGCACCAACATCCTTTCGTACTCGCTGAAGATCGAGCCGGAAGAGCACTTCATCAACTGGCAGCAGGACCCGTTCGCCAACTACCTGGCGCGCCTGGTCTTCCCGGAGAAGACGACCGAGTTCAAGGTCACCGTCGACCTGGTGGCCGAGATGTCGGTCTACAACCCGTTCGACTTCTTCCTCGAGCCCGGCGCCGAGACCTTCCCCTTCACCTACGAGCCGGCGCTGGCGCGCGAGCTGGCACCCTACCTCGTCACCGAGATCGTCACGCCGGCCTTCCGTCGCTTCCTCGACAGCATCCCGCGCCACGAGGCCCGCACGATCGACTTCCTCGTCGGCCTGAACCAGCGTCTGCAGCACGAGATCGGCTACCTCATCCGCATGGAGCCCGGCGTCCAGTCGCCGGAGGAGACGCTGCTCAAGGCCAGCGGCTCCTGCCGCGACACCGGCTGGCTGCTGGTGCAGACGCTGCGCCACCTGGGCCTGGCCGCACGCTTCGTCTCCGGCTACCTGATCCAGCTCGCGCCGGACGTGAAGGCGCTCGATGGCCCCAGCGGCACCGAAGTGGATTTCACCGACCTGCACGCCTGGTGCGAGGTCTACCTGCCCGGTGCCGGCTGGATAGGCTTCGACCCGACCTCGGGCCTGCTGGCGGGCGAAGGGCACATCCCGCTGGCCTGCACGCCCCAGCCTTCGAGTGCCGCGCCGGTGACGGGCGCGGTGGACGAGTGCGAAGTCGAGTTCAGCCACGAGATGGCGGTGACCCGCATCTGGGAGTCGCCTCGCGTCACCAAGCCCTACACCGAAGAGCAGTGGGCCGGGGTTCTGCAGCTGGGCGAGAAGGTCGACACCGACCTGCAGGCCGGCGACGTGCGGCTGACCATGGGCGGCGAGCCGACCTTCGTCTCGGTGGACGACCGCGACGGCGCCGAGTGGAACACCGACGCCCTCGGGCCCACCAAGCGCATGTATGCGCAGGACCTGGTGCACCGGCTGCGGGCCGAGTACGGGCAGGGCGGCTTCCTGCACTTCGGCCAGGGCAAGTGGTATCCCGGCGAGCAGCTGCCGCGCTGGGCCCTGTCCATCTGCTGGCGCGCCGACGGCCAGCCCTGCTGGCACGACCCTTCGCTCTTCGCCGATGAACGCGACGCGCACTCGTACACCAGCGTGGACGCGAAGCGATTCATCGTCGCGCTGACCGAGCGCCTCGGCCTGGACACCCAGTACGTGCAGACCGGCTACGAGGACACCTGGTACTACCTCTGGCGCGAGCGCCGCCTGCCGGTGAACGTCGACCCATTCGACGCCCGGCTCGACGACGAGCTGGAGCGAGTGCGCCTGCGCCGAATATTCAGCCAGGGCCTGGAGCACGAGGTGGGCTACGTGCTGCCGCTGAAGAAGGCCGACGGCCCGGCACTGCAGGGCGCGCGCTGGCAGACCGGCCCCTGGTTCTTCCGCGACGAGCGGATGTACCTTCACCCGGGCGACTCGCCCATGGGTTACCGGTTGCCGCTCGATTCGCTGCCCTGGGTCAGCAAGGCCGAGTACCCGTACCTGCACGAGCACGATCCTTTCGCCCCGCGAGGCCAGCTGCCGGCCGCGGCCACGCTGCGCGCCCAGTACGCCTCCGGCGGCTACGCCCCGCACGAGGCCGGCGGCGGTTTCGCCGAGGGTGGGACGGTCGCCGTGCAGTGGCGCCGGCGGGGCGAGCCGTGGCCGAGGGAGGAGGGCGCCCAAGGGCTGGCCGCTGCGGCCGGCGACGCGGGCGATCCCAGCTCGGCTGCCGCCGCCTCGTTCCTGAACACGGCTTTCCCGTCGCGCCAGCAGTCCGCCCACTGGATCACCCGCACCGCGCTGTGCGTCGAGGCGCGTGACCCGCGCCGCGCCAACGGCCCCAAGGCCGAAGCCCAGGGCCAGGCCAGCGGCGTGCTCTACGTCTTCATGCCGCCGCTGCAGGCGCTGGAGGACTACCTCGAGCTGCTCGCCGCCGTCGAGGCCACAGCGGCCGGGCTCGGCGTGAAGATCGTGCTGGAGGGCTACCCGCCGCCGCGGGACCCGCGGCTGAAGATGCTGCAGGTGACGCCGGACCCGGGCGTCATCGAGGTCAACATCCACCCCGCGCACTCCTGGCGCGAGCTGGTGCAGCACACCGAGTTCCTCTACGAGGCGGCCTTCCGGTCGCGCCTGTCGAGCGAGAAGTTCATGCTCGACGGCCGGCACACCGGCACGGGCGGCGGCAACCACTTCGTGCTGGGCGGCGCCACGCCGGGCGACTCGCCCTTCCTGCGCCGGCCGGACCTGCTCGCCTCGCTGCTGGCCTACTGGCACAACCATCCTTCGCTGAGCTACCTGTTCTCGGGCCTTTTCATCGGCCCGACGAGCCAGGCGCCGCGCGTCGACGAAGCGCGCAACGACCAGCTGCGCGAGCTGGAGATCGCGCTGGGCGAGATCGCCAGGGCGAAGAAGGTGCACGGCGAGCACATGCCGCCGTGGCTGGTGGATCGCACGCTGCGCAACGTGCTCGTCGACGTCACCGGCAACACCCATCGCAGCGAGTTCTGCATAGACAAGCTGTACTCGCCCGATTCGTCCACCGGCCGCCTGGGCCTGCTGGAGCTGCGGGCCTTCGAGATGCCGCCGCATGCTCGCATGAGCATCGTCCAGCAGTTGCTGCTGCGCGCCCTGGTGGCCCGCTTCTGGCGCCAGCCCTACCAGGCGCCGCTGGTGCGCTGGGGCACCGAGCTGCACGACCGCTTCCTGCTGCCCACCTTCACGAAGATGGATTTCGAGGACGTTCTGCAGGACATGGCCCTGGCCGGCTACGCCTTCGACGAGGCGTGGTTCGCGCCGCACTTCGAGTTCCGCTTCCCCAAGATCGGCGAGCTCAAGTCCCGCGGCGTGCACCTGACCCTGCGCAATGCGCTGGAGCCGTGGCACGTGATGGGCGAGGAGGGCGCCCAGGGCACCACCGTGCGCTACGTGGACTCCTCGCTGGAGCGCATCGAGGTGCACGTGAGCGGCCTGGTCGATCCGCGCCACCGCGTGGCCGTCAATGGCGTCGCCGTGCCTCTGCAGCCGACCGGCCGCGTGGGCGAGTACGTGGCCGGCGTGCGCTACCGTGCCTGGCAACTGCCTTCGGCCCTGCATCCCACCATCGGCGCCCACGTGCCCTTGACGATCGATCTCGTCGACACCTGGATGAAGCGGGCGCTCGGCGGCTGCCAGTACCACGTGGCCCATCCGGGCGGTCGCAACTACGTGACCTTTCCGGTCAATGCCTACGAGGCGGAGAGCCGCCGCCTGGCGCGCTTCTTCGACATGGGGCACACGGTGGGTACGCAGGCGGTGCCGCCGCCCGAGCGTAGCCTGGAGTTCCCCTTCACGCTGGATCTGCGCAAAGCGTGACGCCTGTTCGCTCCGGCAGGGCGGCTCCGAATGCGGTCGGCCGGCCGGCCGAGGCATGATTGGCCCATGTCCAGCTTCCCGCCCGACACGCCCCGGCAGCAGGTCAGCCTGCTGCCCGAAGAACTGCCCGAGCCGGCCGTCCTCGCCTGTGCGGCCGCCTTGCCCGGCAGCGAAGGCCACCACGACGAGTTCCACGGCCGCCTGAACGCACCCGGCGCACCGCGCAACGTCATCTCGCCGTTGTGGCGCCGCTTCTTCGATGCCAGCGGCACCCAGGGCTGGCAGGACCTGGCCGCCCGCGCCCAGCGCGTCCAGCGCCGCGTGCAGGAGGACGGCGCCACCTACAACGTCTACTCGGAAGAGAGCAACCGCCAGGCATCGCGCCAGTGGCCGCTGGAGCTGCTGCCCATGCTGATCGGCGCGCAGGAGTGGGCGGCCATCGAGGCCGGCATCGCCCAGCGTGCCCGGATGCTCAATGCCGCGATGGCCGATGTCTACGGCGAACGCCGCCTGCTCGACGAGGGGCTGCTGCCGCCCTCGCTGGTGCTGGGGCATCCGCAATATCTGCGGCCGATGCACGGCATCACGCCTCGCGGCGGCGTGCATCTTCACGTCGCGGCCTTCGATCTCTCGCGCGGGCCGGACGGCGGCTGGTGGGTGCTCGGCCAGCGCTGCCAGGCGCCGTCGGGCCTGGGCTACCTGCTCGAGAACCGCCTCATCATCGCCCAGCAGTTCCCCGAGGCTTTCCGCGGCCTGCGCGTGCAGCGCGTGGCGGCGAGCTTCCAGACCCTGCTGCAGGGCCTGCTGCGCCTGTCGCCGGCGGGCGAGCGTTCGCGCGTCGTGCTGCTCACCCCGGGTCCGCACAGCGAGACCTACTTCGAGCAGGTCTTCCTCGCCCGCTACCTCGGCCTCACCCTGGTCGAGGGCGGCGACCTTACCGTGCGGGGCAATCGCCTCTACCTGAAGACGCTGCATGGACTGGAGCGGGTGCATGTGCTCATGCGCCGCGTCGACGACGATTACCTCGACCCGCTGGAGCTTCGCCCCGACTCGGCCCTCGGCGTGCCCGGCCTGCTGCAGGCCATGCGGGCCGGCGAGGTGGTCGTCGCCAATGCGCCCGGCGCGGGCTGGCTGGAGAGCCCGGGCCTGATGGCCTTCTGGCCCGGCGTGGCGGAGAAGCTGCTGGGCGAGACGCTCCTGCTGCCGGCCACCACCACCTGGTGGTGCGGCGAAGAAGCGGTGTGGGAGGAGCTCGCCCCCAAGCTGGCGGATTACGTGGTGGCGCCGACCTTCCCGGCCAATGCGGTCACCGGCTCGGCCACCAGCGGCTTCGCGCCCCTGGTGGCGGCCGCCCTCGCGCCCGGCGCGCGCGCCAGCCTGCAGGCGCGCATCGAGGGCGACCCCGCCGCGCACACCCTGCAGGCCCGCGTGCGCCCGAGCGAGACGCCCGTGTGGCGCGAAGGCGCACTGGAGCCGCGGGCGGCCGTGCTCCGTGTGTTCGCCCTGAGCGATGGGGCCGGCGGCTGGCGCGTGCTGCCGGGCGGGCTGGCCCGGGTGAGCCACCGGCGGGATGGCGCGCACGACCCGTGGCTGAGCATGCAACGCGGCAGCGCGAGTGCGGACACCTGGGTCCAGACTGAAGGAGAGATCGACACCACCAGCCTGCTGCCCAAGCCGCTCACCGCGGCCGACCTGCAAGGCTGGCATCGCACCGTGACCAGCCGCTCGGCCGAGAACCTCTTCTGGCTCGGCCGCTACACCGAGCGGGCCGAGAACTCGGTGCGCCTCGCGCGTTTGACACTGGAGGCGCTGACGGGCAGCTTCATCTACGGTGCCTCGCCCGCCGTGCTGCGCGTGCTGGATGCGCTCGCGCGGCGCCACGGTCTCGTGGGCCCTGGCGTCCCTTCACCCGAGCAGAGCCTGCGTTTGTTCGAGCGCTCGCTCGTCTACGCGCTGGGCGACGCCGAGACGAGCTACAGCGTGGCCTTCAACCTGCGGGCGCTCAAGGGTTGCGCACAGGCCCTGCGCGAGCGGCTCTCGCAGGAGCACTGGAAGCTCATCCACGAGGTCGGCGACCACTTCCAGCAGCATTTCGAGCAGGTCATGCTCAGCCCGGCCACCGAGCCGCTGGCAGATGCGCTGGGCGTGCTCGGCCGCGTCACCACGCACCTGGCCGCCATCACGGGGGCCCAGACCGACCGCATGACGCGCG
>CAMLGG010000197.1 GCA_946479475.1 uncultured Ideonella sp. | reverse complement strand
CGAACGGTGGAGTGGTGCCGTTCGGGCTGAGCTTGTCGAAGCCCCTCTGCCTCGGCCCTTCGACAGGCTCAGGGCGAACGGTGGAGTGGTGCCGTTCGGGCTGAGCTTGTCGAAGCCGCTTTACGTCGGGCCCTTCGACAGGCTCAGAGTGAACGGTGGAGAGACTTGCCGTTCGGGCTGAGCTTGTCGAAGCCTTGTGCCCATCGGCCCTTCGACAAGCTCAGGGTGAACGGGGGAGAGATTTGCCGTTCGGGCTGAGCTTGTCGAAGCCTCGTGCCCTGGCTCAGCGCGAACCGGAAAGGAGCAGCCGCATCCGCATGGGCCGCAGCACGAACCAGGCGAGCAGCGCGGCAGCGCCACTCATGCCGCCGGCGATCAGGAAGACCCCGTGCCAGTCGCCCGACATCGAGACGAGCAGGCTGGACAAAGGCACCATCAGAGAAGCCGCCCCCTTGGCGGTGTAGAGGAGGCCCGCGTTGGCCGCTGCGTACTTCGAGCCGAAGGTGTCGGCGCAGGTCGAGGGGAACAGGCTGTAGATCTCGCCCCAGGCGAAGAAGACCAGGCCGGTGAGCAGGACGAAGATCACGGGATGCGCCCCCGAGTGGCTCAGGGCGAAGATGGCCACCGCCTCCAGCATGAACGCCGCCAGCATGGTCTGCTCGCGGCCTATCTTGTCGGAGATCCAGCCGAAGATCAGGCGGGTGGCGCCGTTGAGCACCCGGTCCAGCGCCAGGGCGAAGGTCAATGCCGGCAGCACCAGGCCGAAGAGGTCGACCGGTACGCCCGCAATGCCGAAATGCACGGCGATGGGCGCCAGCTGGGCCGTGGCCATCAGCCCGCCGGCCGCCACCAGCGCGAAGATGAGGTACATGACCCAGAAGACCGGCTGGCGCATCGTCTCGGCCGGCGTGTACTCCCGGCTGGACTGCGGCACCGCGGGCGAAGGCGGCGCCAGGGTGATGCGCGGCAGCAGCTCGTGCGGGTTGTCCAGCGCCAGGGCGAGCGCCATCACCACGAGCCCCTGGCCGAGGCCGAAGTAGAGGAAGGCCGCCTCGTAGCCCCGCGCCGCGATGACCATCGTGATGGGCAGCACGGTGAGCGCCGAGCCGGCGCCGAAGGCGGCCACCGTCAGGCCCACGGCCAGGCCCCGCCTGTCGGGGAACCACTTCAAGGCATTGCCGACGCAGGTGCCGTACACCGCACCCGCGCCGAGGCCACCGATGGCCGCGGCCACGTACAGCAGCGGCAGCGAGTCGACCAGCGCGTTCATCACCCAGGCGATGGCGCACAGCAGGCCGCCTGCGAACACCACCGGGCGCGGGCCCGCCTCGTCCACGAGGTAACCGGCGAAGGGCACGACGAAGGTCTGCGCGATGACGAAGACCGAGAAGGCGACCTGCACCGCGGCCTGGCTCCAGCCGAAGCGATCCGACAGCGGGTTCACGAACAGCGTCCAGCCGTACTGCAGGTTGGCGACCATCGCCATGCACACCAGGCCCATCGCCAGCTGGATCCAGCGGTGGGCCACGCCGGGCACCGGCAGCTCGCCGAGTCCGGCATCCAGGGGCGAGACGGCGATTTCGCTGCTTCGCTTCATTGCATTCACTCTACGCCTGTGGCGGGCTCTGCGGCCCGCCGGAACGCCGATCGTGACCATCTTCACCTTCGCTGCGCAGCTCGGGCCCCACGCGCAGTCGAAGGCGCAGGCGGGTGCCAGCGCCAGGACGACTGTCCAGCTCCAGCCCGGCACCGATCAGCTGGGCCTGCTCGCGGATGCCGGTGACGCCGAAGTGGCCGGGGTAGGCGGACTCGGGATCGAAGCCGACGCCGTCATCGGCGATGACCAGCTCGACCTCACCGTCCCCGGCGTCGAGCAGGGCCACCTCCACGTGCTTCGCGTGGGCGTGGCGATCGACGTTGCGCAGGGCCTCCTCGGCGATGCGGAACACCGTCTCGGCCCGCTCGTCGGCAAAGCTGGCGGCCCGGGGATCGGCCCGGTAGCGCAGCTCCAGGCCGGTGCGCTCGGCGAAGCGGGCCGTCGCCCCGCTCAGGGCCGCGCCCAGGCCCAGGTCGCGCACGGCGTTCAGGCGCATCTGGCCCACCGCGTCGCGCGCCTCCTTCAGGCCCTCGCGCGCCACCTCCTCGGCCCGCTCCAGCTCGTCGGCCAGGCGCTGCGGATCGTGGGCATGCAGCATGCGCAGGGTGCGCACCTCGACCAGCATCTCCATCATCGAGTGGGCCAGGGTGTCGTGCATGTCCCGCGCGAGGCGCAGGCGCTCACGCACGACGGCGGCATAGCGGCTGTCGGCGGCCAGGCGCTCGACCTCTCGGGTGCGCGCCTGCACCCGCTGCTCGAGCTCGCGGGTGAGCTGGTCGAGCTCGGCGTGCTCCTGGCGCAGCGCCGTGAGCAGTCGGCCGAAGGCGCGGCCCAGCACCGCGACCTCGTCGAGGCCGGCCGGCTCGATGATCCCTTCGGCCTCCTGGTTGGCGACCTTGCGGACCTGCGCGGTCAGGGCGCTCAGCCGCCGCGTGAGGCGGCGCGCGAAAGCCACGCCGATCAGCGCCGCGAAGATGCTCAGCAGGATCGAGATGGCGGTCAGCTTCTCCTGCAGCGTTCCGCCGTGGCCGCCCTCCTCGCTGGGCTGCACCACGGCCACGCGCAGGCCGAGCATGCGCAGGTTCGGCGATTGCGCCGGCGGTGCGGTGACCACCACGACATGCTCGCCGTTGCCCCCGATCTGCAGCGAGCCGGCGGCCATCGTCAGCGGCGCGTCGGCACCGCCATCGGGGTGCTGGAAGACGATGTCGTGCCGCTCGTCCAGCAGCAGCACGCGGGCGCGCGGATCAGGCTTGGCTTCCTCCCGAGCAGCCTCCACGATGGCGACCAGCCGCTCGTGCGAGGGCAGGCCGGGAAAGCCATCCGGGCCGGCCACCGCCTGCTCCAGCCCGGCGGCCAGCCGCGTGGCGAAGCGCATCATCTGCGCATCGCGCTGCGCCAGCATGCTGTTGAGGGCGAAGTCGCCGACGGTCAGCAGCGCCAGTGCGATGGCCAGCGACAGCACCACGGCGAACCAGGCCACCGCGGTCGCCAGGCTGCGCCTGGGATCCAGGGCTTGCAGGTATCGGGACATTCGTTCTTGCTGCCGGCGTTCGGTCAAGTGACGCCGGTCATCGTCTCCTCGTGGACGGCACGAATACCGCTGCCGCATCCACTGCCGTATATTGCCCTGAACACCTGCCCGGCCACCATAGCGCCGGCCCTAAGGCACGATGAACACGCCCCCGGAAAAAGGCCCTTCGCCACAACGCATCCGCGTCCTGATCGTCGACGACCAGGCGCTGGTGCGCCGCGGCCTGGCGCTGATGCTCACGCTGGAGCCGGACATGGAAGTGGTGGGCGAAGCCGGCGACGGCGTCGAGGCGATAGACATGGCCCGCCGCCTGCGCCCGGATGTGGTGCTGATGGACCTGCACATGCCCCGCAAGGGCGGCGTGGCGGCCACCCGCGAGATCACCGCCGCCCTGCCCCAGACGCACGTGCTGGTGCTGACGACGATGGAGGCCGAGCAGAGCGTGTTCGATGCCCTGCGCGCCGGCGCCCTGGCCTACCTGCTGAAGGACGCCACCGAGACGGAAGTGCTGGAGGGCATACGCGCCGTGCATCGGGGCGAGTCGCGCCTGACGCCGCAGATCGCCCGCAAGGTGCTGGACCAGTTCCGCCGCCTTTCCGCGCTGGAGCCCAAGCCCACCTACCAGCCGCCGGTGGAGGAAGACCCGGCCTCGTCGCTCAACGACAAGGAGACCAAGGTCCTGCAGTTGATCGCCGAGGGCAAGAGCAACAAGCAGATCGCCGGCCTGCTCTTCCTCGCCGAGGGCACGGTGAAGAACTACGTCAGCCGCATCATGGAAAAGCTCCATGCCGGCAGCCGCACCGAGCTCGCCGTGATGGCGCTGCGGCAAAAGCGGGTGGAGTAGCCGCTACTCGTGCCGGGCGAGGGCCCGCACGACATCCGATTGCGTGATCATCCCGACGAGCCGGCGCTCGCCGTCGATCACCGGCACGTGGTGGTGACCCGTGCTGGAGAACAGCGGCAGCAGGTCCCCGATCGGCCTTTCCTGGCTCACCACGCGCACCTGGCGCGCCATGATCTGGCCGACCGTCTCGGGCTTGTCGCTGTGGCTGGTGGTGGTGGGCCGGATCAGCGAGGCCAGGCGCCTGGGCCACTCGGCGTGGGCATCGACCTTGGCCTCGCGCATGAAATCCGCCTGCGTCACGATGCCCACCAGGCGCTGCACCCGGTCGACCACCGGCAGCGACTTGATGCGGTGCTGGCGCAGCAGGGCCCAGGCCTCTTCCAGCGGCGTGCCGAAGCTCACCGAAACCGGATCCTTGGACATCACCTCCGCACACCGGATCTGGCCCGAGCGGCGCCGCCAGGCCTGCATCTGGGCCTGCTCCAGCAGCATGTGGAGGTCTTCGCGGCTGACGTCCAGCACCTGGTTGTAGCGGGCCAGCACCGCGTCCAGGTCGGCATCAGTGAACGAGCGGCGCTTGAGCTCGTCGGCCTTGGGTGCCGGGGCGTGGCGCTGCGGATAGGGCCGGCCGGTGGCGTGGTTGTAGAAGACGCCGGCGAGCGCGAGCAGCAGCGAGTTCAGCAGGACGGGGTAGATCGCGAAGCCCGGGTCCCCTATGCCCCCCATGACCATCAGCACGGCACAGGCGCCGCCGGGCGGGTGCAGGCAGCGCAGGGCGAACATCAGGCCGATCGCCACGCCGACCGCCAACGCCGCCGAGGCGGGCGTGCTGCCCATCATCTGCACGAAGGCTATGCCGACGAGCGCCGAAAGCGTGTTGCCCCCCACCACGCTCCACGGCTGGGCGAACGGGCTGGCGGGCAGCGCGAACACCAGCACCGCGCTCGCGCCTATGGGCGCCACCAGCCAGGGCAGGCCGCCGTGCGGCGGCGTGAAGGCGTGGCACAGCAGCGCGGTAAGCAGCACGCCCAGCAGCGCGCCGAGCGAGGCGCGCCAGCGCTCCTTCGCGTCGACCGTCTGGTCGGGCGGGAGGAAGTCGCGCCAGCTGCTCGCCGCCGGCAGCGCGCGAAGGCGGGCGACCGCAGCCTTCACGCCAGCCGGGCGCGGTGCTCTTGCAGCGCCTGCAGGACGATGGGGTTCAGGCCGGCGCCCTGCGCGCCGTCGAGATGCGCCAGGATGCCGCGGCGCATGCGCGGCTCCCAGAACTTCTGGATGTGGGCGGCCAGGTCGGCGCGCGCCTCTTCGGCATCCGGCATCGCGGCGAAGAAGTCGCCGATGCTGTTGGCCATCTGGATGAGGTGCTCGGTGTGCATCGCGTTCAGGTGGTCGTGGTCGGTTCGAGGATCAGTCGGTCGGCGTGGCTGTAGGCCACCCAATCGACGCCGCGAGCGAAGCCGATCAGGCAAAGCCCGGCCTGCTGCGCACTGCGCACGGCCAGGGCGGTGGGGGCGGAGATGGCGGCCAGCACGCCGACGCCGGCGCGCACCGTCTTCTGCACCATTTCGTAGCTGGCGCGGCTGGTCACCGCGAAGAAGCCCGCACGCGCTTCGGTACGACTGCGTGCGAGTGCGCCGATCAGCTTGTCGAGCGCGTTGTGGCGGCCGACATCCTCGCGCAGCAAGTGGATCTTGCCGGAAGGGTCGCACCACGCGGCGGCGTGGGTCGCGCCGGTCGCGGATTGTAGGTGCTGGTGCCGGCGCATGCTCTCGAAGGCCTTCGAGAGACCGTCCACGTCGATGGACAAAGAAGTGACGCGGGACTCGATGCGAGGCAGCGCCTGCGCCAGGCTCTCGACGCCGCACAGGCCGCAGCCGGTGCGGCCGGCCAGGGTGCGGCGCCGCTCCTTCAGGCGGGCGAGGCAGCGGCTCGCCACCTCGACGTGCACCACCATGCCCTCTTCGGCCGGCTCCACCTCGATGTCGTGCAGGTCGCCCGGCCGGTCGATGATGCCTTCGCCGAGGGAGAAGCCGTAGGCGAAGTCCTCCAGGTCGAGCGGCGTGGCCAGCATCACCGCGTGCGAGATGCCGTTGAACTGCAAGGCGACCGGCACCTCGTCGGCGACGAGGTCGTCGACCAGGCGGGGCACGCCGCCGTGGCAGGCGAGCGCTTGCAGGGACGCCGCGCCGGGGACGTGAGTGACGGTCTGCATGGCCGTCACTCCTTGCCGAGCAGTTCGAGCTGCGTCTCGTTGAACCGCACGTACTCGATCTGCCACTCCGAGGGCTGGGCCACCTTGCTCACCTGCACCGCAGTGACCTTGTACTCGGGGCAGTTGGTCGCCCAGTCCGAGCTGTCGGTCGTGATGACGTTGGCGCCCGACTCGGGGAAGTGGAAGGTCGTGTAGACCACGCCCGGCTGCATGCGGTCGCTCACCTTGGCGCGCAGCACCGTCTCGCCGGCGCGGCTGGTGATGCCGACCCAGTCCTCGTCGCGGATGCCGCGCTCCTCGGCGTCGTGCGGGTGGATCTCCAGCCGGTCCTCGTCGTGCCACAGGTTGTTGGGCGTGCGTCTCGTCTGGGCGCCGACGTTGTACTGGCTGAGGATGCGGCCGGTGGTGAGCACCAGCGGGAATCTGCGCGTGACCTTCTCCGGCGAGGCCACGTACTGGGTGATGACGAACCTGCCCTTGCCGCGCACGAACTCGTCGACGTGCATGATGGCCGTGCCGTCCTCGGCCGTCTCCTCGTTGCAGGGCCACTGCACGCTGCCGAGCTTGTCGAGCTTGGCGTAGCTCACGCCGTGGAAGGTCGGCGTGAGCGCCGCGATCTCGTCCATGATCTGCGACGGATGCGTGTAGTCCATCGGATAGCCGAGCGCATTCGAGAGCTTGACCGTGACCTCCCAGTCGGCCAGGCCGGCCAGCGGCTTCATCACCTTGCGAACGCGCGAGATGCGGCGCTCGGCGTTGGTGAAGGTGCCGTCCTTCTCCAGGAAGCTGGAGCCGGGCAGCAGCACGTGGGCGTACTTCGCCGTCTCGTTGAGGAAGATGTCCTGCACCACCAGGCATTCGAGCCGCGACAGCGCCTCGGTCACGTGCTGGGTGTTGGGGTCGGACTGCACGATGTCCTCGCCCTGCACGTACATGCCCTTGTAGCTGCCTTCCATCGCGGCATCGAACATGTTGGGGATGCGCAGGCCCGGCTCGGCGGCCAGCGCCACGCCCCAGGCGGCCTCGAACTCGGCGCGCACGATGCTGTCCGACACGTGCCGGTAGCCGGGCAGCTCGTGCGGGAAGGAGCCCATGTCGCACGAGCCCTGCACGTTGTTCTGGCCGCGCAGCGGGTTCACGCCCACGCCTTCGCGGCCGACGTTGCCGGTGGCCATGGCGAGGTTGGCGATGCCCATCACCATCGTCGAGCCCTGGGCGTGCTCGGTGACGCCCAGGCCGTAGTAGATGGCCGCGTTGCCGCCGGTGGCGTACAGGCGCGCGGCACCTCGCAGCTCGGCTGCGGGCACGCCGGTGATGGCCTCCATCGCTTCGGGCGAGTTCTCCGGCTTGCTGACGAAGTCGCGCCACTGCTGGAAGGCCTTCTCCTCGCAGCGCTCCGCGATGAAAGCCTCGTTCAGCAGGCCCTCGGTGACGATGACGTGGGCCATCGCCGAGATCACCGCCACGTTGGTGCCGGGGCGCAGCTGCAGGTGGTAGTCGGCCGACACGTGCGGCGAGGCGACCAGGTCGATGCGGCGCGGGTCGACGACGATCAGCTTCGCGCCTTCGCGCAGGCGCTTCTTCATGCGCGAGGCGAACACCGGGTGCGCATCGCTCGGGTTGGCACCGATGACCATGATCACGTCGGACTGCTCGACCGACTTGAAGGTCTGGGTGCCGGCCGATTCGCCGAAGGTCGCCTTCAGGCCGTAGCCGGTGGGCGAGTGGCAGACGCGGGCGCAGGTGTCGACGTTGTTGTTGCCGAAGGCCGCGCGGATCAGCTTCTGGACGAGGTAGGTCTCCTCGTTGGTGCAACGCGAGGAGGTGATGCCGCCGATGGAATCACGGCCGTGCTGGGCCTGGATGCGGCGGAACTCGCTCGCAGCGTGCGCGATGGCCTCGTCCCACGACACCTCCTGCCAGGGGTCGGTGATCTTGGCCCGGATCATCGGCTTGGTGATGCGGTCCTTGTGGGTCGCGTAGCCCCAGGCGAAGCGACCCTTGACGCAGGAGTGGCCCTCGTTGGCCTTGCCGTCCTTCCACGGCGTCATGCGCACGACCTGCTCGCCCTTGACCTCGGCCTTGAAGCCGCAACCCACGCCGCAATAGGCGCAAGTCGTGACCACGCTCTTGGTGGGCATGCCGAGCGAGATGACGCTCTTGTCCTGCAGCGTGGCCGTCGGGCAGGCCTGCACGCAGGCACCGCAGCTGACGCACTCGCTGTCCATGAAGGCCTGGTCCTGGCCGGGAGACACGCGCGAGTCGAAGCCGCGGCCGGAGATGGTCAGTGCGAAGGTGCCCTGGGTCTCTTCACAGGCCCGCACGCAGCGGTTGCAGACGATGCACTTGCTCGGGTCGTAGGTGAAGTAGGGGTTGGATTCGTCCTTCTTCGCCTGCAGGTGGTTGGCGCCCTCGAAGCCGTAGCGCACGTTGCGCAGGCCCACCGCGCCGGCCATGTCCTGAAGCTCGCAATCGCCGTTCGCGCCGCAGGTCAGGCAGTCCAGCGGATGGTCGGAGATGTAGAGCTCCATCACGTCGTGACGCAGCTTGCCCAGCTTGTCGCTCTGCGTGCGGACCTTCATGCCGGCCTCGGCGGGCGTGGTGCACGAAGCGGGGTAGCCGCGGCGGCCTTCGATCTCCACCAGGCACAGGCGGCAGGAGCCGAAGGGCTCCAGGCTGTCGGTCGCGCAGAGCTTGGGAATGCCGATGCCGGCCTCGATGGCCGCGCGCATCAGCGAGGTGCCGGCGGGCACCGTCACCTGCTGGCCGTCGATCTCGAGCGTGACCTCCGCGGCGGATTCGCGCTTCGGAGTTCCGTAGTCGACTTCGTTGAAGGGCTGCATGGGGTTCGCTTTCTGTTCAGGCGGCTTGCTGGTCGTCGGGGACGAGGCCGAAGTCCTGCGGGTAGTGGTCGAGCGCAGACAGGACCGGGTACGGCGTCATGCCGCCCATGGCGCACAGGCTGCCGGCGAGCATCGTGTCGCACAGGTCGCGCAGCAATCTCTCCTGTTGCGGCCGGTTGTGGTTGGCCACGATCTTGTCGATCACCTCGACCCCGCGGGTCGAGCCGATGCGGCAGGGCGTGCACTTGCCGCAGGACTCGACGGCGCAGAACTCCATGGCGAAGCGCGCCAGCTGCGCCATGTCGACCGTATCGTCGTGCACCACCACGCCGCCGTGCCCCAGCACCAGGCCCTTGGCCGTGTAGGCGTCGTAGTCCAGCGGCAGGTCCCATTGCGACTCGGGCACGTAGGCCCCGAGCGGGCCGCCGACCTGGATGGCCTTGACCGGCCGGCCGCTGCGGGTGCCGCCGCCGATGTCGAACACCAGCTCGCGCAGCGTCAGGCCGAAGGGCAGCTCGAACAGGCCGCCGCGCAGGATGTTGCCAGCGAGCTGGAAGGGCAAGGTGCCGCGCGAGCGGCCGGTGCCGAAGTCCTGGTAGAACTTGGCGCCCTTTTCCAGGATGGTCGGCACCGCGGCGAAGGTGAGCACGTTGTTGATCACCGTGGGCCGGCCGAACAGGCCGCTGATGGCCGGCAGCGGCGGCTTGGCGCGCACGATGCCGCGCTTGCCTTCCAGGCTCTCCAGCATCGCGGTCTCTTCGCCGCAGACGTAGGAGCCGCCGCCCACGCGGGCCTCGATGTCGAAGGCCTTGCCCGAGCCGAGCATCGAGGCGCCGAGCACGCCCGCCTCGCGTGCCGCCTTCAGCGCCCGTTCGAAGGTGGCGATGGCGTGCGGGTACTCCGAGCGGATGTAGACGAAGCCCTTGCTCGCGCCCACCGCCAGCGCGGCGATGGCCATGCCCTCGATCAGCAGGTAGGGGTCGCCTTCGAGCAGCATGCGGTCGGCGAAGGTGCCGGAGTCGCCTTCGTCGGCGTTGCAGACCACA
>CAMLGG010000196.1 GCA_946479475.1 uncultured Ideonella sp. | reverse complement strand
GATTCGTTCGTTCCCGGCGACGTGAAGACCGCCCACATGTTTGGCCGGAATTTCGCCAACACCTTGCTGCGCGTCAACGCGAAAGCGCGGCAACAAGAAGCTGTGGAGGCTTGAACATCATGTTCCCCAGGAGATTCGCACCCGCCCTGTTCGGCTTCATCCTCTCGGGGCTGATGTCGCTGCTGGTCTCCGGCATCGCCACCTACCGCGCTGCCGGCATCGCGCCCGGCTTCGTCGGCATGTGGACGACCGGCTGGGTCACCGCGTGGCTGGTGGCATTCCCCGTCGTCCTCGTCGCGGCACCGCTCACGCGTCGAGCCGTTGGCGCCCTGGTCGCGCAGGACTGACTTCGTTCGTTCGCATCGGCATCGCCATGAAATCGCGCCGTGTCAGAGTCAGTCACCTGCTATTGGCGCTGAGTGCTGTGCCACTTGTGGCCGGCGGCGCGCGGCTGGTGCAACTGGCGGCCCTGCGAGCCATTGTCGAGAGGCGCTACCGCGCCCACGGCGCATGGATGCTTCGCACCTATGCGCTGAGTCTGGGCGCAGGCACCCAGTCCTCCTGTTCCTACCGGTTGAACTGCTTCTTGCAGGGCCGGTTCATGGGCGACCTCGAGACATCCTCATGGCTGCAGCGTGGGGCCTCGACCTTGTCGTGTCCGAGCTATTCATCGTCAGAATGTCCAGTTCCGACTCCGGCATGAGGCCGGCGCCTGGAACTCAAACGAGCTTGTCGCCGTGTACGTACCTTTGAGGGCCATGCCCCTCACGCTGCCTAGCGGTGATGTGACCTGCATTGGAGGCGCAAGGACATGAAGTGGCTCGTCAGAATCTCCATTGCCTTGCTGGTCCTGCTGCTGGGCGGCGCAGGCGTGGTCTATCGGTCGGCTTTGCGGCCATCAAGTCCGGTCGGCTTTCGGTTGGCCAATGCCTCGACAGCCGGCGAGCCTCCACTGGCTGTGGCGATTTGGTACCCGACCAGCGCTCGACCGTGGCCGACGGTCTTGATTGGGCTCGTCCTGATGGACGTTGCAAGGGACGGTCCGGTCGCAGGCAAGAGGCTGCCGCTAGTGGTCATCTCTCATGGCAACGGCGGTGGGCCGCAAAGTCATGCAGACCTCGCGCTCGCGCTTGCGAGTGCCGGGTATGTCGTTGTGGCGCCGCTTCACCGCGGAGACAACTTCACTGACCAGTCGCACGCGGGGTCACAGACCCTCTTCAGCGACAGGGTGGGCGAACTGGACATCGCGCTCGAGTACATGCTTGTCCGCTGGTCCGACGCTGGGCGACTGGACGGCGGCCGCGTTGGCGCGTACGGCATGTCCGCTGGTGGTTTCACGGTGCTCTCCGCCGTCGGTGCCCAGCCCGACATGAGGTTGATTGGGCCTCACTGCCAGGAGACTCCCGAGTTCGTCTGCCGGGTCTTGAAGCAGGTTGGCTCTCCTTTGCTGGTCGCCGATTCGGCGTGGCCGGGAGAAGCCCTGAAATCACCCGGGCGCATCAAGGCCGCTGTGGTCGCCGCACCGGGCCTTGGCTTCGCGCTTGCTCCGCAGGGTCTTTCCGGCGTCAACGTGCCTGTGCAACTGTGGAGCGGCGAGGCAGACCAGCTCGTCCCGTATGCGACCAATGCCAAGCTCATCCAGCAGGGACTTGGCTCGCACGTGGAGTTCCACTCGGTGGCTCTTGCCGGCCACAGCTCGTTCTTGGCGCCCTGTCGACTCCTGCGCTCGCCTGCGCTCTGCGCGGATGCGGACGGGTTCGACCGTGAACAGTTTCATCAGTCGATGAACAAGGCCGTCGTCGAGTTCTTCGACGCGAGGCTGCGCCAGCAGTGACGTGGCATCGCCACCTCGCTGCATCGGAACAACCATTGCTGGCCCGTGACGGCAGCCGCACGCCTCCCGATTACTTGCTCCTAGTGGGTGCAAGTTGGCGTTTTCGGCTCTCCAGCGCGCCGGAAGCTGCAGCCTTCAGGAGTTTCTGGAACGACGGGCACGCCGCGTGGCTCTCTGCCGGGCACACCACCGCGTGGCGCAAGCTCCGAATCATGGCCTTCAGGCGCACGACCATCGCCTCGAGCTCATCGGCTTTGGCCGCGAGCATGGTCCGGTCGATGTTGGGCTCACCGTTCGGCGTGAACATCACCCGAATCTCGTCCAGCGAGAACCCGGCGGCCTGCCCCAGCGCGATGAGCGCGAGCTGGTCAAGCACCGCCGGCGAGAACTTGCGACGAGCGCCATCCGACTCGAGCGAGTGGATGAGCCCCTTGCGTTCGTAGTACCGCAGCGCCGAGGCGGCGACGCCGGACTTCCTGGCGACTTCCGAGATGTCCATGGTGAAGAAAGTTCTTGACATGAAGTTGACTTCAACTTCTATGATGACCGCACGACATCGAGAAGTCAAACCGAACCAAGGAGATTTCAATGTTTACTGCTTCCGTCGTCGGCCAGACCGACACACACTGAAAGCACAACATGAAACTGTTCAGCACCCTTCTCCAACCGGCAGTCCTCGTCGCTTCTGCCTTGCTGGCATTGGCAGGACCTGTGAACGCCCAGAGCGCGGGCTATCGCACGCTCACGGTCCCAGGCGACACGCCCATGACAGTGGCACTTTTCTACCCCACGGCCGTCCCTGACCGCGCTGTGCCCATGGGCCCCTGGCTGCCCGTCGTCGCCCCGGGTGCGCCGGCCTCCGATGTCAAACTCAAGGGACTCATACTCCTCTCGCACGGCACGAGCGGCACAGAACTCAACCACCACAATCTCGGCACCCGGCTGGCCCGGGACGGCTACTTGGTGGCGGCCGTGCGCCATCCGGGCGACAACTGGCAGGACCGTTCGCTGGTCACCTCGGGCCGCTACTTGAGCGAACGCCCGCTCCAACTGAGCCGGGTGCTGGATGCGCTGCTGGCAAGCCCTGAATGGAGCGCGCGCATCCCGACCGAGCGCATCGGTGCCGTGGGCCATTCCGCGGGCGGCTACAGCGTACTGGCGTTGGCGGGGGCGCAGGCCGAACCACAGCGCTCGGCGCAGCATTGCCGCACGGTGCAGGACGACCCGGGCTACTGCTCTCTGGCCAAGGGCTCTGCCGTCAACGAGTCCCCAGCAGCGGGTCCCGCCAGTGCTGCCGTTTCCGACGGGCAACGGGTATCGGTGGCCGACCGCCGCATCCGGGCGGTGGTTGCGCTGGCCCCCATGGCGGTGGTGTTCACACCCGAGAGCCTGGCGGCCATCAAGCTGCCCGTGCGCGTCATCATGGCCGAACAAGACGTGGTGCTCAACGGCAAGTACCACGGCCAGTATGTCGTCGACAGCCTGCCCGGCGCCAAGGCCAGTACGGTGTCTGGCGCGGGGCACTTCGCATTCATGGCACAGCCGACCTTCCCGCTGCCCTCTGTAGCAGGGGACGCTTCGGCCAACCCGCCGGGTTTCGACCGCGTGGCGTTCTTGCCCAGCCTGGACAGCCAGGTTGCCGAGTTCTTTGCGGAGCAGTGGCCCTGAACTCTTGACTCGAGATTCGTTGGCAATGGCGCTCAAAGGGAACGGGCCGGCGTGACTGTGAAATGCAAGCGGTGGCCCCTCGGCGTCGAGAACACGCATGACCCTTCAACTTCCAATCCGCACCGAACGTCTCGTCGTGCGGCGCCTGCAGCAATCCGACCTGGAACGCTTCGCCAGCTACCGGGCGGACCCCGTCCTGGCTCGATACCAGGGGTGGACTCCCATGACTCTCGACGAGGCCCGCGAGTTCATGGCGTCCATGCCGACGCAATCAATGCTGGAGCCGCAGACCTCGGTCCAGCTGGCCACCTGTGAGTCTGGTGGCAGAGGATGACGCCTGGCTCGTCATGGCGCTATCGAAGCCAGGCGCCGGGGCACTGGGGCTCCAACGGCGTCGATGGCAAGGTCGAGTTTGTCGGAAAGCCTGAGTGTCGGATGAGAGCGAGATTGCGCTGGCGGTCGGATGGCGCCTGAGCATCGCTGCTGCGCCATCCGCCCTGCCCGATTCAGCCCTCGCCAGTCTAGTTGAACTCGCGTACCTTGACCCCGCGCGTGGTGCCGGGCACGCCGTCGTTGTAATGCTCCACGCCGTACAGCACCAGCTTGCCGCTGCCGTCCACGTACACGCCCGCTCCTGCTGCGAAGTCGCAGTAGCGCTCGTTGCCTGTGTTGCCGGTACGGCACTTGGCATTGAAGTTGCCCAGCTTGGTGAAGCTCGGCGCGTAGCTGTCGGACACGTCGAGGCGCCAGATGTCGGCCCAGTCGTTCTCCGAATCCCAGTGGCGGTGCGTGCCCACGATGTAGAGCTGGCCGGAGCAGTCGGAGACGATCTGGACGTTCTGGTAGTCCGATGCGCCGAACGGCGTGTTGGCTGCGGCCACCGATTGCCATTGCGAGCCATTGCCGCTGAAGCCCGGCATCTCGGCCAGCGTGGAGACGAAGACCTCGACGTTGTCAGAGTCGTTGCCGAACACCAAGGCCATGAAGCGGCCGGATTGCAGCCGAACCAGGCTCGCCGCACCGGCGTCGGTGAGGCCGTTGCGTAGGCGGTTCGTCGAGGCGCTCCAGACTGGCCGCGTCGGGTCGCTCAGGCGCACGATGCGAAAGCCTGCCGTGACGCTGTCGTCGATCGCCTCGAACGGCTGGATCGCATACTCACCGGTGATCTGGAAGCCGCTCGCGTGGTTGCGGGCGGAAGGTTCGCTGATGTAGGCGCGCACCGAGTCGCTGGCCGGGGCGAGTTGGAACGGCGCAGTGTTGCCGCCCATCGCGTAGAGCGTCGGCCCGCGCGAGCCCATCGAGGTGATCTCCAGGCCCGCGGCCGTGCCGGGCTGGGTCGACATCGAGACGGCGAAGTAGTTCACCCCGTTGCGGTTCAGGCGCTGGATGCCCTGGCGGTGCTCCATGCCGGTGCCGGTGGTCGGTGCCCACACGCTGGCCTCGTCGCTGCCGCTGCGGTAGCCCATCACGTAGCTCGGGTCGGGCGTCAGCGTGCGCAGGCTGCCCACCGGGTCGGCCACGCAACGGTTGGCGAAGGGCTCCCAGGTGCTGCCGGTGACCCAGGCGCGGATCGGGAACACGTCCTGCACACCCGCCTGCTGGATGGGCAGGAAGCGGCCGATGTAGCTGCCGCCTCGCGAGCGCGCCATCGGCACGGTGTTCCAGAAGGGGTTGCCGGTCAGCGCCACGTCGATGCGGCCGTCGCGGTCGAAGTCGGCCACCACGGCGTGCACGCCAGCCTCGTGCGAGCGCGAAGCGAAGTCGCCCGGCTGCGAGATGACGATGCCGAAAGTGCCGTCGCCGCGTGACAGGCCGGTGTAGACGAAGGTGCCCGCACTGACGACGGTGATGTCGGCCAGGCCGTCGCCGTTCGCGTCACCGGCGAACACCGTGGCCGCCCCATGTGCTGCCTGCGCCGACAGGTTGTTGCTGCCGTCGAAGTAGACCTGGAAGTTGGTGACGTTGAACGTGCCGTCACCGTTGGAGAACGCCACGGGCACGGTGCTCCACCAGTTCGGGTCGCCGCCGATCAAGGCAATGTCGCTGCGGCGGTCGCCGTTGAAGTCGCCCACCAGCACCTTCACGCCGGGCACCGCGGCCCAGGCGGCGAATTCACCGATGGCCGCGTCGCGAATGTCGAACGCGCCCTTGCCGCGCGAGAACGCAACCGGCAGCGTGCGCGCGGAGGAACCGACGACGGCGATGTCTGCCCTGCCGTCGCCGTCGAAGTCGCCCACGACCTTCTTCGTGCCGAGCTCGCCCGCGCGCACGGCGAAGACGCCGGCTTCGGTGTTGGTGACCTTGAAGCTACCGTCCTTCTTCGAAAAGGCGACAGGCATCGTGTGCCACCAGTTCGGGTCGCCGCCGGCCAGCGCCACATCGGCCTTGCCGTCGCCGTCGAAATCGCCGACCAGCGCGTCGACGTTGGGCACCGAGGCCCAGCCGCCGAAGTCGCCGACATTGGAGTTGGTGATGCGGAAGCTGCCGTCGCCATTGGAGAAGGCCACCGGCATGCTGCGCCAGCCGCCCGGGCCGATCAGCGCGACGTCGCTCTTGCGGTCGCCGTTGAAGTCGCCCACGAGCGTCTTGACGTTGGGCGTGGTGGCCCAGGTGCCGAAGTCGCCGACGAAGGCATTGGTGACGCGGAACGAGCCGTCGCGGTTGGAGAAGGCCACCGGCAGGCTGGTCCAGCCGGCGCCGCCGGTGAGCAGGATGTCGCTCGCCTTGTCGCCGTCGAAGTCGCCGGCCAGCGCCTTGACGTTCGGCTGCGCCGACCAGGACGCGAACTGCGCATGCGCGTTGCCGACGGGCAGCGCGCAGCAGACGGCAGCCGCGATCGCGCTGCCGAGGGTTTGAAGACAGAAGAGTTTCATGGAAGGTTCTGGCTGGGAAATGAGTGTGGGCTCCACAGGCCGACTTCGGTGATGCGCTCGAACGGAAGGCCGTTGCGTTCGGCCACCTGGCGGATGGCCTCCTGCGACGGGGCTTCGTAGAGGCACCAGGTCTTCATGCCGTCGGGGCTCACGTAGGAGCGGATCCAGGTGACCGCCCAGGGGGCGTTGACGGCCAGCACGCTCCCGCAGGTCTTGCGGCCTTCGGCGCTCATCGGGACGACGAGGCCGTGCGGGAAGCTTCTTTCGACCAGGTAGCGCTTCATGGAGAGGCTTTGGCGTCGCGTCAGGCCGGCAGGTAGAAGTACGGGTCGAGCACGGTCACCGGGGTGATCGTGTCGACCGGCAGGCCGTTGCGCTCGGCCACCTGGCGGATCGCTTCGGGCGACGGGCCGTCGTAGATGCAGAAGGTCTTCTTGCGGTCAGGGCTCACGTAGGAGTGGACCCAGGTCACGGCCTCGCTGGCATTGACCTTCACGACCTTGGCGCAGGCCTTGCGGCCTTCCGGGGTCATGGGGATGGAGAGGCCTTCGGGGAAGGTGCGTTCGACGAGATAGCGGTTCATGGTGGTTCCTTTCGATGGAGTGGTTGGGGTCGGGGTGAGGGAAACGGGAGCGGCCTCAGGCCTCGCTCGTGCGGCGCAGCGAAGGGCGGCGCAGGCCGTGCAACTCGATTGACACGGCGTCGATCCCGCTGCGGTCGAAACCGAGGCCGTGCAGCGCGCGGTCGTCCAGGTCGGCCAGCGCTTCAGCCGTCGGGCGCGCCTCGCGGCGGGCCGCCCAGCGGCGCTGCGCTTCGGCCAGCGCCAGGCGGGCGGTGGCCAGGATGCCGGGCTGCACCGGCAGGAGGGTGAGCAGGGTGTGCATGGGTTCGTCCTTTCGTGAGGACGAACTGTGGCGGGCGCCCCGTTCTGCGGGCGTTCCGCGAAGCTCAGCGGCCCAGGAACGCGACGAGCGCAGCGAAGCCGCCCGGCGCTTCCAAGGCCACGCGCTGCAGCAAGGTATCGAGCGTCATCGCGGGCAACGCAGGAAGCGCCACCTCTTCCCACTGCGCCGTCGGGCGCGCGAGCTCCTCGCGGTCCCCGAGGCTGAGACTGGGCTCGGCATCGGCGACACGCAGGGCCTGCCGCGCTGCCACGGCATGGCCGCTGCGGTGTGCCACCTGCGCGAAGGCCACGGTCACCTTGGCTTTCAGAAGTGGCACCTGCAGCGCGAGCGCAACCTCGCAGGCCAGACCCACCGACGCGCAGGCGGCGGGGATGTCGCCGCGCAGCGCCGCCACGATGCCGAGCTGCGCCTGCAGCCAGCCGTAGAGCATGCGGTGCCCCATCGATTCGATCATGGTCAGCGCGCGCCGTCCGTGGCGCTGTGCGGCTTCGAGGTCGCCGCGCATCAAGGCCATGTCACTGAGGTTCGCGAGCACCAGGCCGCCGGTGGCGGTGAGGCCGTTGCGCTCGCACAGCGCCAGCGCTTCGGTCAGCGGCGCTTCGGCCGCTTCGGGTTCGCGCCTGCTCATGTGCAGCGACCCGAGGTTGTTCAGGCCGAGCGAGAGCACGGCCACGTCACCATGGCGGCGCTGCAGCGCGAGCGCTTCGCGGGCCAGGCGCAGCGCCTCGTCGTAGCGGCCAACGCGCCGCTCGATCAGCGACAGGTGGTCCAGCGAGACGGCGCGGTCGCGCATCGCCGACGGCCCGCTCGCAAGTTCCAGCATGGCCTGGAAGTGCTCGCGCGCCTCGTCGAGGTGGCCCAGGCGCAGAGCGGCGGCGCCCAGCACCCGCAGCGCCAGGCGCCGCGTGAGCATCGCCTCGCCATCGTCGCCCTGCGCGGCGGTGGCCATCGCTTCACGCGCCTGCGCCTCGGCATCGGCGAAGCGGTCCAGCCGGATCTGCAGGTGGGACGCATGCACCAGCAGTCGCGCGCGCACGGTGGGCTCGCGCGCCGCCAGCGGCGTCGCCATCGCGGCTTGCAGCACCGCCAGCGCACGCTGCGGCTGGCCGCGATGCTCGGCGTGGTCCGACAGGCCCCAGGCCGCGGTGGCGAGGCGCTCCGAAGGCCCGTGCGCCGACAACCACTCCAGCGCCACGCGGCAGTTCTCGTACTCGTCGTCGATGCAGCGCAGGGCCTCGGCCTCCGCCCCGCGCAGCGCCGGCTGGCGCTCGGCCAGCAAGTCGCGGAAGAAGACCGCGTGGGCGGCGCGAGCGGCCTCGTACGGCCATCCGTCGCCCAGCTGAAGCGCCGCGAACTGCTGCACCAGCGGGTGCAGGCTCATGCGCAAGCCCTCCTTGCGCAGCAGCGACTTGTCGAGCAGCGCGCCAAGCACCGGCAGCGGCGCCGCCGCGACCACACGCGCCGCCTCCACGGTGAAGCCCGCGCGGAACACCGACAGGCGCGCCAGCGCCTGGCGCTCGCGCTCGCCCAGCAGCCGCCAGGATTGCTCGAAGACCGCTTCGAGGCTCGCCTGGCGCGCAGGGAAGGCCGGGTTGGTGGCGCGCAGCAACTCGGTGCCCTGGCGCAGCTCGCGGGCGATGTCGGCACAGCGCATCATCCGCGTCCACGCGGCGGTGAGCTCCAGCGCGAGCGGCAGGCCGTCGACCTGGCGGCAGATGTCGACGATCGCGGCCGGCTCGCTGCAGGCGTCGCCCGTCGGGTCGGCGCGCCGCGCGGCAGCGAGGAAGAGGCGCGAGGCGTCGAAGTCCTCCAGCCGGTCCATGTCCTCCGGCTCGGGGCATGGCAGGCCCTCGAGCGGCAGCGCCCACTGCGCGGCCAGTGCGAGGCGCTCGCGCGTGGTGGCGATCAGCTTCAGGTTCGGCGCGGCGTCCAGCAGCTTCTCGATCAGCGGCGTGGCGATCGCGGCGACGGGCTCGAAGTTGTCGAGCACCAGCAGCAGGTGGCGCTCGTGCAGGTGGTCGGCCAGCGCCTGCAGCTCGTCCTTCGTGCCCGAGCGCGGCACCCCGAGCAGGCGGGAGAGGCGCGCGACGAAGCCGGCCGGACTGTCCACATCCTCCAGGGAGACGAACAGCGCGCCGTCGTCGAACAGCGGGGACACTTCTTCCATCGCCCGCCGCGCCAGGCGCGTCTTGCCGACGCCTCCCGGCCCGACGATGGCGAGCAGGCGGCAGGCGGGTCGGCCCATCAGTTCGACGATGCGGCGCAACTCGACCACGCGGCCGACATAGCCGTCGTCGTCGGCGAGCGTGGACGTGGCGGGCGCCGGCGTGGCGGAGAGCAAGCTGTCGTGCAGGGCACGCAGCGCGCTGCCGGGCTGCACGCCGAGGTCCTGGTCGAGGCGCTGGGCGAAGGCGCGCCAGGCTTCTCGCGCGCGCGCCGCCTGGCCGGCGTGGGCCAGATGCCGCACGTGGATCTCGAGCGCCGCTTCATCCAGCGGGTCCGCTTCGAGCATCGCCGCCGACAGCGCAATGGCCTCGTCGTCCGAAGCACCACCTGCCAGGCGCTGAAGTGCGGCGCTGCGCCAGGCCTGCCGCCAGCGCTCGCGCTGGCCGCGCAGCCATTCCGTCCAGCCTTCGTTGGCATCGTCGTCGAAGCCGGCCAGGAGGTCGCCTGGTGCCTGCGCCAGCGCCTCGGCCAGCCGGCCTTCGCGCACGCTGGCGTGGAAGGCCTGCAGGTCGGTGGAGGCGGCGATGCGCAGCAGCGGACCGTCGCTTTCGATCGCGTCCGCACAGGGGGTGTCGCGCACCCGGAAGAGCGCCTTGCGAAGGTTGGTCGAGGCCTGGCTGCGCGGCACGTCCGGCCAGAGCAGCGCGGCCACCTCGGCGCGCTGCATCCA
>CAMLGG010000195.1 GCA_946479475.1 uncultured Ideonella sp. | reverse complement strand
AATCGCCGTTGTAGATCAACGGGGTTGGCTTGGGTGGTCCTCCATAGCATCTCCGGGAAGGGGCTCCAGCATGCAGTGGGTTCCCTCCAAGCCTTCCTCCGAGAGCGAGGCTCCGGCATGAGTGACGAGCTGCCGGTGCCCTTCAACGGTCTTGCTGGAGACCTCCTCCCGGAGGAGGGCTGGGAGGTGTCGTCGAACTGGCTGGAGCCCCTTCTCGGGGGGGCTCGGGGGAGCTCACGAGGTGAGGACCGGCTCGCCGGTCCAGGGGGCTCGGGGGAGCTCATGGGCAGTCCCAAGGTGGGCCGAGGTCCCGAACGGCCAGGCCGGTCGGGACCTCAGCGAACCTTGGCGAGCAGCGTCTGGACGTCGTCGAGGACGTCCGCGAGCTGCTTCTGGTTGCGGCTGTCGGGCGAGACGCGCGAGGCGAGCTCCTGCTGCATGAAGCACACCGTCATGCGCACGTAGGTGCTCTCCAGCGCCTTGCGCACGGCGGCCATCTGGCCGGCGATGTCCAGGCAGGATTCGCCTTCCTCGATCATCCGCTGCACCCCGCGCAGCTGGCCTTCGGCGCGACGGAGCCGGTTGAGCAGGTCGGTGCGGGTCTTGTCGTCGGTCAGCGTGGCCATGGGGCGGGATCAGGCGGGCGATCCGGAAAGGATGAGCGGATCGCCATTGTGCGGCCTGCGGACGCGGCCGGGCCGGCCGGGCGCGTGACACACTGCGGGCCCGAACCCCAGCCGCTGCCCCATGAAGACCGTGTTCCTCGTGCGCCATGCCAAGGCCGATGGCGAAGACGAAAGCCTGCCCGGGCACGAGCGGCCGTTGATCGCCCGCGCCGTCATCGAGGCCCAGGGCATGGCCGAGCGCCTGGCCCGGCGCGGCGCACCGCCGGAAGCCGTGTGGTGCAGCACGGCGGTCCATGCCCGGTCGACCGCCGAGATCTTCGCCCGGCGCTTCGGCTTCGAACCCGGCTCGATCCGGGTCGACGAGAGGCTGTTCGAGGCGTCGCCCGAAACGCTGCTCGCCATCCTTCGCGGCCTGGACGATCGCCTGGCGAGCGTGATGCTCGTCGGCCACAACCCCGGGCTGGCCCGGCTGGCCGATCAGCTGTCCGGCGGCCAGGTCGCGAAGATGCCGCTGTGCGCATCGGCCGAGCTGCGGTTCGACGCGCCGCGATGGTCGCAAGTCGGCGAACAGCCGGCTTGCCGCGTGCGGTTCGACGACCGCAAGAAGCCTCGCGCGGCGCACACCGAAGACGCGGCCGCCGAGTAGCGCTGGCGCGCCGGTTGCCCCTGTCCCGCATCGACTCCAGGAGCTTCGAGATGCAGACCACGACCGAAAAGCCCGACCCGGGTCCGGCGATGACCGGCCACTGCCTCTGCGGCGCGGTGACCATCACCGTGGCCGGCGCGCACGACCCCCGCGTGGGCGCCTGCCACTGCCGCATGTGCCAGCGGTGGACGGGCGGCCTGTTCCTGTGCTTCACGGCGGACCCCGCGGGCGTCACGGTGACGGGCGAGGTCACGCGCTACCGCTCGTCCTCGTTCGCCGAGCGCGCCTTCTGCCCGCGCTGCGGCTCGCACCTGTGGTTCAACGATGTCGACGAAGGCGGCGAGCCCCAGAGCTACGAGCTCATGCCGGGCCTGTTCGACGAGGCTCGCGGCTGGCCGCTTCGATCCGAGATCTACGTCGACCGCGCCATGGCCTCGCTCCGGCTCGCCGGCGAGCACCGCCGCAAGAGCCGGGCCGAGTACGAGGCTGCGAATCCCTTCGTGGAGGGCGACCTGCCCTGAGCCGCTTCGCTTCGGGCCGATGAGCCGAGGGGTGCCCGGCTCGCCGGCGGCTCAGAAGCGGTGGGTGTACATGAGCTGGGCGCTCGTCTGGCGGTGCGAGACCTGGACGCCGTCGCCGTTGGTCACGGTGGTGCTCGGCGCGATCGTGAGCGAGCCGTCGAGCTCGCTCGCCGGGCTGAAGCGCCAGCCCAGTCCGAGCGTGGCGTGGTTCTTCACGGTGGCCGGGAACAGCGGGTTCACGAGCGGCTCGGGGATGGGGTTGTCGGCCAGGTTCAGGCCGGCGCGCACCGTCAGCGCCTCGGTGGCGCGCCACGCCAGCCCCAGGTTCAGGACGGTCTGGTCCTTCCAGTCCTGGGCCAGCGCGAAGCTCACCGATCCGCCCATGCCCGCGCTGTCGTAGCGCAGCCGGAAGTCCTTCATCACCGACGACCAGGCGATGTGCTTGAGGTCGGCCGCCAGCATCACCGAGGGGGTGGCCTGCCACGCGGCGCCGACGGCGGTGGTGGCGGGCCACTGGAAGTCGACGACGGTGATGCGGCCCGTGTCGGCGAAGCCGCCGAAGGCCGACATGCTCGCGCCGCGGGCGGAGGTGCGCATGTCCTTCAGGCTGGTCTCGGCCTGGTACGAGCCGCCGAGCGTCAGCGCGTCGCTGGCCTTCCAGACCACGCCCAGCTTCGCGGCCCAGCCGGTGGCGAAGGCCTCGCCGCTGAAGTCGCTGGAGTTCGAGAAGTCGATCCGCGCCCAGGGCGCGCCGGCCAGCGCCGGCAGGGCCGCGGCCAGGTTGCCGCTGGCGTCGGTGACCATGGAGCCGAGCTGCGCGCCGCTGGCCGCCATGCGCAGGTCCAGGCTGGCCCAGACGTAGTCCAGCGTGCCGCCGATCGCGAGCGAGGGCGTGGCCTGGTAGACGAGCGGGAAGAGCAGGCGGCCCACGCCCAGCTCCGAGCGCACGGGCTGCCCCGAGCCGGCGGCGAGGAAGCTGTCGGCGCCGTACTCGGTGCCCATGCCGCCTTGCGCGAACAGCCCCACGCCGTAGGCCCACGGGCCCGAGCGGCGGACGTAGCCGAACGCCGGCATCACGTAGGAGGTGCCGCCCGAATCGGCGCTGCCCATGCCGGGCATCGAGCTCTTCACGTGCGGGCCGAGGACGCCCAGCGCGATGTCCAGGCGCGAGCCTTCTTCCATCAGGGCCAGCGTGGCCGGGTTCTGCGCCAGGGCGGCCGTGCCGTGGTCGATGGCCTGCGAGGCGCCGCCCATGCCGGTGGACACGGGGCCGTAGCCTTCCATGTTCATGCCGTTGGTGGCCCACGATGGGCCGGCGACGAGCGCGGCGGCGGCCGCCAGGGCGCTGGGGCGAAGAGCCCGGATCCGGTCGAGGTACTGCATGGCCTTGTCTCCTGTCGTCGTCGTCGTGGTGGTGGGGAAGAACCAGTCACCAGCAGGCCCAAAGCCGGCCGTCGATGACGCGGCTTTCCCACTGGCGCAGCGGCGCGTCGCCCTGGCCGGTGCAACGGCCGCTGCGGATGTCGAACTGCCATTGGTGCTTGGGGCAGGTCAGGGTGTGGCCCTGCAGCGCGAGGTGCGGGATGTCGGTGGTCTGGTGCGGGCAGCGGCTGTCGAACACCCGAAAGCCCGAGCCGGTGCGATGCACGAACAGGCCCCGGCCGTCGCGATCCACGCGCGTCGATTCGCCTTCGGCCAGGGCGTCGGCGGGCATCAGGTCGTGCCAGGCGGCCTCCGCCTGGCAGGGCTGGAGCGCCTCGGGCGAGAAGCCCGGCAGGTCCATCGCCAGGATGATGTCGACGGCCCAGATGATCTTGGTCAGGCCGAGGGCCGGGAAGGCCATCAGCAGCGCATCGAGCACCTCGGCCGGCGTGCAGCCCTCGCGCAACGCACGGGTGAGGTACTGCCGCAGGCCCCGCTCCGTCTGCGAATGGACCTTGGTGATGACCGAGATCAGGTTGCGGGTCTTCGGGTCCAGCCGGCTGCCGCAGGCCTTGAGGAACTTCAGGTAATGGCCGACCGCGTCGGGCCGGGCCTTGGCCAGGTAGCTCAGTGCGTCACTCATGCTCGTTCGCGAGGGGTTTCAGGAGAAGGGGGAGGCCGCCACCAGCACCGGCCGGTCGGCCAGGCCGATGACCTTCTGCGCGACGCCGCCGAGCCAGGCGCGGGCCAGGCGGTCCTCGCCGCGGCGGCCGATGACGACGAGGTCGGCGCCGAGGGCGGTCGCGGTCGCGACGATCCGCTCGTGGGGCCGGCCGCCGCAGCTGCGGGCTTCGAGTTCGACGCCCTGGGCGCGTGCGCTCGAAGCGGCCTCGCGCAGGGTGCGCTGGCTGCGTTCGGCGGCGACGGCTTCGTCGACCACCGCGATGGCGGACAGCGGCAGCCCGCACTGCGCCGCGATGGCAGCGGCGATGGAGACGGCCGTCATGTCGGTGCCCAGCGGGTCGATGGCGACCAGCACGCGGCGCGACCACATCCGGGCCGCGCGAGGCGCGACGAGCACGCTGCAGGGCGCGTGAGTCACCACGTTGCGGACCATCTCGCCGAGCAGCAGGTTGGCCAGCAGGCCGCGGCGGCCGCGCCGGCGGATGACGAGCAGGTCGGCCGCCAGCCGCAAGCACTCGTCGATGATCAGCCGGTCCGGCTCGGGGCCGCGCCGGGCCTCGATGTCCAGCGCCACGCCGGCACTGCGCGCGGCCTCTCGCAGGGCCTCGAGCCGCCCGCGCGCCTGGGCTTCCGCGTGGGCCGCCATCTCGGGCGCAAGGGCTTCGTACTCCGCATTGCTCACCAGCGGCAGCACGCCGGCCAGGGGCAGCTCGCAGCGGCGCGCCAGGGCGAAGGCGAGCGCCTCGGCGCCGGCATCGTTCTCCGAATGCTCGGTGGCCAGCAGCAGGCGGTTGAAGACGTGCATGGCGCGTGGCCCTCAATGCCCGCCGTGCAGCAGGCCGGAAGCCGCCAGCACGAGCACCGCGACCTCGCCCAGGCAGAGCGCTGCGTAGATGCGATCGCCGCGCCGCAGGTGCAGCGGCACGAGTGCCAGCAGCGGCGGCAGCGAGCAGCTCGCCAGCAGGGCGATGCCGACGAGGTTGGCCATGTCGCCATGGCCCGCCAGTTGCAACCAGCCCCAGCCGCCGGGCGTGCCGGTGCGCTGCAGGTACTCGCCCACCGGCAGCGACCACAGCTCGGGCAGCTGGCGCCGCGGCACGTGCGATGGCACGAAGCCTCCGAGGTAGGCGGCGAAGCTCAGCAGCAGGAGCACCAGCCCCAGTCGTGTTCCCCACTCGAGCCAGCGTGCGTAGCGCAGCTGCTCGTCGGCCTGCAGCGACGCCGCGGCGCCCGCCTGCGCGGCCCGCGCGCCGGGAGGCTGGCCCATCGGAGGCGCGACGTTCATGGCCACACCCCCGTGCCCTTGCCCAGGGCGCGCAGCCCGGCGAACAGCAGCAGCGCGATCACGAGGCGGCGGATCACCGAGCCGCGCAGCACGTTCAGCAGCCGCGCGCCAATGCGCGCGCCGAGCATCATCCCGACCACCGAAGGCACGGCGATCATCGGCAGCACCGCGCCCTGGTTCAGGTAGACCCAGGCGGCCGACGAATCGACCATCGACAGCACCAGGCCCGAGGTGCCGGCCGCGACCTTCAGCGGCGCGCCCATCAGCAGGTTCAGCGCCGGCACGTTGGCCCAGCCGGCGCCTATGCCGAACATGCCGGCGAGCACGCCGATGCCGGTGAACACCGCCAGCCCGGTGCCGGTGCGGTGGACCTGCCAGTCGACGCGCCGGCCCGTCGCGCCGTCCACGAAGGCACCCTGCAAGGCGAGCAGGGCGAACAGCCGGCCGGGCGCCGCGACCTGCGGCTGCTCGGCATTGCGGGCCACCAGCATCAGCGCCACGATGCCCAGCACGACGAGGCCGAGCGCGGTCTGCACCGCCGAGGCGGGCAGGGCGAGGCCGATCAGCGCACCGGCGATCGAGCTGGCCGAGGCGAGCACGGCCAGGGGCAGGGCGAGGCGCAGGTTCGCCAGCCCGCCACGCAGCAGCACGGGCGCCGCCGCGAGCGCGCTGGCCAGGGCCACGAGCAGCCCCGCGCCGCGCACGAAATCGAGGTGAAAGGGGAAGAAGCCGCCGACGATGGGCACGAACAGCGTGCCCCCGCCGATGCCCGCGGGCACCGCCACGATGCCGAGCGCGAAGCAGGCCGCGAAGAGGGCGAGCGGCCAGACCCACCACGGCAGGCCCGCGCCCGCGGCTTGCGCCGCCCAGGCGGGCGCCGACAGGCCGAGCAGCACCAGCGCCGTGGCGCCGTGCCGGAGCGGGGAGGAGGGGCGGGCCGGCATGTCAGGAGATCGCCTGGTAGTACAGGTTCTGCGGGTGGTTGGCCTGGGCGAAGAAGAACCAGCGCTCGGCCAGCAGCCCGGCGAACTGCACCGCGAAAGCCGCGCCCAGCGATGCGGGCGAGGCCGGGCCGAGTGCCAGGAGCACGGCCGGCAGCACGAAGGCCGCGGCGAGGAAGAACCACTTCACCGAGCGCAGGAAGGCCGGGCTGCGGCCGTGGAAGAACTCGCGCGTGTTGAACGAGCCTCCCATGAAGCCCTGCGAGCGCTGGGCGATCACCGGGTGCTTGATGCCGATCGCCGACTGCAGCGTGGAGCGCGGCTTCAGCCGGGCGTTTCGCCGCAGCGAAGCCGCGCGCGACGCGAGCCCCGCGATCGTCAGGATCAGCGCCGCGGCGGCGAAGGGCGCCGCCTCGGTGGGCGTGAGCCAGGCGGCCACCAGGGCACTCGCCAGCGTCGCGCCCGAAGCGCATCCCAGCAGCAGGTAGTTCAGCAGCGTCAGCGGACTGGCCCACTCCTGCAGGAAGCGGATCGAGGCATAGATCATCGCGGTGCAGGCGAACAGGGCCAGGCACAGCACGGCCGCGAGCGCGCCCAGCCAGCGCGTGCCGGCCAGCCCGGCCAGGTGCGCACCGCCCCAGGCGGCGAGCGAGGCCATGAACAGGGGCAGCGCGATCACTTCGCGCGAAAGCCAGGACGTGCGCCACATCGCCGCGGCGCGCCAGGCGCGTTCGGGATGGCCGAGGTGGAAGAAGGAGGCGACGAGTCCCAGCCCGCACAGCAGCAGCGCCAGCGCCGCGCCGGGCACGAAGACCGTCGGGCCCAGGCCCGCCAGCTCGGCCGCGTACAGCGCGAGGAACAGGCCCTGGCCGGCGCCGATGAGCGTGGTCAGGAAGATGACCGAGAAGGCGGGCTTCATGTGGCGAAGTCCTCCCGTCCCGGCGCCAGCGGCTCCGGCTGCTGGCCGTCGATCTTGAGCGGGTTGTCCACGCGCTGCAGGTCCTCGGGATGCAGCGTGATCTGCGCCTTGCGCCGCGGCAGGTAGTGGTTGGCCGGTCGGGTGCCCCACTCGGGCATCAGCGCGTAGCCGCCGCGCTCCTGGATCGCCGTCGACACGGCCGAGGCCGGGTCGTGGATGTCGCCGAACAGCCGCGCGCCGGGCGGGCAGGCCAGCACGCAGGCCGGCTTGCGCTCGGCCTCGGGCAGGCTCTTGTCGGTGACGCGGTCCACGCACAGCGTGCACTTGCTCATCACCTTGCGCTCCTCGTCGAACTCGCGCGCGCCGTAGGGGCAGGCCCAGGAGCAGTACTTGCAGCCTATGCACTTGTCGTAGTCGACGAGCACGATGCCGTCCTCGGCGCGCTTGTAGCTCGCACCGGTGGGGCACACCGGGACGCAGGGCGGGTCCTCGCAGTGCACGCAGCTCTTGGGGAAGTGCACCGTCTGCGTGTTCGGGAAGCTGCCGACCTCGAAGGTCTGCACCCGGTTGAAGAAGGTGCCGCTCGGGTCCGCGCCGTAGGGGTCGAGGTCGGTCAGCGGGCCGGCCGCGCCCGAGGTGTTCCACTGCTTGCAGCTCGTCACGCAGGCATGGCAGCCGACGCACACGTTGAGGTCGATGACCAGGGCGAGCTGGGTCATTTCATGACCTTCATCAGGCCGGCCATCCAGCCGCGGCGCTTCGGCGGCGTGGCGCCCATGCCGGGCGCGGAGGGCATCGCCTCGAACTGCGGCGAGGTCTCGGCCGGCTCGCCCTCGTCGGCCGGCCGGATGCTCACCCGCACGTCGTACCAGGCCGCCTGGCCGGTGACGGGGTCGGAGTTCGACATCGGCGCGCCGCCGCCCGGCCCGGGCAGCTCCTCGCTGATCAGGTGGTTGAGCAGGAAACCGCGGCGCGATTCGTTGGCATCGGCCGAGAGGCCCCAGGCGCCGGCCGCCTTGCCGATCGCGTTCCAGGTCCACACCGTGCCGGGCTCCACCGCCTCGGAGTGGCGGCACAGGCAGCGCACGCGGCCCCAGGGCGACTCGACCCACATCCAGCCGCCGTCGGCGATGCCGGCCGCCTGCGCGGTCTTCGTGTTGACGAACAGGAAGTTGTGGGCGTGGATCTGCCGCAGCCAGGCGTTCTGCGAATCCCAGGAGTGGTACATCGCCATCGGCCGCTGCGTCACCGCGTTCAACGGGTAGCGCTGGGTGTCGGTCGCCTGGTGCTCCAGCGGCGCGTAGTAGAAGGGCAGCGGGTCGAAGTAGGTGGCGACGCGGTCTCGCAGGCGATCCGGCGGCTGCTTGCCCGGGTGCCGGCCCTGGGCCGCGAGGCGGAAGCGCTGCAGGAACTCCGAGTACAGGTGGATGACGATGGGATCGCGGTCGCGCCGCAGGCCCGCCTGCTGCGCCCACTCCATGTAGCCCTGGTTCCAGTTGCGCATGTACTGCAGCGAGGGCGAGAGGCGGTGGTGGAAGACGCAGTGGTTCTTCGCGTACATCTCCCACTGGCGCGGGTTGGGCTCGCCGCGCATCGACTTCTCGCCGCCGCGCCCGCGCCAGCCCGCGAGGAAGCCGATGCCCGAGCCCGGCGCGGTCTCGTAGTTGACGATGAAGTCCGGGTAGTCGCGGTACTTGCGCCGGCCGTCGGCGTGCACGAAGGCCGGCAGCTTCAGCCGCGAGGCCAGCTCGACCAGCACCTCCTGGAAGGGCTTGCACTGGCCCGTCACGGGCAGCACCGGGATGCGCACCGAATCGACCGGGCCGTCGAACTCCGAGATCGGCCGATCCAGCAGCGACATGCAGTCGTGTCGCTCCAGGTAGGTGGTGTCGGGCAGCAGCAGGTCCGCGAACGCGGTCATCTCGCTGTGGAAGGCATCGCAGACGACGAGGAAGGGGATGCGGTACTCGCCGTCCTCGCGCTTGTCGTTGAGCATGCGCCGGACCTCGGACGTGTTCATCGTCGAGTTCCAGGCCATGTTGGCCATGAAGATCAGCAGCGTGTCGATCGGGTACGGGTTGCCGCGCCACGCGTTGGTGATCACGTTGTGCATCAGCCCGTGGGCCGACAGCGGGTGCTCCCACGAGAAGGCCCTGTCGATGCGCACCGGCTCGCCGGCGGCGTCGACGAACAGGTCGTCCGGGCTCTCTGGCCAGCCCAGCGGCGCGCCGGCCAGCGGCGTCTCGGGCTGCACCGCCTCGGGCCCCTTGGGCGGCCGCGCGTTGGGCGGCACCGCGCGCGGGTAAGGCGCCTTGTGGCGAAAGCCCCCGGGCCGGTCGATGGTGCCCAGCAGGCTCATCAGGATGGCCAGCGTGCGGATCGCGTGGAAGCCGTTGCTGTGGGCCGCCAGGCCGCGCATGGCGTGGAAGGCGACCGGGTTGCCGGTGACCTTCTCGTGGCGGCGGCCCCAGCAATCCGTCCAGGCGATCGGCAGCTCGATGGTCTGGTCGCGCGCGGTGATGCCCATCTCGCGCGCCAGGCGGCGGATGGTCGCGGCCGGGATGCCGGTGATGCCGGCGGCCCACTCCGGCGTGCAGGGCTGCACCCGCTCCTGCAGCAGCTGGAAGGAGGGCACGGCCGGCGTGCCCTCCAGCGGCCCTTCGGGCATGGTGTAGCGCCCGAGCAGGGCCGGGTCCGCGCCCTCGGCGTGGTCGGCCACCGGGCGGTTGGTCAGGCGGTCCCACCAGAAGAAGTTGTGCGGCCGCAGCGGGTTGACCGGGTCGCCCTCGGCATTGCGCAGCATGAGCCCGAACTCGTTGCTGGCCGGGTCCTGGTTCACCAGCTGGCCGGCGTTGGTGTAGCGGGCGAGGAACTCGCGGTCGTACAGGCCCAGCGCGATGATCTCGTGCACCAGCGCGAGCAGCAGCGCGCCGTCGGTGCCGGGCTTGATGGGGATCCACTCGTCGGCGATCGCCGCGTAGCCGGTGCGCACCGGGTTGATGGCGATGAACTTGCCGCCCTGGCGCTTGAACTTGGAGATCGCGATCTTCAGCGGGTTGCTGTGGTGGTCCTCGGCCGTGCCGAGCATCACGAACAGCTTCGCGCGATCCAGGTCCGGCCCGCCGAACTCCCAGAACGAGCCGCCGATCGTGTAGATCATGCCGGCGGCCATGT
>CAMLGG010000194.1 GCA_946479475.1 uncultured Ideonella sp. | reverse complement strand
GACGGGTGCCCGTGAGCACCATGGCGATGCCGCGCTCGTCGGCGGCGGCGATCACTTCCTCGTCGCGCATCGAGCCGCCCGGGTGGATGACGCAGGTGGCGCCAGCGTCGACCACCACATCCAGGCCGTCGCGGAAGGGGAAGAAGGCGTCGCTGGCGACGGCCGTGTCCTGCAGGCTCAGGCCGGCATGCTGCGCCTTGATGCTCGCGATGCGGGCCGAATCGAGGCGGCTCATCTGGCCGGCGCCTACGCCCATGGTCATGCCGTCCTTGCAGAAGACGATGGCGTTGCTCTTGACGAAGCGCGCGACCGTCCACGCGAAGCGCAGGTCGGCCAGCTGTTGCGCGGTGGGCTGCAGCCTGGTGACGACCTTGAGCTCGCCGACGATGTCGATGCTGTCGGCCGACTGCAGCAGCATGCCGCCCCCGACGCGCTTGAAATCGAGCGCGTTCGCCGCCTTGGAGATCGGCACCTCCAGCACGCGCACGTTGGTCTTGCCGGCGTAGGCCGCGCGGGCGGCCGGCGTCACGACGGGCGCGATGGCGACCTCGACGAAGTGCTTGCGGGCGTTGATCGCCTCGACCACGTCGGCATCCAGCGGCCGGTTGAAGGCGATGATGCCGCCGAAGGCCGAGGTCGGGTCGGTCTTGAAGGCCTTCTCGTAGGCCTCGAGCAGCGTTGCGCCGACAGCCACGCCGCACGGGTTGGCGTGCTTGACGATCACGCAGGCCGGCTGGTCGAAGGCCTTGACGCATTCCCAGGCCGCATCGGCATCCGCGATGTTGTTGAAGCTCAGCTCCTTGCCCTGGATCTGCTTCCACTGCGCGAGCGTGCCCTCGGCGGGCTTGGCCTCGCGGTAGAAGGCCGCCGACTGGTGCGGGTTCTCGCCGTAGCGCATGCCCTGCACCTGGTGCAGCTGCAGGTTGAAGACCTGCGGGTACTCGGCACGCGCCGGCACCTCGGCGGGCCTTTCCTCCGCGCCGGCCCCGAGCGCCGTGAGGTAGTTGGTGATCATGCCGTCGTAGGCGGCGGTGTGGGCGAACACCTTCTTCGCCAGCATGAACTTGGTGGCCTTCTGCAGCCCACCGGCCTGCAGCTCGGCCAGCACCTGCGGGTAGTCGGCCGGGTCGATCACCACGCCCACGTCCTGCCAGTTCTTGGCGGCGGCGCGCAGCATGGCGGGGCCGCCGATGTCGATGTTCTCGATCGCGTCCTCGAGCGTGCAATCGGCCTTGGCCGTGGCCTGCGCGAAGGGGTAGAGGTTGATGATGAGCAGGTCGATCGTGCCGATGCCGTGCTCCTTCAGCGCCGCCATGTGGGCCGGCACGTCGCGACGGGCCAGCAGGCCGCCGTGCACGCGCGGGTGCAGCGTCTTCACGCGGCCGTCGAGCATCTCGGGGAAGCCGGTGACCTCGGACACCTCCTTCACCGGCAGGCCGCTTTCGGCCAGCAGCTTCGCGGTGCCGCCGGTCGAAAGCAGCTGGATGCCCTGCGCGTGCAGCGCGCGGGCGAAGTCGACGATGCCGGTCTTGTCGGAGACGGACAGCAGGGCGGTGAGGTCAGCCATGGTGGTGCTTGCAGGAAGGAAAAGTCACTTGATGAGTTTGTGCTCGACGAGCTTGCGTCGCAGCGTGTTCCGGTTGATGCCCAGCCATTCGGCGGCCTTGCTCTGGTTGCCTTCGGCCTGGCGCATCACCACGTCGAGCAGCGGTTTCTCCACGGTCAGCATGACCATGTCGTGCAGCGAATGCGGCTCTTCGCCGTCGAGGTCCTTGAAGTACTGGGTCAGGGTCTCCCGGACGCAGTCCTCGATGTTCTTCTTGCTCATGCGAATGAAAGGCCCGCCGGGGGCGGGCCGTGGATGGAGGGAGCAGCGTCAGGCGAGCAGCGCGATCTGGTCCTGGTTGGCGGCCGCCGGCCCGGCCACGGGCAGGCGCTCGTGGTGGTCGGCGAGGTGGTCGAAGAAGGTGGTCACGGCGCGCAGCTGCGCTGCGGCGTCGTCGAGGGTGTTCATCACGGCGCGGAAGGCCTCGCCGCCGGGCAGGGCCCGCACGGCCCAGCCGATGTGCTTGCGGGCGCTGCGCACGCCGCTTTCTTCGCCGTAGAGGCCGTAGTGGTCGGCGAGGTGCTCGGTGAGCCAGCGCTGCACGTCTCTCGTCGCCGGCGGCTCGCGGTGCACGCCGTGCCGCAGGTAGTGGGCGATGTCCTCGAAGATCCACGGCCGGCCCTGGGCGGCGCGGCCGATCATCACCGCGTCGGCGCGCGTAGCGCGCAGCACCTCGGCGGCGCGCTCGGGCGAATCGACGTCGCCGTTGGCGATGACCGGGATGCCGACGGCGCTCTTGATGGCCGCGACCGTCTCGTGCTCGGCCTGGCCGCCGTAGCCCTGCTCGCGCGTGCGGCCGTGCACCGTGACGAGCGCGACACCGGCGCTCTCGGCCGCGCGGGCCAGCGCCAGCGCGTTGCGCTCGGTGGCACACCAGCCGGTGCGCATCTTCAGCGTCACCGGCACGCCGCGCGGCGCGCAGGCCGCGACCACCGCCTCGATGATCGCCAGGGCACCCGCCTCGTCGCGCATCAGCGCCGAGCCTGCCCACTTGTTGCACACCTTCTTGGCCGGGCAGCCCATGTTGATGTCGATGATCTGCGCGCCGCGGTCGATGTTGTAGGCGGCCGCCTCGGCCATCATCGCCGCCTCGGTGCCGGCGATCTGCACCGCTATCGGGCCGGGCTCGCCGGCATGGTCGGCCCGGCGCGAGGTCTTGAGCGACTGCCACAGGTCCTTGCGCGAGGTCACCATCTCGCTCACCGCGTAGCCAGCGCCCAGCCGCTTGCAGAGCTGGCGGAACGGGCGGTCCGTCACCCCGGCCATCGGCGCGACGACGAGGTTGTTCGCCAGCTCGTAGGGGCCGATGCGAAGCGGGCGAAGGAGGGACTCGGCGGACATGGACTGCACAAAAAGGAGGCAGGATTCTACCGGCCCCGCCGGTGGGTCCGCCGCCCCCAACCTGCAGGCTTCAGGACTTCGCCGACTGCTTGCGCCAGAGCTGGATGGCGTGCTCGACGAAGCCGGCCATCACGGTCCTGTCGCGGCTGAGCTTGTAGAGCGCCCGGGCGATGCGGCCGCGCATCTCCGGCGTGTTGCAGGCCGAGCGGTGCGACATGGTGAGGTACAGGTTCTCGCGCGCGACCGGCTCGCCCAGCATCTTCATGTCGGCGATGTTGCGCCGCGCCAGGAAGGCCTGGGCGGGGCTGTCCTCGTAGACGAGATAGTCGGCCCGGCTGTTCTGCACGATCTGGATGGCCTGCTCCAGGCTCGCCACCTGGTTGATGCGCAGCTTGTCCTTGGCGTAGCGGTCGAACTCCTCGCCGAAGCTGTTGTTGATCACCGTCACGCCCTGCAGGCCGACCAGGTCCGCCCAGCGGCGGAACTTCAGCGCCCGGTTGTCGCCCCGGGTCAGCACGACCGAGCGGGTCTCGTGGAACGCCGGATGGAAGTAGTCCATGTACTCCGTGCGGGGCAGCGTGAAGAAGGCTCCGGCGATGAGGTCCAGGTGGCCCAGGCGGGTCTCCTCCTGCACCCGGCCCCAGGGGCCGCTGTACTGCATCTCGATCGGTACCCCGATCTCCCGTGACAGCCACTGCATCAGCTCGGCGTTGGCGCCGATCAGTCGGCCTTCGTTGTCCGGATCGCGCCACAGGTAGGGCGGGTACTCGGGGTTGCCCGAGGCGGTGAGCTGGGCACAGGCCTGCGCGGCGGCAGGGCCGGCCGACAGGCCGAGCAGCATCGCGGTCAGGCACAGCAGCCAGGACCGGCGGGCTAGGCGAGGTTTCTGCGCGTGGTGAAGCTGCATGGCGAATGGTTCGTTTGCGGCGCCCAATGTGCGCGCCGCCGGCTCGTTCGGCCACCGGGCCTTCCATAATGCGCCGCGATGGAAGAAGCAATGGTGTCATGGATCCAGGGCCTGATGGCGGCATTGACGCTGCCCCAGGTCGGGCTTCCGGCACTGTTCATCATCGCGGTCGTCTCCGCGACGCTGCTGCCGCTGGGCTCCGAGTTCGCCGTGATCGGCCTGGTTTCGCTCGACGCGGACCTGTTCTGGCCGGCGGTGCTGGTGGCGACAGCCGGCAACACGATCGGCGGCGCCATCACCTGGTGGATGGGCTACGGTGCGGAGCGTGCCTACGAGCGACTCAGGCATCGCCGCCCGCACGAGGCCCGGGCGCTGCAGTGGCTGGAGCGGTTCGGCGCCAAGGCCTGCCTGCTGAGCTGGCTGCCGGCGGTGGGCGACCCGCTGTGCGCGGTGGCCGGCTGGCTGAAGCTGCCGTTCTGGCCCTGCGTGGCCTACATGGCCATCGGCAAGTTCGGCCGCTACGTGACCATGACCGCCGCGCTCATGTGGTGGTTCCCCGAGCGCATGAACGGCTAGGCCGCCGGCGGCTATCCCCCATCAGGGGGAGGATGCCCGGGCCGGTATCGGGGAGGATCGCCTCCACAATCGGGCACGACCCATTCCAACCGCTGCCCGCACGGGTGGCGCGCCGCAGTACCCATGCCAGCCTCCGCCCCGCAGTACGACGCCCTCACCCGCCGCTTCAGCCGCATCCACCGGTTCGGGCACCTGCAACAGATCGCCTACTGGGACCAGGCGGCCAACATGCCGCCGCGCGGGAACGAGGCGCGGTCGCAGGCCCTGGCCGAGATCGCCAGCCTGCTGCATCGCCTGCGCACCGACCCGGGGCTGGGCGGCGAGCTCGAAGCCGCGCTGGCCGAGCCGCTGGACGAGGCCCAGGCGGCCAACCTGCGCGAGATGCGGCGGGTGTGGCTGGCCAACACCGCGCTGCCCGAGGCGCTGGTCGAACGCCGGGCGCTCGTCTCTTCGCGCTGCGAGCATGCCTGGCGAAGCCAGCGTCCCGCCAACGACTGGGCCGGCTTCCTGCCCAACCTGAAGGAGGTGGTCGCCGCCACCCGCGAGTGCGCGCTGCACCTGGCCGACCGCTCGGGCCTGTCGCCCTACGACGCCTTGATGGACCAGTACGAGCCCGGCATGACCACGGCCAAGGTGCGGGAGGTCTTCGAGCCGCTGCGCGAATGGCTGCCCGGCCTGATCCGGCGCGTGGTGGAGAAGCAGGCACACGAGGTGGTGCTGCAGCCGCACGGCCCCTTCGACCTCGCGGCCCAGCGCCGCTTGTGCGAGAAGGTGATGCAGGTGCTGCAGTTCGACTTCAGCGCCGGCCGGCTCGACGTGAGCGCCCATCCCTTCTCGGGCGGCGTGCCGGAGGACGTGCGCCTGACGACCCGCTTCCGCGAGGACGACTTCCTGCCCAGCCTCATGGGGACTGTCCACGAGACGGGCCACGGCCGCTACGAGCAGAGCCTGCCGCGCGCGCTGCTGGGGCAGCCGGTGGCCGAGGCGCGCTCCATGGCCATCCACGAAAGCCAGAGCCTGTCCTTCGAGATGCAGCTCGGCGGCCATCCGGCCTTCGCCGCGCTGCTGTCGCCGCTGCTGGTCGAGGCCTTCGGCGACCAGGCGGCCTTCATGCCGGGCAACCTCAACCGGCTGCTGACGCGCGTGAAGCCCGGCTTCATCCGCGTCGATGCCGACGAGGTCACCTACCCGGCCCACGTGCTGATGCGCTTCGACATCGAGCGGGCTCTGGTCGAGGGCGAGATCGAGGCCGAGGACATCCCCGCGCTGTGGGATGAAGCGATGATGAAGCTGCTGGGCATCGACACGCGCGGCAACTACACCGACGGGCCGATGCAGGACGTCCACTGGGCCGAGGGCCTGATCGGCTACTTCCCCTGCTACACGCTGGGGGCCATGTATGCGGCGCAGTGGTTCGCCGCCATGCGGCGCGCCATGCCCGGGCTGGATGGGCGCCTGGCCGAAGGCGAGCTGGGCGCCGTCTTCTCGTGGCTCGAGGAGAACATCTGGCGCCAGGGCAGCCGCTGGACGACCGAAGAGCTGGCCACCCGCGCCAGCGGCGAGCCGCTGAACCCGGCCCACTTCCGCGCGCACCTCGAGAAGCGCTACCTCGGGTAGCTGCGGCGCTCGACCAGCGTCGGATCCATCGCCCGAAGGCGGGCCTCGAGCTGGTCCAGCACCTGGTGTGTCCGCTCGGCCAGGTGGTTGCCGGAGCGGCGCAGCGCGAGCTTGGGCAGCAGGCTGCGTTCGCGGAAAAGAGTGTCCAGGTCCAGCGGAACGCCATGCTCGGCGAACACCGGGGCGAGTTCGGCGCAGCGCGTGCGCAGCAGGCGGCGCGTCTGCTGGTACGCGTGTTCGGCCAGCTCGCGCCGGCGGGCGTAGCCGAAGGTGCCGGCGCGGTAGAGCGCCGGGTCGTGGTGGTCGGGCTCCAGCAGCACGATGTCGCACTCGGGGTGGGTCGAGGCGTAGCCGCGCATGCCCAGCTCCAGGCGGGAGTGGATGAGGGTGCGGAAGGTCTGGCTCATCACCGCCGGCAGGCCTTCGGCCGCCAGGTGCGGGATGCGGCCGTCGTGCGAAGTCGGGCGAGGGCCGTGCCGGTCACCTTCGGCCGGCTGCGGCAGGCGCAGCGAGGCGTCGAAGGGCACCAGCGGATTCAGGCAGATCAGCAGGTCCTGCCCTTGGTCGAGCACCACCGAGGCGTGCATCGTCTTCTTCAGCGCGCCGTCGACGTAGTGACGGCCGCCGATGGACACCGGCGGATACAGGCCGGGCAGGGCCGCGCTGGCGATGACGGCCCGGGAGATGGGCGTGTCGTCCCAGCCCGGCAGGCCGAAGGGCGCCGCTTCGCCGGTGTCGAGGTCGGTCGCCACCACCACGAGCGAGCGACTGAGCTGGCGGAAGTCATCGTGGCGGCCCGGCGCCGAGAAGACGCGCTCGAGCTGCGCCTGCATCGCCCGGTTGTCGAACAGGCCGGTGGGCAACACGCCGCCGAGCTGGCCCAGGGCGTTGACGAGAGGGAGATCGCCGCGCAGCACCTGCCACCCCAGGCGGCCCAGCAGCACGGGCAGCCGGCGCATGCGCCGGCGGTACTCGTTCCAGGCGGGCCGGGTGAACAGGCGCGGGTCGATGAGGTCGTCCGTGCCGCCATCGCCGTCGATGAACGCCGCGCACATCTGGCGCGGCGTCATGCCGTTGGCCAGCCCGGCCGCGATGAAGGCGCCGGCCGACACGCCGACGTAGGCGTTCAGCGCCGTGAAGTCGAGGCCGGGCAGGGCCTCCTCGAGCGCGCACAGCGCGCCGATCTCGTGCACTGCGCCGAGCGGCCCGCCGCCGGCGAGCGCCAGCGCCATCCGCGGCGCGGATGAAATGGCGGCGGTCTTTCGGGGCGAGGTCAACGCGGGGCGTGTTCAGCAGTGGCGAGCGCCAGGCCCGCCACGATCTTCGTGCGCGTCAGGCCGCGCTCGACTGGGCGGCCTTCTTCGCCGCGGCCTTGCGCGGTGCAGCGGCCTTCTTCGCTGGCGCAGCCTTCTTCGCCACCGGCCTGGTGCTGCCGTTGGTGGCGGCCTTGGCCGCGCGCGGGGCCCTGGCCTTGGCCGGCGCTTCGACCTTGCCGCCGAGCTTGGCCACTGCGCTGGCCAGCGCATCAACGCGGGCCGTCAGCGCGGCCACGTCCTTGGCGGTGGGCACGCCCAGCTTGCCCAGCGCCTTGGCGGTGCGGGCTTCGAAGATGGACTCGAGCTTGTCCCAGGAGGCGCCGGCCTTGTTGGTGACCTCGCCGGCCATCGCGCTCATCTTGCCGGTGACCTCGCCGATGCGCTCTTCCGCGACGGCCTGGGTCTTGCGCTGCAGGCTCACGCCCTCCTTCACCAGGGCCTCGAAGACCTTGGTGCCTTCTTCCTGCGCCTTGGCGAACGCGCCCATGCCGGCCAGCCAGATCTGCTGGGCGGAGGCCTTGACGGCGCCGGCCAGCTGGCTGTCGAGCAGGCTCGCCGGGTTGCTGGACTTCTGTTCAGCCATCTTCTTCAGCTTCTTGACCATGTGGGACCTCTCTCGTTGGAGTTGACGACGATGCGACGGCAGTTTAGGCAGCGCTTTTCGAGGCAGCAGCCTAAAGCGCTAGGTGAACGTGCCTATCTCGGGTTAGCGCCGAAATGACGGCCTCGCGGCGGGCGCCACAATCGGCGCGGACCGAACCATCTCCCATCCATTCATCGTTCACGAGGAGGCCCCATGCAGTACTTCGTCACCGGCGCCACCGGTTTCATCGGCAAGCGGCTGGTCCGCAAGCTGCTCGCGCGGCGCGGCTCGACCGTGTACTTCCTGGTCCGCCCGGGCAGCGAGGAAAAGATCGCCGGCCTGCTCGAGGACTGGGGCGTGCCCAAGACCCGCGCGATCGCGGTGAGCGGCGACCTGACGGGCAAGAAGCTCGGCGTCTCCGCCGAGACCATCAGGCAGCTCAAGGGCCAGATCGATGCGGTCTACCACCTCGCCGCGGTCTACGACCTTGCGGCCGACGAGGAAAGCCAGGTGCGCGTGAACGTCGAAGGCACGCGCAACGTCGTCGAGTTCGCCAAGGCGATCGACGCGGGCCACCTGCACCACGTGAGCTCGATTGCCGCCGCGGGCCTGTACGAGGGTGTGTTCCGCGAGGACATGTTCGAGGAGGCCGAAGGGCTCGACCACCCGTACTTCATGACCAAGCACGAGTCGGAGAAGATCGTGCGCAAGGAAAGCAAGGTGCCCTGGACGGTGTACCGCCCGGCCATGGTCGTCGGCGACTCGCACACCGGCGAGATGGACAAGATCGACGGCCCGTACTACTTCTTCAAGCTGATCCAGCGCATGCGGCAGCTGCTGCCGCCGTGGATGCCGGCGGTGGGCCTCGAGGGCGGCCGCATCAACATCGTGCCGGTGGATTTCGTGGTCGACGCGCTGGACCACATCAGCCATTCGAAGGCGGCGCTCAAGGGCCGCTGCTTCCACCTGGTCGACCCCGTGGGCTACCGCGTGGGCGACGTGCTGGACATCTTCTCCAAGGCCGCGCATGCGCCGAAGATGAACCTGTTCGTCAACGCCGCGCTGCTGGGCTTCATCCCCAAGAGCGTGAAGAAGGGCCTGATGGCGGTGGCGCCGGTGCGCCGGGTCCGCAACGCGATCATGAAGGACCTCGGCCTGCCCGAGGACATCCTGAACTTCGTCAACTACCCGACGCGCTTCGACTGCCGCGAGACGCTCGCCGCACTCAAGGGCTCGGGCATCGAGTGCCCCAAGCTCGACGACTACGCCTGGCGCCTGTGGGACTACTGGGAACGCCACCTCGACCCTGACCTGCTGATCGACCGCTCGCTGCGCGGCACGGTGGGCGGCAAGGTGGTGCTGGTCACCGGCGGCTCCTCGGGCATCGGCCTGGCGGCGGCGATCAAGTTCGCCGAGGCGGGCGCGATCACCGTCATCTGCGCTCGCGACGAGGTCAAGCTCAAGGAGGCCGAGGAGGAGATCCGCGCCAAGGCCGGCAAGGCGGCGCAGGTCCACGCCTACTCGGCCGACATCGCCAACGAGCAGAGCTGCGGCGAGATGGTGGCCTGGATCAACGAGACCTTCGGTGGCGTCGACTTCCTCATCAACAACGCGGGCCGATCGATCCGCCGCGCGATCGAGAACAGCTACGACCGCATCCACGACTACGAGCGCACGATGCAGCTCAACTACTTCGGCTGCCTGCGCGTGACCATGGGCCTGCTGCCGGGCATGGTGAAGAAGCGCCGCGGCCACGTGGTCAACATCAGCTCCATCGGCGTGCTCACCAACGCGCCCCGCTTCTCGGCCTATGTGGCGAGCAAGGCGGCGCTGGATGCGTGGACGCGCTGCGCCGCCAGCGAGTACTCGGACCAGGGCGTGACCTTCACCACCATCAACATGCCGCTGGTGCGCACGCCGATGATCGCGCCGACCAAGATCTACAACAACGTGCCGACGCTCTCGCCCGACGAAGCCGCGGACCTGATCGCCGAGGCGTGCATCCGCAAGCCCGTGCGCATCGCCACGCGCCTGGGCATCGCGGGCGAGGTGCTGCACGCGCTGCTGCCGCGCGTCGCGCAGATCGTCATGAACACGAGCTTCCGCATGTTCCCCGACTCGCCGGCCGCCAAGGGCGACCGGGACACGAAGCCGCAGCTCTCGCCCGAGGCGCTGGCGCTGCAGCAGATGATGCGGGGGATCCACTTCTGAGGCCACGGGGCGGCGGCACTACAATGGCCGCGCCTTGCGAGTCCTCCACGTCTATAAGAGCTACTACCCGG
>CAMLGG010000193.1 GCA_946479475.1 uncultured Ideonella sp. | reverse complement strand
CGGAATCAGGGCTTCGACCTATTTGTTCGTCCATCGAACCAATTAGGATGCGAGGCCGACACTCCAACTGCCCCAGACATGATCCGCCTGCTGCGCACCCTGGTCGCCCTGATGCTGGCCGCCTCCGGCACACCGCTAGTCGCCCAGGAGCGCGCCGACCTGCGCTACGACTGGAAGCCGGTCGCCATCGTCGGCGGCGGCTTCGTCAGCGGCCTGGCCTTCCACCCGCGCCAGCCGGGCCTGATGCTGGCCCGCACGGACATGGGCGGTGCCTACCGGCGCGACAGCAGTCGCGGCCTTTGGCAGCCCCTGCTGGACGGCCTTTCGCTGGCCGACGTGAACCTGGTGGGCGTCGAGAGCATGGCCTTCGATCCGGACGACCCCGACGTCCTGTTTCTCGCCTGCGGCACCTACACCACCCCGGCGTCGCCGAACGGCGCCCTGCTGCGCTCCTTCGACGGCGGGCGCAGCTGGCAGCGCACGCCGCTGCCCTTCAAGCTGGGTGCGAACGAGGGCGGGCGCGGCAACGGCGAGCGCCTGGCGGTCGACCCGAACGACCCCCGCGTGCTCTACCTGGGCACCCGGCACGACGGCCTGTGGCGCAGCCGCGACCGCGGCGCCAGCTTCCAGCGCGTGGAGGGCTTTCCCGAGGCCGCCTGGCGCCGCCAACCCGGCGACGGGCCGCTGCCGAGCTGGGGCGGCAGCGACGGCCGCAGCACCGTCGCCTTCGTGCTGATCGATCCGCGCAGCGGCCGCGCCGGCCAGGCCAGCCGGACGCTGTACGCGGGCGTCTCGGTCGTGGGCCGGCCCAGCCTGTGGCGCAGCGAGGACGGTGGTGCGAGCTGGGCCCCGGTGCCCGGCGCGCCGCTGCAGCACCGGCCCCTGCGCGCCGCGCTCGCCACCGACGGCAGGCTCTACCTGGCCCTGGCCAGCGAGCCCGGCCCGCAGCGCATGAAGGGCGGCTCGGTCTGGGCCTTCGACACCGGCACCGGCCGCTGGACGGACATCACGCCCGAGGCCCCGACCGAGACGAAGCCCTTCGGCTACGCCACCGTCACGGTCGACCCGCGCGAGCCGCGGCGCCTGCTGGCCAGCACCGCCGGCCGCCCCGGCGGCGACGAGCTCTTCCTCAGCACCGACGGCGGCGCCCGCTGGCTGCCGTTGTTCGGCAAGGGCGGGCGACTCGACCCCAGCGCGGCCCCCTACGTGGCCGACACGCCGCTGCACTGGCTTTACGACGTGCGCATCGACCCGGCCGAGCGCGACCACGCCATCTTCACCACCGGATACGGCGGCTGGGAGACTTTCGACCTCGGGGCCGCCGAGCGCGGCCAGCCCACGCACTGGCAGGTGATGGCCCGCGGCATCGAGGAGACGGTGGCCCTGGCGCTGCACAGCCCCACGCGCGGCGCGCCGCTGGTCACCGCGCTGGGCGACTACTCCGGCTTCGTGCACGACGACCTGGACCGGCCCGCCCCCGGCAACCCCAAGCCGCCCTTCTTCGGCAACACCCATGACGTGACCGGTGCCGAGCTGGCGCCCGAGGTGCTGCTGCGCCTGGGCCATCCGCGCGATGGCGGCAAGCACCTCGGCTATTCGCTCGACGGCGGCGCCACCTGGCGCGAGCCGGCCCGCGAGCCCGAGGGCGCGGCGAGCGACGGCGCGCTGGCCGTCTCGGCCGACGGTCGAGCCTGGGTCTGGACCCCCAGGGGCGGCTTGCCCCACGTCAGCCACGACCGAGGCGAAACATGGAAAGCGGTGCGCGGCCTGCCGCCGGGCACGCGGGTGGTCGCCGATCGGGTGAACCCGAAACGCTTCCACGCCATGGACCTGTTCGGCGATCGCCTCTTCTCCAGCGACGACGCCGGCCTGAGCTTCGGCTCGCGCCCGCTGGCCCTGCCCGACGGCCCGGTGAAGCGCCCGGCGGCCGCGCCCCACAACCAGAGCGCGCGGGGCGACGAACGCGGCGGGCAAGACCGCCTCTATGCGACGCCCGGCCGCGAGGGCGAGCTCTACCTCGCCGCCTTCCATGGCCTGTACCGCGCGGCCGAGGGCAAGCCCTTCGTGCGGCTGCCGGCAGTCAGCGAGATCCACGCCTTCGGCTTCGGGCGCGCGGCGCCGGGGCAGGACTCGCCGGCCCTGTACCTGGTGGGCACGGTGCAGGGCCGGTACGGCGTGTTCCGCTCCACCGATGCCGGCGCCCGCTGGCAGCGCATCAACGACGATGCCCACCAGTGGGGCCTGGTGCTGCAGGTCAGCGGCGACCCCAAGGTCTTCGGCCGCGTCTACGTGGGCACGCATGGGCGAGGCGTGCTTTACGGCGATCCGGGGCGTTGAGCGGGCGGCGCGGGCGATGTCCTACACCGCTTCGGTCTGATTGCCGACTGCGTCGCGCCAGGCCGGCGGGCATATTGGGTGCGTCCGACACGCAGGAGACCGAATCATGTTGAAAAGACTTTGCATCATCGCCCTCAGCGGCGTGGCCCTCGCGACCAGCCTGAGTGCATGCGTGGTGGCCCCGGCCCGACCCGGCTACGTCCACGACCGCGACCGCGACGGCGTGCCCAACCGCTACGACCGTGACCGCGACAACGACGGCGTGCCCAACCGCTACGACCCGCAGCCGCAGAACCCGTACCGCCGCTGATCGTGTGGTCGATTTCTCCTGGCTCCGGTCGTCGTATCGGTGAACAGGAGAAATCGCCATGCCACCGACCATCACCGCCTTTGAAACTTCTCCCGACCGGGGCCAGGGCCTCGCTCGGGACACGCGCGTCCGCTGGGCGCTGGAAGAGGCCGGTCAGGCCTACGACGTCCGCCTCGTCTCCTTCGCCGCGATGAAGGAGCCGGCGCATCGCGCCCTGCATCCCTTCGGGCAGATCCCGACCTACGAGGCCGACGGGCTCGTCCTGTTCGAATCCGGCGCGATCGTGTGGCACATCGCCGAACACCACGCCGGCCTGCTGCCGGCCGACTCTAACGGCAGGGCTCGGGCGCTGGCCTGGATGTTCGCCGCGGTCAACACCGTCGAGCCTCCCATCCTCGACCTGCAGACCGCGAGGTTCGCCGAGGGCGACAAGCCCTGGGCCGAACAGCGGCTGCCGCTCGTGAAGGATCGGATACGCGCCCGGCTGCGGGAGCTGTCCGCCCACCTCGGCGAAGCGGAGTGGCTCGAGGGCCGGTTCACCGCGGGGGACCTGATGATGGTCTCGGTGCTGCTGAGGCTGCGGCCCTCCGGCCTGCTGGACGAGTTCCCCCGCCTTTCGCGCTACGTGGCCCGGGGTGAGGCGCGGCCCGCCTACCGGCGAGCCTTCGCGGCCCAGCTTGCCGTCTTCGCTGCACAGGCATCGAAGGCCGGGTGAGCGTGCCGCCGGCACGGCGTCGATGCCGTGTTCAACGCGGCCAGCGCGAAATCGCCGTCATGGCATCACCTCGAGTTCGATCATCGGGAGCGGGCCCGATTTCACCGTCCAGCGCAGCGCGTGCATCGGCCCGCCAGGCACGATGTTGCCTTCGCCGACGATCTGGCCCTTGTCGTTGATGCCGTAGGCCGCACTGATGGTGCCGCCGGGATAGCGGCCCAGGTCGATCGCCTTGCCGTTTCGCCAGAGCACCGCGGTGCTGTAGAGCGGCCCGCTCTTCGGGAAGGCATAGCCGACCAGGTCACCTGCGTTGTTCAGGCTGGTGATGGTGTGCCCGTAGGCGACGGGGCCGTCCAGCCCGGGCAGGTACTCGCGCACGTCGTTGCGCCACAGCACCGGCACCAGGCCCGGTGCGTAGCCTGCAATCAGGCCGGTGTCGTTGATGTCGAGCGCGAACCCGGCATCCAGGGTCTTCACGACACCGTTGCGGCGCACGAAGACGACGCCGTCGGCATCGCCGACGATGTCGCCCGCATTGTTGATGCCCGTCGCGGCGCAGTTCGCGCCACCCAGTTCCTCGCTGAGATCGAGGGCCAGCTCGGTGCGCTTCCAGACGACGGCATGGCGGCGCAGGTTGGTGTCGACGCTGTAGCCGACGATCTGGCCGGAATCGTTGATGTCGTAGGCCGATCCGCGGCCTGTGCCGCCCGGTAGGCCGGGAAGGCGGATGGGTACGCCGTTCGTGTCCCAGTACCAATGACCATCCTCGTAGCCCTCGTCGGCGTAACCGGCGGCCTCGCGCTTCCGGTTGAGGGCCCGCGGCACCCCCAGGCCCGCCGCGCAGCATTCCGAACGCACGCCGATCTCGCCGCCGATCCACATCACCTGCTGGTAGGCGAAAGTCTCGGGGTCGTTGGCCAGGCCCATGATCTGGCCCTTCGCATTGATCACCCGCGCCGAGGAGTAGGTCCCGCCAGGCAGCGTTCCGAGGTCGACTGGAACCGGCCTGGACAGCGCGCCGCCGCTGGCCAGGCCGAAGCTGAAGAGGCAGGCATGTGCAGCGCCAGCGAGGCGCGCAAGGCAGGTCGGGGTGGTTCGCATGGAGGCTCCTCGAGTGGTTGGCGGCAAGCCACAGAGGCCGCCGCTGCCACGCAGATACAGCTTGACGCTCGCATGGCCTGCATGGCGGGCCGGGAGTCGCCTCGCCTTGATCCATGTCAGGGTTCGGCGCAGGCGCCCTTCATGCATCCGCGAGTCCGGGCCCAGGCCGATGTATCAACGAGCCGGCGTGGTGCTCTGTGGCGAGCGGACGAACAACCCAGGACGAGACCCGGACATGAAGAGACTCATCATTTCCACCGCACTGGCTTGGCTGGCAACGGCGGGCCTCGCCCAGACACTGACCTGGAGCGTGCCGCCGCGCGGAGTGGCGATCTCCGCGGACGCCGCGGAGAACGTCTACACGGTGGACTGGGACTACAACCTGGGCGGCGACATCACGCTCACCAAGACCTCGCCGTGGGGCGTGACCTTGTTCGCCGTGCGCTACGACAACACCAGCCCCACGCGCATGGAGGCCGCCACCTGGGTCGAGTCCGACAGCGCCGGCGGCGCGCTGGTCAGCGGCACGGTCCTGTCGGGCTACACCAACCCGGTACCGGTCAATGCACTGCTGATGCGGTTTGCCGCCGATGGCTCGTTGAGGTGGCGCACCATCATCGGAGCCGACTTCGACGGTGGCTCGAGCTTCCGCGTCCTGCGCGACGACTCCGACAACGCCTATCTGCTGGGCGTCGGCCCGACACCCAGCGGAGTCCGCACCCGCATCCACAAGGTGGATCCGGACGGCGCGGCGCAGCTGCTCTGGCATGACGAACTCGGCCTGGGGGCACCGACCCATTTCAAGTGGGGACGCGATGGCAACCTGGTCGTCGCGATGCGTGCGCGTACCGGCGTCGTGGGCGGCGCCGTGCTGGTGGGCATCGATGGCCGGACTCTGCGCGCAGCGTCGGCGGTGCCTGCGCTGGGCACGGTGGATGCGGCTGCAGACGCCGAGGGCAACCTGTACGTGGCGTCGGTCGACCCCGCGACGAACCTCGGCCGCCTGGCCCGCGTGGCGGCGACGCCGGGCGGCGATTGGCAGCGGTCGGACAGCGCCGCGCTGGCGAGGGTCGAAGGGGCTGCGGACGGGGCGGTCATCGCCGGTGGCCCGCCCTCCGTCGGCACGACGGGGGTCGCCTTCGTCAAGTACGACGCCGACGGCGCGCTGCGCTGGGAGAACAGGGATGCCGATGGTCCGGCCAACGCCTTCCTGTCGCACGGCCAGATGAAGTTGGACGGCGACGGGAATGTCTACCTCGCGGCCAGCGACCTCTTCCAGATGTCGGTCACGCGCGGCAACGCGGATGGCAGCGCCGGATGGGCGGTCAAGGCCCCCTCGGGCGTCGGCGTCGCACTCGCATTCGGCGCGCAATCGAACGCGGTCTACCTCGTCGGCGGGCAGACGGCTCGCGTCGACCAGGGCGGCGGCCCGCCCCCGCCGGCGCCGGACGTGGCGGTCACCCTGGTCGATGCGCCGGATCCAGTCCAGCGGGACAGCGAGCTCGTGCTGACCACGACGGTTCGCAACCTCGGCACCGGACTCGCCTCGGCGGTGACCTTGAGGCAGGAGTTTTCCGGCGCCGTGCGCGGCGTGTCGGTGACCACCACGCAGGGAGCCTGCAGCAGCCTGGTGCAGCTCACCTGCACTCTGGGCGCGATCTCCCCGGGCCAGAGCGTGACGGTCGTGCAGACCATTCGACCGCAACGCAGCGGCAGTCTGATCACCACCGCGACCGCTCGCGCTTCAGGCGGCGATCAGATCCCCGGCAATGACACGGCCAGCGTCTCCACGCGGGTGCGAAAGCGTTGAGTTCGCGAGGGGCGCAGGCCCGTCGCGACCGGTCACGTCGGGGCTGGGACTCCGAATCGGACAGGCCCCGCCGGGAGCCGCGCCAGTGGGCATGCGGATTGCCTCGCGGGCCGCTGGAGCTTCCGGGGCACGCGACGGATAGACTGCCCCGCAATCATGCAGTCAGAGCCAAGCAGGAGTGCGGCAGTGGAGCCGGTGGCCTCGGAGTCGTTGCGCGTGGTGGTGCTTGGCGGATCAGCAGGCAGCCTCGAGCCATTGCGGACGATCGTGTCCGCGCTCCCGAGTGAACCCGGCTTCGCTGCCCTCGTCATCACCCACCTCGCACCGAGCGAGGAAAGCAGGCTGGCCGAGATCCTGGCGGCGGATTCGCGCCTGTCGGTCGAGAAGCTCGTCCACCTCTGCAAGATCGAGCATGGCCGCGTCTATGTGCTGCCGGAGAACGCCGGAGTGATCGCGCTGGACGGCCACTTTCGCCTCACGCGACGCCAGGCCGGCCTCCACCTGCCCATCGACACCTGCCTGGCCTCTCTGGCGCAGGACCCGGACGTCAACGGCGCAGCGGTCATCCTGTCCGGCACCGGCCAGGATGGCGCGAAGGGCCTGGTCGACCTGAAGGCCTCGGGCGGCTTCGCCATCGCCCAGCAGCCGCAGACGGCTTCCCACCAGGGCATGCCCACGGCGGCCATCGACACCGGCCTCGTCGACGAAGTGCTGCCGCCCGAGGCGATTGCGCAATGCCTGGTCCGCCGCTTCGGCGACCCGGCCCGTCGCGGCGAGGCGGCGCAGGCCGAGCCTGGCAACGCCGATGCGCTGGCCACCGCGCTTGCGCTGGTGCAGCAGAAGACCGGCATCAACCTGGGCTACGTGAAGGACGTGAACCTGCGCCGGCGCTTCCTGCGTCGCGTGCTGCTGCAGAAGGACCGCGACGTCGCCGACTACCTGCAACTGCTGCGCAGCGATGCACGCGAAGCCGTGGCGCTGCGCGACGACGTACTCATTGGCGTGACCGCCTTCTTCCGCGACGCCGAGTTCGTCAACGTGCTGCGGCAGTCGGTGATCCCGCGCCTGCTCGAGCTGAAGCACGACCCGATCCGGGTGTGGGTGCCGGCCTGCTCGACCGGCGAGGAGGTCTACACGATCGCCACCTTGCTGAAGGAGGCGCTCGACCGCGAGGCGCTGCACCGCCGGGTGCAGATCTTCGGCACCGACATCAACGAGGCGTCGATCGAGGTCGCCCGCGCCGGCCGCTACGGCGCCGGCTCGATCGACGACGTGCCCGAGGCGTTCCGCGAGAGCACCTTCGCCGCCACCTCCGGCGGCTACGTGGTGCGCAAGGAGATCCGCGACATGTGCGTCTTCGCGCGGCACAACCTGCTGACGCACGCGCCCTTCTCGGGCATGGGCCTGGTGAGCTGCCGCAACATGCTGATCTACCTGCGCAAGGAGGCGCAGCAGCACGTGCTCGAGGTGCTGCACTACGCCTGCCGGCCCGATGGCTTCGTGCTGCTGGGCCGCGCGGAGGCGGCTTCCGGCGCGGATGGCTTCGAGCACGCCGGCGCGCCGCACCTGTACCGCAAGGTGCCGCTGGTCAAGCGCCAGCAGGGTCTGTTCCCGATCGACGCGCTGCGACCCTGGGCGAGCGAAGCCGCGGCGGCGCCGGCGCGCCGCACGCAGGCGGTGGACCCGGTGATCGAGGCCGCCCACCGCAGCGCGCTGGCGCGCTACGTGCCGCCGGGCTTCGTGGTCGACGAGAAGGGGGACGTGGTGCAGTTCCTCGGCGATGTGTCGGCGTTCGTCGCGCCGGCCAGCGGCCAGGCGTCGCTCGCGCTGCCGCGCCTGCTGCAGCCCGAATTGAACGTGACCGTGCGCACGGCGCTGATCGAGGCCAAGCGCAGGGGCCAGCCGGTGCGGCGCGAGCGGGTGCCGCTGGGCGAAAAGCGCTACGCGCTGGAAGTCCTGCCACTGGTGGCCGACGACCTGGTGCCGCACTTCCTGGTCACCCTCGCGGCGCTGCCCGACGAACCGCGCGCCGTTCCGGGCGCGGGCGCCGGCAACGGCCCGGCGCCCGCCGGGGTGGCTGAGCTGGAGCGCACCGTCACCACGCTGTCGGACGAGCTCGAGGCGACGCAAGGCCAGCTGAAGACGGTGGTGGCCGAATTCGAATCCGCCAACGAGGAGCTGCGCACCGCCAACGAGGAGATGCTCAGCACGAACGAGGAGCTGCAGAGCGCCAACGAGGAGCTGCTGCTGGCCAAGCAGGAGCTGGAGTCGGCGAACCAGGAGCTCGGCTCGCTGAACGACGAGCTGAAGTCGCGCAACGAGCGGCTCGACCGCGCCAACGACGACCTGAGCAACCTGGTCGAAGGCATCCCGCTGCCCGTGGTGCTGCTGGACAGGCAATTGCGCCTGCGCCACTTCTCGCCGCAGGCCCAGGCGTTGTTCGACCTGCCGCAGGAGTGCGTCGGCCAGCCGCTGGCGCAGCTGAACCGCCTGTTCTCGGCCGCCGACCTGGAGCGCATGGTCCAGGCCGCCGTGCAGGGCCTGGCGGACGTGGAGCACGAATACCGCGACGGCGAGGGCCGCTGGTGGCTGATCAACGTGCGCGCCTACCGCACGGCGGACGACCGCATCGACGGCGCCGTGCTGGCGCTGCAGGACATCGACGACCTCAAGCGCGCCGTCGACAAGGCGCAGGCCGCCCGGCGCGACGCCGAGCGGGCCAACACCGCCAAGGACAACTTCCTCGCCCTGGTCTCGCACGAGCTGCGCGCACCGCTGAACGTGATCTCGGGCTGGGCGGCGGTGCTCAAGACGGCCAGCGAGCGCGGGCTGCAGACCGACGACAAGACCCGCCAGCGCGCCGTCGAGACGATCCTGCGCCATTGCCAGCTGCAGGCCGAGCTGATCGACGACCTGCTGGATGTCTCGCGCATCTCCTCCGGCCGCTTCGCGCTCGATTCGAAGCCGCTCGACTTCGCCGCCTGCGTGCGCAGCGTGCTGGAAGGCCAGCGGCCTCTGGCCACCGCGAAGGAGATTACGCTGACCACGTCCGGCCTGCAGGGTGCGGCCGTGGTCAGCGGCGATACGCAGCGGCTGCAGCAGGTGGTGTCGAACCTGGTCGGCAACGCGTTGAAGTTCACGCCGACGGGCGGCCGTGTCGAGGTCGCGTTGACGCGCCTGGGAACGCTGGTCGAGCTTTCGGTGGCCGACAACGGCATCGGGGTGAAGCCCGAGCTGCTGCCGCGGCTGTTCGACCGTTTCATGCAGTCCGACACGAGCCGAACCCGGGAGTACGGCGGGCTCGGGCTCGGGCTGTCGATCGTCAAGCATCTCGTCACCGCGCACGGCGGCACCGTGGCCGCCAGCAGCGAAGGCGAAGGCCGCGGCACGCGGCTGACGGTGAGGTTGCCCCTGGTGCAACGCGCGGCGGAGCCCGAGGGTCCTGAAGAGCCCGCGCGGGACGGCGCTGCGCACCTCGATGGCCTGTCGCTGCTCCTGGTGGATGACGATGCGCAGGGTCAGGAAGCGATGGCGCAGCTGCTGCGCGGCTTCGGCGCGCAGGTGCAGACCGCCTCCAGCGCGAGGGAGGCGCTGGCCAGCCTCGCGGCCGGCTCGTTCGACATCCTGGTGAGTGACCTGGCCATGCCTGGCACCGACGGCTATTCGCTTCTGCGCGAACTGCGCCAACGCGAGCGCGAAGGTGGCCGGCACCGTATCTACGCGCTTGCCCTCACCGGCCTCGCGTCGCTGCAGGACCGGGACGCGGCGATCGCCGCGGGCTTCGACGACCACCTGCCCAAGCCGGTCGATGCCGGCGTGCTGCTGGAGAAGCTGGCGCTCGGACAAGGGCGCTGAGCAAACGGTGGCCGGCGGCCGCACGCTCGGGTCCGGACGAACCCCCTAGTCGCAAGGTCGAGGCGACGTTGACACTCGCGGGTCGCCTGTCGGACGATGCCCTCG
>CAMLGG010000192.1 GCA_946479475.1 uncultured Ideonella sp. | reverse complement strand
ACCTGCGCGGCGACGTGAACTTCGCCTGGCCCAACGCCGAGATCGCGGTGATGGGCGCCAAGGGCGCGGTCGAGATCATCTTCCGCGAGGACAAGGGCGACCCGGCCAAGCTGGCCGCGCGAGAGGCTGAATACAAGGCCCGCTTCGCCAATCCCTTCGTCGCCGGCAGCCGCGGCTTCATCGACGACGTGATCCAGCCTCACGAGACGCGCCGCCGGATCTGCCGCTCGCTGGTGATGCTCAAGGACAAGAAGCTGGACAACCCGTGGCGCAAGCACGGCAACATCCCGCTCTGAGCGAGCCATGATCGTTCGTCCGGGTCCCTGGCGATGGATAGGCGGTGCGCTGGGCGCGCTGCTGATCGGCGACGCCCTGGTGCTGATGGCCGACGGCCTGTTCAGCCTCGGCGTCACCTTGCCCTTGCTGGTGGGAACCTGCGCGGTGGTGCTCAGCCTGGCCTGGCCCCGCCTGCAGCGCTGGCTCGATGCGCTGCCCAGGCGCCGGCGCCTTTGGCGTGTCGGCAGCGCGGCGCTCGGCGCCTGGGCGGTCAGCGTGGCCGTGTTCTGGGTCGCGCTGGCGCGGTCGGCGCACGACGTGGTTGCCGGCGAGGCACCGGCAGCGATCGTTGTTCTCGGCGCCGGAGCCCCGAACGGGGTTCCTTCGCCGACGCTTGCAGCCCGCCTGGACCTGGCGCTGGACCAGGCCGTGCGCTACCCGGCCGTGCCGGTCGTGGTCAGCGGCGGCCTGGGCTTCGGCGGCCACCCCAGCGAAGCCCGGGTCATGGGCGACTACCTGCGTGCCCACGGCCTCGCGGCCGATCGCATCGTGCAGGAGGAGCGCAGCACCAGCACCGACGAGAACCTGCGCTTCACCCGCCCGTTGCTGGCCTCGCGCGGCGTGGCGGCCGATGCTCCGGTGCGCCTCGTGACCAGCGACTTCCACACCGTCCGCGCCCGCTGGATCGCCCGCCACGCCGGCTACGCCAAGGTGCAGGCCGTCGGTGCGCCCACGCCGCTTTACGTCCGCTACAACGCCTGGCTCCGCGAGTACTTCGCCTTCGCCAGCGGCTTCGTGTTGCGAGAGTTCTAGGAGAGACCAGTGTTCAAGAAGATCCTCATTGCCAATCGTGGCGAAATCGCCTGCCGGGTCATCAAGACCGCGAAGAAGATGGGCATCGCCACCGTCGCTGTCTGCTCGGAGGCGGACAAGGACGCCCGCCATGTGGAGCTGGCCGATGAGTCCGTGCTGCTCGGCCCCGCTCCCAGCCGCGAGAGCTACCTGGTCGCCGACAAGATCATCGCCGCGGCGAAGCAGACGGGCGCCGAGGCGATCCACCCCGGCTACGGCTTCCTGTCCGAGAACGAGGGCTTCGCCCGGCGCGTCGAGGAGGAGGGGCTGGTCTTCATCGGGCCGAAGCACTACTCGATCGCCGCGATGGGCGACAAGATCGCCTCGAAGAAGCTGGCCAACGAGGCGAAGGTCAACACCATCCCGGGCTACAACGAGGCCATCGGTTCGCCCGAGCAGGCGGTCGAGATCGCCAAGGGCATCGGCTATCCGGTGATGATCAAGGCCTCGGCCGGCGGCGGCGGCAAGGGCCTGCGCGTAGCCTTCAACGACAAGGAGGCCTTCGAAGGCTTCTCCTCCTGCCGCAACGAGGCGCGCAACAGCTTTGGCGACGACCGCGTCTTCATCGAGAAGTTCGTCGAGGAGCCGCGCCACATCGAGATCCAGGTGCTGGGCGATTCGCACGGCAATGTGGTCTACCTGTGGGAGCGCGAGTGCTCCATCCAGCGCCGCCACCAGAAGGTGATCGAGGAGGCGCCTTCGCCCTTCATCAGCGAGGCGACGCGCAAGGCGATGGGCGAGCAGGCGGTGGCCCTGGCCAAGGCGGTGAAGTACCAGAGCGCGGGCACGGTGGAATTCGTGGTCGGCAAGGACCAGAGCTTCTACTTCCTCGAGATGAACACGCGCCTGCAGGTGGAGCACCCGGTGACGGAGTGCATCACCGGGCTCGACCTCGTCGAGCAGATGATCCGCGTGGCCGCCGGCGAGAAGCTCAGCCTCAACCAGAGCATGATCCGGCGCGAGGGCTGGGCGATGGAGTGCCGCATCAACGCGGAGGATCCGTTCCGCAACTTCCTGCCCTCGACCGGCCGCCTGGTGAAGTACCAGCCGCCGGCGCAAAGCCTGGAGCAGGGCACGCCCACGCTGCAGGGCCACCCCTACCAGGACGGACGCTTCGGTGGAGTCCGGGTGGACACCGGCGTCTACGAAGGCGGCGAGATCCCGATGTTCTACGACTCGATGATCGCCAAGCTGATCGTGCACGGCCGCGACCGCAGCGACGCGATCGCGAAGATGCGCGAGGCGCTCAACGCCTTCGTCATCCGCGGCATCTCGAGCAACATCCCCTTCCAGGCGGCGCTGCTGGCCCACCCCAAGTTCGTCTCGGGCCAGTTCAACACCGGCTTCATCGCCGAGCACTACGGCCAGGGCTTTCGCGCCGAGGACGTGCCTCACGAGGATCCGCACTTCCTCATCGCCCTCGCGGCCTTCGTGCGGCGCAAGGCGCGCGAGCGGGCGGCGGGCATCAGCGGCCAGTTGCCCGGCCATGGCGTCAACCATGTGCCGGACCTCGTGGTCGTGGTAATGGGCCCGGGCGGGCAACACCAGCACCACGCCGTCAAGGTGAGCAGCTTCGACGCGGACAGCGGCCACGCCGACATCCACGTCGGTGACCGCCACTACGCCATCCAGAGCCATACCAAGCTGGGCGAGATCCTGATGACCGGCCGCTGCAACGGCCTGCCGTTCGCAGCCCAGGTCGAGCGGGGCCCGGCGAAGAACCCCCTGGCCCTTCGTCTTTCGCACAACGGCACGCAGATCGAGGCGATGGTGCTGTTGCCGCGCGCCGCCGAATTGTTCAGGCTGATGCCCTACAAGGCGCCGCCGGATCTGTCCAAGTTCCTGCTTTCGCCCATGCCCGGCCTGCTGGTCGACGTGGCCGTGGCGCCGGGGCAGAAGGTGCTGGCGGGCGAGAAGCTCGCCGTGATCGAGGCGATGAAGATGGAGAACATCCTCACCGCCACGCAGGACGGCGTCGTCGGCGAGGTGCTGGCGAGAAAGGGCGAGAGCCTGGCCGTCGACCAGCCCATCATCGCGTTCGCATGAAAGGGGAGCAGGCGATGAGCGACAAGCCGTTCAGGATCCTGGGTGTCCAGCAGATCGCCATCGGCGGGCCCAGCAAGGACAGGCTCAAGGCCCTGTGGGTCGAGATGCTCGGGCTGTCGGTGAAGAGCAGCTTCGTCAGCGAGCGCGAGAACGTCGACGAGGACATCTGCGCCCTGGGCGAGGGCCCGCATGCGGTCGAGGTCGACCTGATGCAGCCGCTGGATCCCGACAAGAAGCCCGCGGTCCACGCCACGCCGCTGAACCACGTCGGGCTCTGGGTGGACGACCTGCCCAGGGCGGTCGAGTGGATGACGGCGCAGGGGGTGCGCTTCGCGCCCGGCGGCATCCGCAAGGGTGCTGCCGGCCACGACATCTGCTTCATCCATCCCAAGGGGAACGAGGAGTTCCCGCTGGGAGGGGAGGGGGTGCTGATCGAGCTGGTGCAGGCGCCGCCGGAGGTCGTGGCGGCGCTGGGCTGACGCCGGTCAGGCCTTGGCCTTGGCAGCCTTCTTCTCGGCCTTCTCGGCAGCGGCGGCCTGGGCCTTCTCGGCCGGCTTGCCCGGGGCGTCCTTCTCGACGGGCTTCGGCGGCACGAAGACCACCCGGCGGTGCTTGGTGGCCTCGGTGCCTTCGCCCTTGGTGACCTCGGCCACCTTGAAGCGGCCCAGCATGCCGATGGCCACGTCGCCCGGCTCGGCTCCGACAACGGTCTCGCGGATCAGGGTCAGGGCGGCCTTCAGGATCTGCTCGGCCTTCTTCTCGGGCACGTCACCCAGCAGGCCGGGCTCCTTGGACTTCAGGGCGGTGATGATTTCGGCGGGTTTCAAATCGTGTGCTCCTCGGCATGATCGCCAGTGGATTGACGCCGCGCATGATAAGGGGCGCGCAGCGACAGTACCTTGTCAGCCTGCTGCGTTGGAATGCCCACCGCAGCCTTCGAGGAGACACGCCCCATGACGAGCTACGCCGACTTCCACCGCCGCTCCATCACCGACCGCGATGCGTTCTGGGCAGAGCAGGCGGCGCTGATCGACTGGGAGACGCCCTTCGAGCGGGTGTGCGACTACGACCACCCGCCGTTCGCGAAGTGGTTCGTGGGCGGGCGGACCAACCTTTGCCACAACGCGGTCGATCGCCACCTTGCACAGCGCGGGCAGCAGAACGCGCTGATCTTCGTGTCCACCGAGACGAACCAGGAGCGCATCTACAGCTTCGCCGAGCTGCATGCCGAGGTGCAGCGCATGGCCGCCAGCCTGCTGGCGCTCGGGGTGAAGAAGGGCGACCGCGTGCTGGTCTACATGCCGATGATCCCCGAGGCCGCTTTCGCCATGCTGGCCTGCGCCCGCATCGGCGCCATCCACTCGGTGGTCTTCGGCGGCTTCGCGAGCGTGAGCCTGGCCAGCCGCATAGACGACGCCGAACCGGTGGTGGTCGTGAGTGCCGATGCCGGTTCGCGCGGGGGGCGCGTGGTGGCCTACAAGCCTTTGCTGGACGAGGCGATCTCGCTGGCCTCGCACAAGCCCGCCAAGGTGCTGATGGTCGACCGCGGGCTGGCGCCGTTCAGCCGCGTGCCGGGCCGCGACGAGGATTACGCCACCCTGCGCGAGCGGCACGCCAACGCGAGCGTGCCCTGCGAATGGGTCGAGGCCACGCATCCGAGCTACACCCTCTACACCTCGGGAACCACCGGCAAGCCCAAGGGCGTGCAGCGCGACACGGGCGGCTACGCGGTCGCGCTGGCCGCGAGCATGAAGCACATCTTCTGCGGCAACGCCGGCGAGACCTACTTCTCCACCAGCGACATCGGCTGGGTGGTCGGCCACAGCTACATCATCTACGGGCCGCTCATCGCCGGCATGGCGACCATCATGTACGAGGGCCTGCCGATCCGGCCGGACGCGGCCATCTGGTGGAGCCTGGTCGAGAAGTACAAGGTCACCGCGATGTTCAGCGCCCCGACCGCGGTGCGGGTGCTGAAGAAGCAGGATCCGGCGGCGCTTTCGCGGCACGACCTGTCCTCCCTGCGTGCGCTGTTCCTTGCCGGCGAGCCGCTGGACGAGCCCACCGCCAAGTGGATCGCCGAGAGCCTGGGCAAGCCCATCATCGACAACTACTGGCAGACCGAGACGGGCTGGCCGATCCTGACCATCTGCAACGGCATCGAGAAGGCACCGTCGAAGTTCGGCTCGCCCGGCAAGCCGGTCTACGGCTACGACGTGAAGCTGTTCGACGAGTCGACCGGCGAGGAGCTCACCGGCGCGAACCAGAAGGGCGTGGTGGCCATCGAGGGCCCGCTGCCGCCGGGCTGCATGCAGACGGTGTGGCGCGATGACGAGCGCTTCGTCAAGACCTACTGGTCCGGCATCCCGGGCCGGCAGGTGTATTCGACCTTCGACTGGGGCATCCGCGACGAGGACGGCTACTTCTTCATCCTGGGTCGCACGGACGACGTGATCAACGTGGCCGGGCATCGACTGGGCACGCGCGAGATCGAGGAGAGCATCGCCAGCCACCCCAACGTCGCCGAGGTGGCGGTGGTCGGCGTGGCCGACCAGCTCAAGGGACAGGTCGCGATGGCCTTCGCGGTGCTGAAGGACCCGGGCCAGGCGGCGACCGAGGCCGATGCGCTGAAGCTCGAGGGCGCGATCATGAAGCTCGTGGACGAGCAGCTCGGCGCGGTGGCGCGGCCGGCGCGTGTGCGCTTCGTCAGCGTCCTGCCCAAGACGCGCTCGGGCAAGCTGCTGCGCCGGGCGATCCAGGCGGTGTGCGAGGGCCGCGACCCGGGCGACCTGACGACCATCGAGGATCCGACGGCGCTGCAGCAGGTGAAGGCACTGGTGTCGGGCTGAGCATCACGCCGGCGGGTCCTTCGCCCGCGTGCGCGAGACGGCCATCATGATCCCGATGCCGAGCACGATGACGCAGGTGATGCCGATGTAGATCGGCGCCAGGCCGAAGGTGCCCATGGCCCAGGCGATGCCGGCCACCAGCAGCAGCAGGCCGACGAGGTACAGCGCGAATGACATGGCGGGCTCCGTGCGCCCGGAACGCCGGGCTCCGGTCCACTCTAGGCAAACGGGCCGGTCGCCTTGATCGGAGGACTGCGAGCCTCGCTGTAGGCGGGCTCCTACCCCGCGCCCGGCGGCAGCGCTGCCAGCAGGCGGCCGATGAACGCGTCCAGCGACTCCGTCGTGTCGATCCAGCGCACCACCGCCACCAGGTCATGCTCCCAGTCGATGTAGACGATGTTCTGGCCGTTGCCGCGGAAGGTGACGCTGGATTCCGGCGCGTGCGGCAGGCTCTTGCGGCCGGTGTTGAGGAACCAGTTGCAATAGCCGTACTCCGGATTCGCCGGCCCTGGCGTGCGCGCCTTGGCGATCCAATCGCGGGACACCAGCTGTCGCCCGGCCCATTGCCCGTTGCGCAGGAAGAGGTAGCCGAAGCGGGCCAGGTCCCACGCATCGATGAACATGCCGCCACCCCAGTGGCCGCCGCCGGAGACTGACTGGACGCGTCGTCCGTCGAGCTCCACCCAGGAGTTGTCGTAGCCGTGCCAGCGCCAGCGGCTGGACGCTCCGATGGGGTCCATCACCTCTTCGCGAAGCACCTCCGGCAGCGGGCGGCGCCACACCTGGAGCGCGGCCAGCGCCAGCACGTTGACCCGCACGTCGTTGTACTTGTAGTGAGTGCCTGGCTCGTGCAGCGTCCGCCGGGGCCAGTCCTCCGGCCTCGCGCCCTCTGGCCGGTCGGCCCAGTCCGGCTTGCCCCAGAGCGTGCCTTGCCAGTCGCTGGTCTGGCGCAGCAGGTGGTCCCAGGTGATGGGCGCGTTGTGCGGCGAGGCGAAGAGTTCGACGCCGTCGGGCATGTAGCCGGCCGCGCGGTCGTCCGTGCTGCGGATCAGGCCCTTCTGCCAGGCCAGGCCCACGACGGTGGACAGGAAGGTCTTGGTGACGCTGTGGGTCATCTCGACGTGCGTCGTGTCGCCCCATTCGGCCACTACCTTGCCGCGGTGGACCACCAGCCCGTTGGCGGCGCCCCGCACGCCGGTCGGGCCGATCTGCCCGCCAAAGAACGGCTCGGCCTTGCCGAAGCTCTGGGCGAGGGCGAGCGATTGGTCCCTGGGCGCGGCGTTCTCGTGCGCCTGCGCGAAGGCCACTGCCTCGGCGAGGCGGGCGCCGTCGATGCCGGCTTGCTGCGGCGTGCTTCGCTGCCATTCGTGGCGCGGCGGGAAGTAGTCCGCGCTGGCCGCGTCGGCGCGCCAGGGCAGGGCGAAGGCCACGATCAGGCTCAGCGCCGTGCGGCGGGTCCAGCGAGCGTTCATGGCGGCATTCTGGCAAGCCGCTATCCTTTGCGGATGGTTTCGTCATTCGCGAAGCCTCGCTTTCCGACTCCCGTGAGCGCCTTGTCAAGCCTTCGTGCAGCATCCGGCCTGCGACATGCTGGCGGCACGCGGCTTACCGGTCGTTCGCCGGCCCCGGCCATGCACCCCACCCGGGTGCGCTGGCGCGGGTGAAGGCGGCTGTCGCAACCTCCCCTTTCCACCGCGGCCATGCGCTTCGACCTCGTCACCCTCAACCTCGTGCTCGCCATCGCGGAGTCCGGCAACATCACCCGGGCTGCGGAGCGCGAGCACCTGGCGCTTGCCGCCGCGAGCAAGCGGCTGAAGGACCTGGAGACGCGCCTGGGGGTGCAATTGTTCGAGCGTCGCGCCCGCGGCGTCGAGCCCACCGAGGCCGGGCGAGCGCTGGTGCGCCACATCCGCAGCCTGAATGCCTCGCTGCACGCTTTGGAGAGCGAGGTCGTCGAGTTCAGCCGCGGCATCAAGGGTCACCTGCGGATCGCTGCGAATGCCGCGGCCATCGCCGAGTGCCTGCCGGCCGACCTGGCCGCCTTCTCGCGCGAGCACCCGCAGATCCGCATCAGCCTGGAAGACCTGACCAGCGCCGACGTGCAGGCGGCGGTCGCCGACGGCCGCGCCGACGTGGGTGTCTTCGCGCCGCCGCTGACCGACAAGCGCCTGGCCACCTGGCCTTACCGCGCAGGAGAACTGGCGGTCGTGCTGCCCCAGGGCCATCCCCTGGCCAAGGCGCGAGGCGCCTTGCGCTTCGACGCCCTGCTGGACTACGACATGGTGGGCCTGCACATCGGCGCCTCGGTGCACGAGCTGATGCTGCAGCGCGCGCTGGAACGGGGCCGCACACTGAACGCCCGCCTGCAGGTGCGAGGCTTCGACGCCATCGCCCAGCTGGTGGGCGAGGGGCTCGGCGTGGCAGTGCTGCCGGCCGTCGTGGCCGAGCGATTCGCCCGCCTGTTCGCCATCACCGTCCGTCCGCTGGCCGAGCCCTGGGCGCGTCGCCGCTACCTGCTGGCGGCGCAGGCGCAGGAGGTCCTGCCCACCGTCGTCCAGCGCTTCGTCGACACCCTCACCGGCCTGGCCGCGGCCGGTGGGGAGCCCTCCGTCACCGCAGCGAATCCCTGACAATCCCACCCTCGGGTTCAAGCCCGTTTGCCTTCGAGACCGCCATGACCGCACGCACCCTGTACGACAAGCTCTGGGACGAGCACGTCGTCCACACCGAGGAGGACGGCACCTGCGTCCTCTACATCGACCGCCATCTCGTGCACGAGGTGACCAGCCCGCAGGCTTTCGAGGGCCTGGACATCGCCGGCCGCAAGGTCTGGCGCCTGGCGGCGAACCTGGCGGTGAGCGACCACAACGTCCCGACGACCGACCGCTCGCACGGCATCGCGGACCCGGTGTCGAAGCTGCAGGTCGACACGCTCGACGCCAACTGCGACCGCTTCGGCATCACCCAGTTCAAGATGACCGACCGGCGCCAGGGCATCGTCCACGTCATCGGGCCGGAGCAGGGCGCCACGCTGCCCGGCATGACGGTGGTCTGCGGCGACAGCCACACGAGCACCCACGGCGCCTTCGGCGCGCTGGCGCACGGCATCGGCACCAGTGAGGTCGAGCACGTCCTGGCCACCCAGACGCTGCTGGCCAAGAAGGCGAAGAACATGCTCGTCAAGGTCGAGGGCCAGCTGCCCCCGGGCTGCGGCGCCAAGGACGTGGTGCTGGCCATCATCGGCAGGATCGGCACCGCCGGCGGCACCGGCTACACGATCGAGTTCGCCGGCTCCGCCATCCGCGGCCTGAGCATGGAAGGGCGGATGACAGTGTGCAACATGGCCATCGAGGCCGGCGCCCGGGCCGGCCTGGTGGGGGTCGACGACACCACCATCGATTACGTCAAGGGCCGGCCCTTCTCGCCCAAGGGCGTGGAGTGGGAGCAGGCGGTCGCCTACTGGCGCACGCTGCACACCGACCCGGGCGCCCACTTCGACCACGTGGTCGAGATCGATGCGACGCAGTTGAGGCCGCAGGTCACCTGGGGCACCTCGCCTGAGATGGTGCTGTCCATCGAGGATCGCGTGCCCGATCCCGACAAGGAGAAGGACAGCGTCAAGCGCGGCGCGATCGAGCGGGCGCTGCAGTACATGGCGCTCGAGCCGAACAAGGCCATCGCCGACATCCGGATCGACAAGGTCTTCATCGGCTCCTGCACCAACAGCCGCATCGAGGACCTGCGCGAGGCGGCCGCCGTCGTGCGCCGGGTGGGCGGGCGCATCGCCGGCAACGTGAAGCTCGCGCTCGTCGTGCCAGGCTCCGGCCTGGTCAAGGCGCAGGCCGAGGCAGAAGGGCTTGACAAGCTTTTCACCGCCGCCGGCTTCGAGTGGCGCGAGCCTGGCTGCTCGATGTGCCTGGCGATGAACGCCGATCGGCTGGAGCCGGGCGAGCGCTGCGCCTCCACCAGCAACCGCAACTTCGAGGGGCGCCAGGGGGCAGGCGGCCGGACGCACCTCGTCAGCCCGGCCATGGCCGCGGCCGCCGCGATGGCCGGCCACTTCGTCGACGTGCGCCGAGTGGCCTGAACGGAGTTCCGAACATGCAAGCCTTCACCCTTCACACCGGCCTGGTCGCGCCCATGGACCGCGCCAACGTCGACACCGACGCGATCATCCCCAAGCAGTTCCTCAAGTCGATCAAGCGCACCGGCTTCGGCCCGAAC
>CAMLGG010000191.1 GCA_946479475.1 uncultured Ideonella sp. | reverse complement strand
CAACCACATTCCCTACACGCAGGTGCCCGGCGGCGGCTCGGCCAACTGCGACAGCTGCCACAAGGGCGGCACCAGCAGCTGGAACCCCGGACTGCTGCATGCGAACCTGAGCGTGACCAGCAACTGCGCGAGCTGCCACAACGGCTCCTACCTCGGCGCGCGCGGCAAGCCCGCGGACGCGACCCACGCGAACGCCACCACCTGCGAGAACTGCCACAACACGCGCTCGTGGACCGGCGCCCAGGTCGACCACTCGACCTTCAACCAGGCCACCAACTGCGCGAGCTGCCACAACGGCAGCAACGCCCCCGGCAAGCCGGCCACGCACATCCCGGTGGGCCTGACCAACTGCTACGCCTGCCACGGCGTGACCGCGTGGAAGCCGACCAAGTGGAACCACACCCAGGTCGTCGTCACCGCGCAGTGCGCGAGCTGCCACACCGGCAGCTACCCGCCCGCCGACGGCAAGCCGGCCAACCACATCCCGTATGCGCTGGTGCCGCCGGCGGCTTCAGCCAACTGCGACGGCTGCCACAAGGCCGGCTATGCCTCGTGGAACCCGGGCCGCTTCCATGCGTACTACAGCGTGAGCACCAGCTGCTCGACCTGCCACACCGGCAGCTACCTCGGCGCGCGGGGCAAGCCACCCACACCCATCCACAACGGCGTGACGGCCTGCGAGCAGTGCCACAACACGACGAGCTGGACCAACGCCAACGTCGACCACTCGGGCTACAACCAGAACACCAACTGCGCGAGTTGCCACAACGGCGTCTCCGCGCCCGGCAAGCCGGCCACGCACATCCCGGTCGGGACGACGAACTGCTACTCGTGCCACAGCGTGACCGCGTGGAAGCCGACCAAGTGGAACCACACCCAGGTGGTCGTCACGGCCCAGTGCGCGAGCTGCCACACCGGCACCTACCCGCCTGCCGACGGCAAGCCGGGCAACCACGTGCCCTACCAGCTGGTCACCGTCTCGGCCACCGCCAACTGCGACGCCTGCCACAAGAGCGGCTACAGCAGCTGGAACCCGGGCCGCTTCCACACCTACTTCACCACCAGCACGCAGTGCGCCACCTGCCACACGGGAGCCTTCCTCGGTGCCCGCGGCAAGCCGGCCGACGCCATCCACACCGGCGTGACGACCTGCGAGAGCTGCCACAAGTCGACCAGCAACTGGACCCTCGTGCAATACCAGCACGCGCCGGGCAACCAGGTGGGCTCGGGCACCTGCGACACCTGCCACAACGGCAACGTCGCGCAAGGCAAGCCGCCGGGCCACATCCCCATCCAGGTGCCCACGGTGAAGTGCGACGGCTGCCACCGCTCGCAGGCGGCCTGGGGCACCGCCGTGACGACCAACCACTCCCTGCTCGGCGCCCAGGCCTGCAAGACCTGCCACACCACGGCCTACGTGAGCCAGGGCCTGCAGGCCAAGCCGACCAACCACATCCCCGAGGCGCAGCTGCTCAACGGCGCGGCGATGGACTGCAACGCCTGCCACCAGACCACCACGAGCTGGGCATCGATGCGGATGAACCACAACGGCAGCCAGGGCGGCGGCGCCGGCTGGTGCAAGAGCTGCCATGCGAGCGGCACCAACTACCTGGGCGACATGGAGCGCAAGTCGCTGACCCACGAGGCACGTGGCCGCACGCCGCTGGACTGCTCGGAGTCCGGCTGCCACCGCCCGCTGGGGACCAAGGGCAAGACCTACGTCGAATGGGATTGATCAGAGATCAGAGGGACGACGAATGAGAGCAGCATGGGCGCCGCTGGCGCTGGCGGCCTGGTGCGCCGCGGCACACGCACAGGTGATGGAGGAGGTGGAGCTGCGCCGCGACGGCGCGGACGCGGTGGTCGTGGTGCGCTTCAACGTGCCGGTGCAGTTCCGCCGCGCGGTAGCGGCGCGCTCCAACGACCTGGTGCAGATCGTCTACGACGTGGTGCCCAGCCGCGACAAGCCGAACTTCATCGACGGCGAGCGCCGCACCATCGGTGGCGACGGCATCCCGAGGCTCACCATCACCGAAGAAGGCGGCAACGGCGAGCGCGACCGGCGCCTGGTGGTGAGGCTCGCGCCGCCCGCGAAGTTCAGGGTGCAGGGCGGCACCGACCGGCGCAGCATCGAGGTGGTCCTCGAGGGGCTGGGCGAGGCGGCCTTCGCCCGCGCCGCCGCCAAGCCTTCGTCGACGCCGCTGGCGCCGCCGGCACCGGTCGGCCTGGACGCGCAGGTCGAGGCCCGCGGCGCCGAGCTGCTGGCCCAGGCGCGCGAGGCCCTGGCCAAGGGGCAGAACGCCCTGGCCATCGAGACGCTGAACGAGGCCCTCAACCTGCCGCCCAACCGCCACACCCGTGCAGCCCAGGCGCTGGTCGCGCAGGCCCGGCTGGCCGACAACGACGTGGCCGGCGCGCGGCGCGAGCTGGAGCTGTTCCTGCAGCTCTACCCCGAGGGCGCCGATGCCGACCAGGCCCGCGTCACCCTCGCCGGCCTGCCCGCCGCGCCAGGCGCCGCGACCGCATCGGCCGGCGAGGCGGTCGCGCCGAAGAAGAAGGAGACGACCACGCTGGTCGGCGCGGTCTCGCAGTACTACTACGGCGGCAACTCGAAGACGCGCACCCAGCTCAAGGACACGCCGCTCGAGGGCCAGATCCCGGTCGTGATCTCGGACGAGACGCTGGCCGCAGTCGACCAGAAGCAGCTGCTCAGCAGCGTGGACGTGAACTGGCGCATGAAGGACGAGGAGCGCGACGTTCGCTTCGTCTTCCGCGACAACTTCACCTCGGATTTCATGCCCGGCCAGGCCGACGAGAACCGCCTCACCGCGCTGTACGTCGACTGGAAGGAAGCCGGGCCGGGCCTTTCGGCCAGGCTCGGCCGCCAGTCCGGCCTGGGCGGCGGCGTGCTCGGCCGCTTCGACGGCGCGCTGCTCGGCTGGAGCTTCGTCCCGCACTGGAAGCTGAACCTGGTCGCCGGCCAGCCCACCGAGAAGCTGCTCGACACCCGCCGCCGCTTCTACGGCGCCTCGCTCGACGCCGATTCGCTGCTGCCCGGCCTGGGCGGCAGCTTCTACGCCATCCAGCAGACCATCGACGGCGAGGTCGACCGCCGGGCCGTCGGCACCGAGCTGCGCTACTTCCAGCCGGGTGTGTCGGTGTTCTCGCAGTACGAGTACGACACCACCCTGCAGGGCGTGAACATCGCCTCCGTCCAGGGCACCTGGACCAGCGAGGGCAACACCGTCGTCAACCTGCTGTACGACCGCCGCGCCACGCCCATGCTGATGCTGGGCAACGCGCTGTTCTTCCCGTCGGACCCGAACTCGCTCGTGCTGCCCCGGCGCCTGCGCGACCTGCTCGCCGCGGGCCTGACGCTCGACCAGCTGCGCCAGCAGGTGGTGGCCACCACGGCCTACGCCACGCAAGGCCTGGCCGGCATCACCACGCCCATCGACGAGCACTGGCAGCTGGGCGCCGACGTCCGCCTCACCAGCGTCGGCGCCATCGCCCCGGTGCCCGGCATCCTGCCCGAAGGCATCCCGGCGACCGGTGACATCTGGACCGCCTCGCTGCAGGCCATCGCCACCAACCTGTACTCCGAGCGCGATACGCACGTCTTCAACTTGACCGCCATCAAAGGGCCGAGCTACGACGGCTGGCTGGCGTCCTACAACCTGCTCACAGTGGTGGCTGAGCGCTGGCAGCTCGAACCCTCGCTGCGCTGGTACCAGCAGAACGGCCCCAACGGCGTGCGCACCTCGCGCTGGGCGCCCGGGCTGCGCGTGACCTGGCGCGGCGGGCCGAAGTGGGTGCTCGAAGGCGACGTGAACGTCGAGGGCAGCCGGACGCACAGCGCCCAACAGAACGAGAATTCGACCCGGCTGTACTACTCCCTGGGGTACCGACTTGATTTCTGAGGCAGGCGTCCTGATCGCCTCGAACGTGGCCTGCCGCCGTGGTGGCCGGAGGCTCTTCCGCGGGCTGGACCTGCGGCTCGCGCCCGGGCAGGCGCTGTGGCTGCGCGGGCCCAACGGCTGCGGCAAGACCAGCCTGCTGCGCATCCTGGCGGGCCTGGTGCCCGCGGCCGAGGGCGAGCTGCGCTTCGACGGCAGCCCGCTGGGCCGGCTGTCGCCGCAGCAGCGCGGGCGGTTGCGCTTCGTCGGCCACACCAACGCGCTGAAGCAGGAGTTGCGCGTCGGCGAGGCCCTGGCCTTCCTGGCCGGCCTGCACGGCAACAGCGTGGAGGATCGCCGCACGCTGCGCGAGCGCATCGCCCACGCGCTCGAGAAGGTCGGCCTGGCAGGCAGGCTGGACAGCTTCGTCGGCACGCTTTCGCAGGGCCAGCGGCGCAAGGCCGCGCTCGCTCGTCTCATGCTCGACGACGAGCCGCGCACCTGGCTGCTGGACGAGCCGCTGGAGGCCCTGGATGTCGAAGGCGCCGCCCGCATCGAGGGCTGGCTCGAGCAGCACCTCGACCGCGGCGGCGCGGCGCTGATGACCAGCCACATGCCGCTCTCCAGCCCGCGCGTGCAGCCCTTCGACCTCGCGCCGTCCGGCCCGCTGGCCGGGGTTGCGGCGGTGGGAGCCGTGGCCCATGAGGCGATGGGCGGATGAACCTCCTTTCGCGCGACCTGCGCGCCGCCGCCCGCCATCGTATCGGCTGGCTGCTGCCGCTCGCCTTCTTCGTGGCCGCCGTGAGCCTGTTCCCGCTGGGCATAGGCGCGGAGCCGGCGCTGCTGAGGCGCGTGGCGCCGGGCGTCGTGTGGGCCTGCGCGCTGCTGGCCATGCTGCTGTCGCTGCACGGCATGTTCAGCGCCGACCTGGCCGACGGCTCGCTGGAGCAGATGCTGCTCGGCCAGCGCTCGCTGACCTGGCTCGTCGCCGAGCGCGTCTTCGGCCAATGGCTGCTGGGTGGCGCCCCGTTGGTGCTGCTGGCGCCGCTGGCCGGCCTGGCCTTCGGCCTGCCGGGGCCGGCGGTACTGGTCCTGCTCGCCAGCCTGCTGCTGGGCACGCCCGTCACCGCCCTGCTCGGGGCGCTGGGGGCGGCGCTGGCGCTGGGGCTGAGGCACGGCAGCGCGCTCGTCTTCCTGCTCGTGTTGCCGCTGGCCATGCCCACCCTGGTCTTCGGCAGCGGCGCGGTGATGGCCGCCATGAACGGCGAGCCGGCGCAGGCCGGACTGTCCCTGCAGGCCGCGCTGCTGATCCTGACGGCGCTCGTCGCCCCGCCCCTGACCGCCGCCGCCCTGCGCATCTCCATGGAATGACCTGATGGACCTCGCCACCACGCCCGCCCGGCCCGGCCCCCGCCGCTGGACGATGTTCGCCTCGCCGGCCCGCTTCGACCGCTTCGCCGCGCTCACCGCCGCCTGGTGCTGGGGCCTCGCGCTCATCGCCGGCGTCGCGGGCCTTTACGTCGGCTTCATCGTCGCGCCCACCGACGCGACCCAGGGCGAGGCCTACCGCATCCTCTTCATCCACGTGCCGGCCGCGTGGCTGTCGATGGTGTGCTACCTGGCGATCGCGCTGTGGGCGGTGATCGGCTGGGTGTTCAAGGTGCGGATGGCCTCGCGGCTGGCGCGCGCCCTGGCGCCTTCCGGCGCGCTCTACACCGCCATGGCGCTGTGGACCGGCGCGCTGTGGGGCCAGCCCACCTGGGGCACCTGGTGGGTGTGGGATGCGCGGCTCACCTCCGAGCTGATCCTGCTGCTGCTCTACCTGGGCTACATCGCGCTGGTCGAGTCGATAGACGACGACCGCCGGGCGGCCCAGGCCGGCGCCCTGATCGCGCTGGTGGGTGCGCTGAACGTGCCGGTCATCTATTTTTCCGTGAAATGGTGGAACACCTTGCATCAAGGCGCCTCCATCAGCATGACCGCCGCGCCCACCATGGCCAGGCAGATGGTGCTCGCGCTGGCGTTGTGCACCGTGGCCTTCTGGGCGCACGCGATCGCGGCCTCGCTCACCCGGGCGCGGGCCTTGAGCCTCGAACAGGAACAGGACGCGGGCTGGGTGGCCAACCCCCACTGACCCCCAACGAAGATGAACGATCTCTCCCAATGGCTGCACCTGGATGGCCACGGCCTTTTCGTGTGGGGCGCCTGGCTGCCCTGCCTGGTGGCGATGGCCGCCGAGGCCCTGCTCGTGCGTGCGCGCCTGAGGCGTGCGCGGGCCGCGGCCCTGCAACGTGCCGAGGAGGATGCGCCATGACGCCTCGCCGCAAGCGCCTCGCCATCGCCGCCGGCGTGCTGCTCGCGCTCGCCGCCGCGACCGCGCTGGTCCTGAACGCCTTCCGCAGCAACCTGGTGTTCTTCTTCACGCCCACGCAGGTGGCGGCGGGCGAGGCGCCGCAGCAGCGGCCGTTCCGCCTGGGTGGGCTGGTCCGCGCCGGCAGCGTCCAGCGTGAAGGCGTGCAGATCCGCTTCGTCGTCACGGACACCCAGCGCGAAGTGCCCGTCACCTACAACGGCCTGCTGCCCGACCTGTTCAAGGAGGGCAAGGGCGTGGTCGCCCAGGGCACGCTCGGGCCCGACGGCGTCTTCGTCGCCCGCGAGGTGCTGGCCAAGCACGACGAGAACTACATGCCGCCCGAGGCGGCCGAGGCGCTCAAGAGAGCACAAGGCACCCAACCCCAGCCGGCTCCGACGCTGGTGGAGAACGCACGATGATCCCCGAACTCGGCCAGATCGCCCTGATCCTGGCACTCGCCGTGGCACTGGCGCAGGCCAGCCTCGGCTTCGCCGGCGCCGCACGCGGCCGCGCCGACTGGATGAGCCTCATGCGGCCGCTGAGCCTGGTGCAGGGCCTGTTCGTGGTCGCGGCCTTCGCGGCGCTGGCGGCCAGCTTCGTGCGCAACGATTTCTCGGTGCTGTACGTCGCCTCCAACTCCAACAGCGCCCTGCCCCTGGCCTATCGCGTGGCGGCCGTGTGGGGCGGCCACGAGGGCTCGCTGCTGCTGTGGGTGACGATGCTCGTCGTGTGGATGCAGGCGGTGGCGGCGTTCAGCCGCTCGCTGCCGCAGGTCTTCGTGGCCCGCGTGCTGGCGGTGATGTCGCTGGTGGCCGCGGGCTTCCTGCTGTTCATGCTGCTGACCTCGAATCCCTTCGAGCGCCTGCTGCCCCCGGTGCGCGACGGGCGCGACCTGAACCCGCTGCTGCAGGACCCGGGCATGGTCTTCCACCCGCCTATGCTCTACATGGGCTACGTGGGCTTCTCGGTGGCCTTCGCCTTCGCCATTGCGGCGCTGCTGGGCGGCCGTCTGGATGCGGCCTGGGCCCGCTGGTCGCGGCCCTGGACGAACGCCGCCTGGATCTTCCTGACGCTCGGCATCGCGCTCGGCAGCGCCTGGGCTTACTACGAGCTCGGCTGGGGCGGCTGGTGGTTCTGGGATCCGGTGGAGAACGCCTCCTTCATGCCCTGGCTGGTGGGCACGGCGCTCATCCACTCGCTGGCCGTGAGCGAGAAGCGCGGCAGCTTCAAGGCCTGGACGGTGCTGCTCGCCATCCTCGCCTTCTCGCTGTCGCTGCTGGGCACCTTCCTCGTGCGTTCGGGCGTGCTGTCGTCCGTGCATGCCTTCGCGAGCGACCCGCGCCGCGGCCTGTTCATCCTCGCCTTCCTGGTCGTCGTGGTCGGTGCCTCGCTCACGCTCTACGCGATGCGTGCCTCGGCCGTGGGGCTGGGCCAGCGCTTCTCGGTGGTCTCGAAGGAGACCAGCCTGCTGCTGAACAACGTGCTGCTGCTCAGCGCCACCGGCGCGGTGCTGCTGGGCACGATGTACCCGCTGTTCCTCGATGCGCTGGGCCTGGGCAAGATCTCCGTCGGCCCACCCTACTTCGACACCGTCTTCCGCTGGCTGATGGCGCCGCTGCTGGTGCTGCTCGGTGCGGGGCCGCTGGCGCGCTGGAAGGGCGACGAGCTGCCCTCGCTCGGCCGGCGCCTGCGCTGGGCCGCGGTCGCGGCGGTGCTGGTGCCGGCGCTCGTCGCGATGAGCGCGGGCCACGCGTCGCCGTGGTCGGTCGCCGGCTACGCGCTGGGCACCTGGGTCGCCGCCGGCGTGGCCGTCGACGCGGCCGGCTGGCGCCGCCAGTGGCGCCTGCTCACACGCGCGCAGCTCGGCATGTGGGTCGCCCACCTCGGCGTGGCCGCCTTCCTCGTCGGCGTGACCACCGTGCGGACGTACGAGGCCGAGCGCGACGTGAGGATGCGCACCGGCGAGACGGCCGAGGTCGGCGGCTACACCTTCCGCTTCCTCGGCGTGGCCGATGCCCAGGGCCCCAACTACCAGGCCGTGCAGGCGCGCATCGAGGTGACGCGCAACGGCCAGCCGGTCACGACCCTGACCCCGGAGAAGCGCGTCTACCGCGTGCAGCGAAACCCCATGACCGAAGCCGCCATCGAAACCGGCCCCTTGCGCGACCTCTACGTCTCGCTCGGCGACCCGCAGGACGACGGCTCCTGGACCCTGCGCCTGCAGCACAAGCCGATGGTGATCTGGATCTGGCTGGGCGCGGTGATCATGGCCGCCGGCGGCGCCCTCGCCGCGAGCGACCGCCGTTATCGCAGGCGGGCCGAGGCCGCGCAGCCCGCGCCGACGATGGGAGCCGCCGCATGAAGGCCCGCACGCTCATCCCGTTGTTCATCTTCATCGCCCTGGCCGGCTTCCTCGCGGTCGGCCTCAAGCTCGATCCGCGGGAGGTGCCCTCGCCGCTGATCGACAAGCCCGCCCCGGCCTTCGCCGCGAGCACGCTGGCCGATCCGGCCCGCACGCTGCGCCGCGAAGACCTGCTCGGCAAGGTGTGGATGCTCAACGTCTGGGCCTCCTGGTGCGGGGCCTGCCGCGAAGAGCATCCGGTGCTGGTGCAGTTCGCGCGCAGCCGGGAGCTCACGCTGATCGGCCTGAACTACAAGGACGAGCGCGAGGCCGGCGCCCAGTGGCTGCAGCAGTTCGGCAACCCCTACACCGACTCGCTGTTCGACCCCCAGGGCCGCATCGGCCTGGACTACGGCGTCTACGGCGTGCCCGAGACCTTCGTGATCGACCGCCAGGGCGTGGTCCGCTACAAGCACATCGGCCCGCTGACGCCCGAGGTGCTGCGCGACAAGGTCGAGCCCTTGCTGAGGAGGCTCGCGGCATGAAGCGCTTCTTCAGCTTCCTGGCCGCGATGCTGCTGGCGTGCGCCGCCGGCGCGCAAACGGCCCGCCCTGCGGCCGACGACCCCGAGCTGGAGGGCCGCATGATGGCCATCGCGGGCGAGCTGCGCTGCGTCGTCTGCCAGAACCAGACGGTGGCCGATTCGCATGCCGAGCTGGCCGCCGACCTGCGCCAGCAGATCCGCGACCAGCTCAAGGCGGGCCGCAGTCCCGACGAGATCCGCGGCTACATGACCGACCGCTACGGCGAGTTCGTGCTGTACCGCCCCCCGATGAACGAGCGGACGGCCCTGCTGTGGCTGGGCCCGGCGCTGCTGCTGGCCGCCGGCCTGGTCGCGCTCGCGCTGGTGATGCGCCGGCGCGGCCGCCTGCCCGAAGAAGCCTTCGAACCCGAGACCGCGGATGAGTGACACGACCCTTTCCCTGCCGTCCGACGCCCGCCCATCGCGGCGCCTCGTCCTCGGCCTCGTGGCCTTCGTGGCCGCCTTCGGCATCGCCGGCACCTGGTGGCTCGGCAACCGCGAGGGCTGGAGTACGCCGCCCGGCGCCCTGCCGCCGTCCGCCCCGGTCGCTGCGGCCGGGCCAGAGGCCGCCGGCTCCTCGCCCCACACGATGACGCTCGGCCAGATCGAGGGCCTCGTCCAGCAGCTGGCCGAGCGCATGCGCAACGAGCCCGGCAATGCCGAAGGCTGGCTGATGCTGGGTCGTTCGTACGCCGTGCTCGGCCAGTTCCCGCCCGCCATCGAGGCCTACCGCCATGTGCTCACGCTGGAGCCGAAGAATGCCCAGGCCCTGGCCGACCTGGCCGACGCGCTGGCGGTGACAAGCAATGGCCGCTTCGAGGGCGAGCCGGCGCAGCTGGTGCAGCAGGCGCTCGCGGCCGAGCCCGACAACCTCAAGGCGCTGATGCTGGCCGGAACGGTCGCCTTCGAGAACAAGGACTACGCCGCGGCCGTGCGGCATTGGGAGAAGGCGGTCCGCGTGGGCCCGCCGGGCAGCGACCTGGTGAGGCAGGCGCGTGACAACGTCGCCGAGGCGCGCCAGCTCGCCGGACTGCCTCCGCCTGTCCATGACCAACCCTGTGCGCTGATGTGCGCAGGCCTGTATCACAAGGTTGAAGC
>CAMLGG010000190.1 GCA_946479475.1 uncultured Ideonella sp. | reverse complement strand
TGCGCTGGGCACCGTCAAGCACGGGCGCACCGTGGTGCTGGCCAACACGCATGAGATCCCGACCGCGGCCTTCGTGCGCAATCCGGATGCGAGCCTGCAGTCGAAGTCGCTGCTGGCCAAGCTGCTCCACGCGGCAGGCGAGGAGAGGGTGTCCACGCTGGATGCGCAGGACATCGCGCAGACCCTCATGGGCGACACCATGCCCAGCAACATCGTGATGCTCGGCGCTGCCTTCCAGCGCGGGCTGGTTCCTGTCACCGAGGCGGCATTGATGCGTGCGATCGAACTCAACGGCGTGGCCATCGACTCCAACAAGATCGCCTTCGCGCTCGGCCGCATCGCGGCCGCCGATCCCGCGGCGCTGAGGAGGCTGGCGGGTCGCGAAGGAGTCGAGCAGTTGCCGCCAGGGCGTCTGTTCGGGCCCGGCGGCCTGGTGGAGCGTCGCTCGCAGTTCCTGACCGACTACCAGGACGCGAACCTGGCCCAGCGCTACGTCGAGCTGGTGCAGGCCACCCACATGCGCGAAGTGGCGCTCGGCGGCATCGAGGGCACGCCCATGACCGAAGCCGTGGCCCGCCAGTTCTCTCGCCTGCTGGCGGTCAAGGACGAGTACGAGGTGGCGCGGCTGTACACCGACGGCCGCTTCCAGGCAGCGCTGGCCGACACCTTCGAGAACACGGCCAACCTTCGCTTCCACATGGCGCCGCCGCTGCTGGCGCGCCGCGGGCCCGACGGCAAGCCGCGCAAGATGAACTTCGGCCCCTGGATGATGAGCGCCATGCGGCTGATGGCCAAGCTGCGCCGCATCCGCGGGACCTGGCTGGATCCTTTCGGCCACACCGAGGAGCGCAAGCTCGAGCGCGAGCTGGCGAGGGACTACGAGCAGCTGGTGCGCGACACCCTGCTGCCGAACCTGAACAAGGCCAACCACGCCGCCGCGGTGGCGCTGGCGAGGCTGCCCGAGCGCATCCGCGGCTACGGCCACGTGAAGCTCGCGAACGTGGCCACCGCAAGGGCGCAGCAGAAGGACCTGCTGAGCCGCTTCGCAGCGGGCGAGGCGCCTGCCGCGGCGGCGCCTGCCACGCCGCAACGCAAGGTCATCTCCATCGCCGAACTCTGAGGGCGCGTCCTGCGCAACATGTCCACTCCTAGGCTGCTTCAACCTCGAGATCCGCGGTAGCTGCAGACCAGTTCGGGGGAGCTTCGGCTCCCCCTTTTTTCGCCCGCGCCCTGGCTCGACGCTTCGATCGGTGCACCGATGGGCGGCTCTGGCTGCCGCCCCATCCTACGGACGTGGGCCTGACGGACGATCAGTGGTGCCTGCGCGGGATGCTTGCGAGAGCTGATCCGGATCGCGGCGCCGGCGGCCGTGGCCGCCGGGGTGTACGGGCACGCGCTACCGGCGGTTCGATGAACACCGGCAGGTGCGGCAGGGCCGGACCGATGCTGCTGCAAGCCCGGAGGGACGCGCTGCGCACGCCGGGAGTGGACGATCTCGAGGCGCTCGACGTCGGGCTGCAGCGCAACTGCACGGGTGACGTCGACCTGGCGCAGTTGCTGCGGAGTTCTCCGCCGGACCGGCGACGCCGATCAGCTCGTCGCGGCCCTGCGCCTTCAGCGACTGGCTACTCCACCGCCCATTCGATGCCCATGCGCTGGGTCGCGACGCCGCCTTGCAGCGTCGACGCCGCCGGCGGTGCGGCAGGGGCCGCAGCGACGCGCGCCAGCGTCGCCGCGTCCAGTTCGCCCTCCAGCCCCACCGGCGGCTGGTTGCCCAGGCTGGCGGCCCGCAGCTCGCGCCGCTGGACGAACCGGTGCAGCGGCTTGCCGGCGGCATCGACGTCCTGCTCCACGACCACCCGGCCACTCAGGCCCAGGCGGCGGGCGACGATGGGGTAGCCGCCCTTGTCGATGGCCTGCTCCCCGTCGCGCGGTACGCCGGCCAGCAGGAAGTCGGCCGACCGCACCGCCAGCGCGGTACGCCAGGCCAGCATGGCCTGGCGCGGGCTCAGGCGCCTGGTGCGGACCTGCTCCTGGCTCCACCAGCGCAGCATTTCGCAGCGCTGCGCCGGCGCCTGTGCCGCCAGCGACCAGCCGGGCGCCTGCACCGCCGCGCGAATGGGCTCGGGCATGGCGGCGAGCGTCTTGTCGCGCTGTGCCGGCGCGAGCGCGGGCACGAGGCTCGCCTCCAGGGCGCGCTCCGGCGGCGGCAGCACGGTGCGCGTCTCCTGGCCCCAGCGCGAGAGTCGGGCCGCTTCGCCGGACCAGGCCGCCGCGCGCTGATCGGCCGGGAGCGCATCGATCAGCAGCGCCATCTGCGCTGCGGGCTCCGTGCCGACCAGCCCTTCGCAAAGCCCGCCTCGCCTCAAGGCCTCGATCCAGAGGGCATCGCTGGCATCGGGTTCGGCATCGGCGAACCACAGGGCCGCCTCGTTGACGACGCGGGCCGAGAGGGTCAGCGCCACCTCATCCAGCTCGGCCGTGCGGTTGCCGGAGGCGTCGGTGCCCAGGGCCATGGCCTTCTCCTGCAGTGCTGGCCATTGCGCAGCGACCCGCTGCCGGAACGGCTGCAGCGTGGCTTCGGCCAGGGCACGGCCTTCAGGGGAGAGCTTGAGCGTGTCCGGCAGCTGGAGCAGGCGCGCCAGCAGCTCGCGCGGCTGGGACAGCGTGGCCTCGTTCTTCTCCAGCGCCTCGCGCAGCCGCTTGTCGCGCTCCTTCTTCCTGGCCGCCATCGCATCGCTGCGCAGGCGGTCGTACTCGCGCGTGCTGACGGTCAACTCCTGCTGTTCGCGCAGCTTGTCCACGTCGGCCTGGGCAGGGCTCTGCTGCTGCTGCGGCTGCGGTGCCGGCGCAGGCGCGCGTTGTGCCAGGGCGGCCGGCAGCTGCAGGCAGGCGATCAGCGAAATGGAGCAGATGGCGGCGGTACGGCGCCAACGGGCGTTGATGGGCAGTTTCATGGGACCTCGATTCGTGAAGAGCGCGCCGTCGAAGGCGGCCGGCGCCCGGATCAGGGGCCGGCGACCAGGACGCCCGCGAGCGCGCCGGCGACGCCGGCCGGGACGGTACCATCGATGGCGAGGGGTCCAGGGCCACGGCCTTGGCGCCGCGGCCGTGATTCAGGCCTTCACAGGCCCTGGCGACGCTCCGGCGGATTGCCGGCGGACAGGGTGTCGCTCGTCGACGTCGTGGCCTGGACGTGGGTCCGCACGGGCGTGACGATGCGCCCGGAGTGGACGGCGGAGGTGGACATGATCCTGGCCGCCGGGGGTCAGTGGCTCGCGTCGGCGGTGTGCCGCTGGACGATGGCGGTGGACAGGCGCGCGACATCGTGCAGCCACCCGGCGAAGCTCTCGGCACTCTGGCCGGGCAGGTGCCAGCGTCCCATCAGCCGGGCCTGTCCGCGCTCGCGGACCACCGCCATGCCGACGAAGGCCATCAGTTCGGTGTTGGCCAGGGCCGCGGCGCGGCGCCTGGGAGGGGTGCTGAGCACGCCCGAGCCCAGGTCCGCCACGACCACGAGCGTCTGCCCGTCGGCGTCGCAGGCCAGGCCGATGGATCGGCCATCGATCTCGATGCTGCCGCTGCGCGCGGCGGCCAGCGCCTGTGCCGCCGTGCGGCCCAGGTGCAGCATGGCTGCATGCACCATGACCAGCACGTCCTCGGGTGCCACGAATTCCCGGGCGTTCGGATTCGCCGCTTCGCGGGGGTGGAACGGGGCGGGGGCCTCCAGGCCGGCCTGGTTCTGCTCCTGCGCCTCGGGCTGCAGTTGCGCCTTCACGCCTTCGACGACTGCGCGGCGCAGGGCCAGCAGGCCGGCCACCTCGGCGCCGAGCAGGGCGGGGTGGTCCAGGCCCGGGGGCGTGCGCACGATCAGCACCGCGTTGCCATCCTCCGCCAGGCCGAAAGCGGCGTGCGTCACGATCATGCTCTGGCTGCTTGCCAGCAGCAGGGCATCGCACCACTGGGGCTCGCCGATGCCGGCGGGGCGTCCTGCGCGGGTGCTCGCGATCCACGCCCCGGTGGGCTCGTCGCTCATGGGCTGCAGCGTCAGAGGCTGGTCATCCAGCACGAGCATGCCGGTCTCGCCGAACTGGCGAGCCACGGCGGCATCGGCGCCCAGGCACAGCGCGGCTTCGCAGCGCCAGGCCTGCACGGCGTTCAGGCCGTCGGAGGGCGAGCGGGCCGGTGAAGGGGGGCGGAGTGACATTCGGTCTCCTGTGGCGGCAGCTTGTGGCCGCGAATGGGCAGATTCAAACGATAGGCACCGCGGCCGAGCGCGATGCCTTCAGGACGAAGCGGTGGCATGGCGCCCGAAGGCGCCCCGCCGGTGTCACACGCCCGTCAAGTGGCCGCCGCCATCGCATACCCGCTCAGGCTGGACGTGACCCGCTCCTTCAGGTGCTGAAGCACCAGCCCGTCCCGCTCTTCTTGCGAGTGCGCCAGGGCATCCAGCACGTTGGCCTTCGCCAGCTTGTAGTCGGCCTCGGGCAGGACGCTGGCGAGCCAGGCGAACTGCACTTCGATCCCGCAATCGGCAGACTTCTGCGGCGTGGTCTGCGGCCCCGTCGGTTGCAGTTCCACGTCGTCCGGGCCGAACGTGCTGAGCCACACCCAGAGCGGCAGGCCGGCGCCGGGGGCGCGCCAGGCGGCATCCTCCGTCGGCGTGCGGTCGGCGAAGTCCACGACGTGGCTGCTCAGGAAGGACAGCGCCTTGCTCGCATCCTCGAGCGACATGAGCTTTCCCACCGCCGCATGCCGGCTGGTCAGGCCCGTTGCCAGCTGAAGGCCTTCGGACATGTGGCCCCAGCCGAGCGAGTTGAAGATGCTCAGCCGAACCTGTCCGCCTGGAAGGAGCGTGGCGGAGACGGCGAGGGCGTGGGCGTCGCGTTCGCCCTGCTGGGCCACCCGCAGGAACAGGTGCTCGCCTTCCTCCAGGTGCATCAGCGCGCGGCCCGGATCCTCGTTCCGGCCACCTTCGACCATGGAGAAATAGCCGCCCGACGGGCTCGGCACCATCTCGACGCTGAACGGCCTCATCAGCGATGCGCGTGCACGCCGGACTGCCGCGGGGTCCGTGCAGTCCGCCTCCATGTGGCGCAAGGCGGCGGCCATGATCTTCGTGAATGCCTTCTCCGCCTGTTCGGAGACTCCGGCATCCGATGTACGGGCTGCCGTGCGGGCCAGCATCTGCAGAACGGCAGGATCGACCTTCGGCAGCGTCCGCATCAGGGTCGGTGTGACGTGCACGGGTCCGCCGTCCGCCGGGCCTGGCGAAAGGCTCACCGGGATCGGTGCGGGATCCAGTTCGCTGCGGTCCGGACGCTGCTCGCAGCGGTCCTCGAGCGGCCGGCCGTTCACGCCGTCCGCCAGGAAGTGAAGCCTGCCGGACGTGCTGACCTCCAGCCGCCCCTCAGAGCCTTCGCCGTTGGGCCAGCGGAGCGTGGCCCTGGGTGGGATGAAGGCTTCACTCCCTTCACTCCCGCCTCTCGCCGCCCGGGTGTCGCGGGCCGAAAGCCCTTCCGGCGAAGCCAAGGCCGGGGAACCGGGACGAGTCGTCTCGTCACTCCCGGCGGCCGCGCGCCCAGGAGTCTGCGGCGGTGAATGGACGCGGGTTCGTCGGGCGCTGGTGGAGAAGCATTGACCCATGGTCTGGAGAGCTTGGTGGTTGAGGTGAGGGCAGTGACGACGGCGGGGCAGTCACTCGCGCTCAGGCGGGCGTCAGCTGGCGATGCGGCACGTAGGGGTAGAGGTGGCTGATGACCACGCGGCCCTGGACGAACTGCAGCGAGAAGCTGCTTTGCGTGAGCGTGGTGGCGCGCTCGGTCTGGTCGGGGTCGTTGCTGAAGCCGCGGCCGACGGGGCGGCCATGGTCGTGCACGAGGTCGGTCACGCCGCCGGGCAGGGCGGCGGCGGCGCGCTCGAACTCCGCCCGCGTGCGTGCGGCGAACACCGCCTGGAACTCGGGCCGCTCCACCAGGCTGTCGTGGATCTCGATCGCCGCCTGGGCCAGCTCGGTGCGCGACGCGTACACGCCGGTGTAGCCGGTGGACTTGGCGCGCACGCGCATCTCGTCGTCGCTCGGGTCGAGGTGGCGCTCGATCGCGCGCTCCCACGCGCGGTCGCTGACCAGGGACTTGCGGGACGGATCGGCGTCGAGCTCGCCGCGGGCGCGGGCGATGTCCGCATCGAGCTGGTCGAGCTCGCGGCGCAGCTGGCCGACCTCCTCGCGCTGTTCGCCGAGCTGCCGCTGGCGGCCCTCGGCCTCGCGCGCCTGCTCGGCGACGGCCGATTCCAGCTCGTCCTCGACCTTGCGCTTGTCGGCTTCGGCCCGGCGGACCTGCTCGTCGGATTGGGCGAGGGCCTGCCGCATCTTCTCGGCCTGCTCGGTGTGCTGCAGCACGTCGCCGCGCAACTTCAGCTGGCGCGCCTCGACATCGACCGAAGACGAGGAGGCGACCTCCAGCTGCGGGATCGCCGCCTCGCTGCGCTTCGCCGGTGCCGGGGCGGACCGCGGTGCGACCGCTTCGCGCTGCCGGCGCTCCTGGGCCAGCCGGCCGAGTTGCTCCTCGGCAGCCTTGAGCTCGCGCTGGGCGTCGACCGAGCGCTGGAAGGCCGGGCGCTGGCTGCTCTTGGCCTCTTCCAGCCGCGCCTTGGCCTCGGCCAGTTCGTCGTGAGCCTGGGCACGGCTGGGCAGGACGACGCCGCGCAGCAGCATGCAGATCTGGCGGACCGCGCCGTCGAGGATGGCCGCGCGGTGCATGGGCGACTGCTGCAGCTGCAGCAGGGTCCGGTTGCGTTCGGCCACGGCCATGACCTGCTGGCGCGTGATGGACGATCCGCTCTCCAGCCGGCTGCGCCGCGGCAGGCGGGAGTTGCGCGAGCGATCCGCAGCCTCCACCAGGCCGAGCGACATGTGCATCTCGTGGCCGAAGGTCGCGATGACCATCGGCCTGACGATGGACTCCAGGTTGGCGCCGCCGGCCGCGAGGTCGAGGCTGATGGCGCTGATGTCCTCGGGCAGCAGGCGGTTGAGCAGGCTCTGGGCGTAGGCGTTGTCGCGCATGGAGCCGTGCAGCGCCGAGAAGGCCGCGAAGGCTTCCCGCGGCTCCTGGAACTCGCTCCTGAGGCTGCGCGTGCCGTCCGGCGCCAGCTCGGTGAAGTGGTCGAGATAGGCATCGAAGCGCGGGTCGGCGCCCCGCTCCGGCGGCTGGGCGGCGGGAGGCAGGCCCACGGACTCGAGATAGCGGTCCAGGCCCGCGCCCGCTTCGAGGTCCACGCGCGGCATGTAGGTGTCGGCACTCGTCACCAGCACCGTCACGGCCTCGGCCCTCTCGACGGCCTTGCGGGCGTCGACGAGCACCTGCTTGGCGCGATCGAGCTCGGCGGTCGCCCGCTTGGCGGTCTCCGAGAGCTGCTGCACGCGCTTCTGGGCGGCCTGCTCCTCGGGCGAGATGCGCACCTTCGTCTCGACCGGCCGGGCTTCGGCCGCCGCCAGGGCAGGCGCGGAGGTGGTCTCGGCGCTCGGCTTGCCGGCCGGCGCGGGAGTGTCATCCAGCGACAGCGCTTCGAGCGACCGCTCGCAGGAGGCGAGCAGCCGCTCGGTCCGTTCCAGCCGGCCCAGTTGCTCCGATCGCGCGAGCTTCAGGCGATGCACCTGCTCGTTGGCACGGTCGAGGCGGTCCTGCAGCTTGCGGATGGCGGCGCGGCTCTCGGCGCTGCCCGAGTTGCCCGCGGCCTGCTGGCGGGCCAGCTTGGCTTCCTCCAGCCGGCCCGCGAGGGCGGCGCGGTCCTGCTCCAGCTTGGCCAGCCGCTGCGCCAGGGCGGCGAGCCGGGCCGAGGGCGCCTGCGGCGCAGGGCGGGTCGACGCCCCGGCCGTCCCGCGGGACGAGCCGGCGCGCGTCATGGGGGGCAGCGATGACCGCCGGGTCGTGGCGGACGAGGAGCTCTCGCCGACGCCGGAGCCCTGGCGCGAAGGCGGGCGGCCGAGCTGGGGCGGCCCGGCGAGCGCGCGGCCCGCGCCGGCACCACCGGCGCCCTGTGGGGCTTGGGGCTGGCCGGCGCCGGTGGGTGGCGGTTGGGGCGTACGCGCTTGGGGATTGGATCGGATGGGTCCGGACATTTCGGGCTACAGCTCCCGGCCGCGGGCCATCGGCCGCGGCTCGTTGCAGTGAGGGGGTCGCGGCCGACCTTAGGCGGATGCCGCCTTGCACACCCGAAGGACGCGAAGCCTCGTGGCGCCTGGCGAAGCGCGTCGCCTCAACGCAGCCTGCGGCGCCTCGAGGACTCCTGCAGAAGCAGGTCCTGCACGGCCGGCGGCAGGCTGGAGCGCCGGATGCCGGCCCGGTAGGCGGCGATCGCCTCGGCCGATCCGTGCGTCCGGGCATGGTTCAGCAGCACGCCCGGTGCAGCGCCGGCGGTCAGGACGTGGACCTTGTCGGTCTCGCCGAGGTCCGAGGCCAGCACGGCGTCGACGAAGGCCGCGACGTTCTCCGCGGCGTCGCCCTCCATGGCCCGCGTCAGGCCTGGCGTGTCTTCGACGTCCAAGGCCATCAGCAGGTCGCATTGGTCTTGCACGCTGAAGCCCTGGCGCGTGATCCATCCGGTCAGTGCAGCGACGGCGCCAGGGTCGCCGTCCACCAGGGCATGGCCGAGCGCCGGGCGCTCCGAGCGGCCCGGCTGCCCGATGAGCGTGGCCTTGTCCCGCAGGCTCAGCCCCTCGTGCGCGGCCAGCCCGTCGAGAAAGGCCTGCAGCGCCGCCAATCGCTTCGGGTGCCGGGCGATGACCAGGCCGAGGCCACCGTCGGGCGCATGCCCGCTCAGCAGCGTCACCTGCCTGCCCGGCGGCAGGCCGCTCGCGGCCACGCAGTCGATGAAGGCGCGCACCGCCTCGGGCTTGCCCTCCTGCATCGCCATGAACAGCCCGGTCACGCCTTCGGCGTCGCTGGCCGTCAGCAGGTCCGCGACGTCGTCCTCGTCCAGCTGCGCGACGGCCAGCAGGCGGCCGAACTCGGTGATCAGGTGTGCATGGCCGTCCTGGAGCGCCAGGTGCAGCGCCGGCACGCCTTCGTTCGAGCAGCCGGCCAGGAACTCGGCCGCCCGGGCGGGGTCGCGGCCGGCCAGCTCGGCGAAGGCCGGCTGCAGGTCCCGCAGCGTGCCGGCGAAGCCGCCCAGGCCGAGGTGTTGCATCACGCTGGGCCGCAGCGGCGGCAAGGGGCCCGTCAGCCGGCGTTGCGGGTCGCCTCCGGGCGGAGGCTCCGGCAGGCTGGCCGGGCCGCCTTCGGGCAGCGCGATGATCATGGCGTCCGTCTCGACGCCGAAGTATTCCGCCAGCGAACCCGGGTGCGGGAACAGCTCCTCCGCCCGCAATGCCTCGAACCGCTGGAGGCTGTGGCTGGCCACGCGCTTGTGGGCCGCGGTGAGGTTGGGGTCGTGGAAGTTGGACACCAGGCGCGGCCGTCCGTCCGCGCCGGGCTTGGCCTTCAAAGACCAGGCCATCACGTGGTTGCCCGACAGGACCAGCAGGCACTTCGTCGCCGGCAAGGCCTGGGCGGCCAGGGCCTGCAACTGCCCGCAGGCGAAGGGGCCCCAGTCGCCCAAGGGGACGAGGTGCACCTCCGGCGCAGCGGCCAGAAGCCGGTCATACAGGGCCTCCAGCCCAGGCGGCAGCTCGCGCTGAAGCGCCTCGGCATCGCGCAGCATGTCGTAGTCGGGCTTGCCGGCCTGCATGACCTGCAAGGCCCAGTTCAGGGCCAGGTGGCGGCAGCAGATGCGCTCGCTGTCGTCGCCCGGCAGCGGCAGTTCGTCGTTCAGGTTCTGGTCGGTGATGCGCTGCGGCTTCTCCGAGTAATAGGGCAGCTGCTTGACGTGCAGGGCCAGGGCCGAGCCCAGGCGAGGGTCGAGCACCCGGTGCAACTCGCCGTTGGCGCTGCCGGCGCGGAACGCCGCCCAGAGCCGGCGCTCGATGCCCTGGTGCCGGTGCAGCACCAGTACCGCCAGCAGCAGGTCGTGGCGCCCGTCTTCGGCGGCCTCCCGCCAGACCTGCACGGGGCTGCGGCCGGCGGCTTCGCGCTCGTACAGCGCCTGGGCCGCCGGCACGTCGAGGCGATGCAGGGCATCGAGCAAGGGGGTGTCGCCGGGCAGGCGGCGCGGCGGTGGCGCGGATGTCGACGGCCCGCCGGCCCGCGGTGCCAGGCCTTCGGGACGTGCAGGCCCGGCCTGCCACGGGCGCTCGATGTCGGGAAGGTCCGCCGGCGCAGCGGGCGAGGTGCCGGCCGGCTGGGGCACAGGGGAGGTCGG
>CAMLGG010000189.1 GCA_946479475.1 uncultured Ideonella sp. | reverse complement strand
GCGCGTAGGCGCCGACGGCATTGGGGCCGCCCACCACCTCCAGGCCCATCCCGCCCAGCATGGCGTTCCAGGTCGACAGCGTCATCGAGGGATCGGGCACGACGCGCATCGTGGCCGCGGGCAGGGCCGGGGCGCTGTCCGTGAGCGTCCGGTAGTCGGCCCCGGCCGGCACGTCGGCTGCGCCGAACTTGCCGAGCTGCAGCCCGAGCACGCCCAGGCCCACGGCCTGGACGACCACCGCCGCGGCCAGCGCCCAGGTCAGGCGGTTGCCGCCGCGCACGGGGACGGCCGGCGGCTGGCGCTCGCCGGGATCGTCCAGCCGGGCCATCAGGCGCTGCAGGCCGGCTTCCACGGCGGCATCGTCCTCCCCCGGCACGGCGCCGGTGCTCATGGCGGCGTGCAGGCGCCGCTGCCAATCGAGCTCGGCGCGGCAATCGGCGCAACGGGCGACGTGGTCCGCCACCATCGCCGCCTGTTCGGGCGTGGCGCGGCCGTTGGCGACCCAGGGCAGGGCTTCCCAGGCACGCAGGTGGTCGTTGGTCACGGGCTGCCTTTCATCGGGATCCGGCCGGGCCGGGCGACTGGCGCGGCGCGCGGGCGGTGGCCAGGTCGGGCAGCAGGTTGCGCAGCTTGACCCGGGCGTGGAACAGGCGTGCCTTCACGGTCCCGAGCGGGCACTGCATGATGGCCGCGATCTCGTCGAGCGAGTGGCCACCGCTGTAGGCCAGCTCCAGCACCAGGCGCTGCTCGCCGGGCAGCCGGCGCATCGCCTTGGTGAGCCAGTCGCGCAGCTCGTGCTCGGCGTGCGGATCGCTCGACGGGTCGGCCCGCTCCGGCCAGTCGGCTTCGGCCGCGTCGTCCTCGCCGTGCTGGCGCAGCGACTTGAGCGCGCAGCGGTAGGCGATGCCCATGATCCAGGTCGAGACGCGCGACTCGCCGCGGAAGGAGCCCGCCTTCTGCCAGACGATCCAGAAGCAGTCGTTGATCACCTCGTCGGCGACGTCGGCGCGGCGGGTCATCCGCGACAGGAAGCGCAGCAGGCGCCGCCGGTAGGGGCGGTACAGCGTGGCCAGGGCCTCGCGGTCGCCTTCGGCCATGCGGCGCAGCAGGGCGCGCTCCTGGCTGTCTTCCTCTTCGGGGCGCGCGGTGGAGCTCATGGGCGGTCGGTGATCCGTGCTTGGTCCACGGTGAGTGCGGCTATCGGGCCTGGAAGTTGCCCGGCAGGCCCCCTAGAACCGGCGCGTCAGCGTCAGCGAGGTGCGGGGACCGGCGGCATCGCCCAGGTACTGCCTCGCCTCGTGGCTGGCACGCAGGTGGCTGAGTGTGGCTCGCCAGCCGCCTGCGCGCCAGGCCAGCCCCACGTCTGAATAGTGGTAGTAGAGGTCGGGCCAGGCCGGCAGCTCCGCGCGGCCGACGCCGGCCGCCAGCGCCCAGTGCCCGGACAGCGGCCAGCGCAGGCCCAGGTCGATGGCCGGATACCAGTGCGGGTCGCCTTCGTACATCCGCACCGCCGAGGCCTCGAGCGAGACGACGTCGCGCCAGCCGAACGCGAGCGTGGCCTCGGCGTGGTCGTAGTCGAAGCCCACGCCGGGATAGGCGTAGCTGGCCACGCGGGCCTGCAGCAGGACTTCGTTGGAGGCGACCCAGTAGCCCGCGCCGCGCAGCACCAGCTGGCTGCCGCGGCCATCGCCGAGCGGCCGCGCCGCGGCGAACGAGGCGGACCACAGCGCGTCGTCCGAGACCGTCACAACCGCGTGCGCCACCAGCTGGTCGCGCCAGAAGGCCACGCCTCGCTCCGACAACTCGTTGCCCAGCGAGGCCTCGCCCGACCAGCTCAGGGCCTGCGCGGATGCGGCGCCGGGCAGGCCGAGCGCAGCCGCGCACAGGGCAAGAAGACGCCGGGCTCGGAGGGGCACGGCGACCTCTTTCTGTGGCGGGCCGTTCAGGCCGCCATCGGCTCGCCCAGGCGGATGGCCCGCCCGGGCGCCCACTCGGGGTTGAACTGCAAGGGCGGCAGGCTCGCCGGCCGCGGCGGGAACAGCAGCACGACGGTCGAGCCGAGCAGGAAGCGGCCCATCTCCTCGCCGCGGTGCAGCATGATCCGCTGGTCTTCGTAGCGCCACTCGCGCAGCTGGCCGGGGCGCGTTGTGTTCACGACACCATGCCAGACCGTGGCCATGCTGCCGACGATCGTGGCGCCCACCAGCGCCATGACGAAGGGGCCCTCGCCCTCGCGCTCGAAGACGCAGACCACCCGCTCGTTGCGGGCGAACAGGCCCGGCACGCCGCGGGCGGTCGTCGGGTTGACCGAGAACAGCGCGCCCGGCACGTGGATCATGCGCACGAGGCGGCCGGTGCAGGGCATGTGGACGCGGTGGTAGTCGCGCGGGCTCAGGTAAAGCGTCGCGAAATGCCCGCCGTGGAAGCGGGCGGCCAGCTCCAGATCGCCGCCGACCAGCTCGGCCGTCGAATAGAAGTGACCCTTGGCCTGGAAGACCTGGTCGCCCTCGATGGCGCCGAACTGGCTGATGGCGCCGTCGACCGGGCAGGCCAGCAAGGCCTTGTCCAGCGGAGCGATCGGCCGCGCACCCGCGCGCAGGGGCCGGGTGAAGAACTCGTTGAAGCTCTTGTAGGCGGCCGGGTCCGGCTGCTCGGCCTCGCTCATGTCCACGCCGTAGCGCGCGACGAAGCGCCGGATCACCCAGGACGTGAGGCCGCCCGCCTCGCGCCTGGCGAGCGACCCCATCAGCGAGGTGAGGGCCCGCTTGGGCAGGAGGTACTGGGGCAGGACGCGCAGGCGGTCGGTCACGAGTCGGGGCGGGCAAGCGTGAAAGGCGGCCATTCTAGGAGGGGGGCCGCTCCGGCGGGGCGCGGTTTGCCCCGACAATCGCGCGGTTCGAAAACGCGCATTCCACTTTGTTGAAGCCAGGCGTCGTTGGTTGGATTCGCTGGATGGCCCTGCTCGCCTTGGCGTGGTGCTGCGCCGGCGCCGCGCGGGCGGCCGAAGAGCCCCCGCTGCTGCAGGCCACCGCAGCGCAGGCCGTGGACCTGGTCGATGCGGCCTGGCTGGCCGAGGCGGGCGCCGACGAAGCCTTCCCCGCCGAGGACACGGCGCTGGCCCCCTGGTTCGCGGCGCACCGCCGGCCTTCACAGATCAGCCTGCAGGGCGGGCACTACTGGCTCGCGGCCCGGGTCCGGCACGCGGAGCCGGGCTCGCTGAACTGGATCTTCGACCCCAACAACACGCTGATCGAGCGTGTCGAGCTGCGCCTGGCGGGCAGCGACGGCAGCCGCCAGCGCGTGGTCGCCGGCTACGCCGAGCCCCGTGCCCACATGCTTCACTACGCCCGCGAGGTGCAACTGCAGCCGGGGGTGGAGTACCTGGCGCTGGTGCGGCTGGACAGCCGCTACTTCGCCTCGGTGCCGCGGCTGCAGTTCATCCCCGAGCCGCTGTTCCACCGCAAGCTGCTGCGCGAGAACCTTCTGGTGCTCGGCTCGCTCGGCGCGATGGTCGCCCTGGCGCTGTTCAACCTGTTCCTCTTCACCCTGACCCGCACGGCCAGCCACCTGTACTACTTCGCCCAGCTGGCGCTGGCCGTCTGGGCCTGGTCGATGGTGTTCCAGATCCCGACCGAGCTCTGGGGCTGGCAGGGCCTGCGCCTGCACTACGTGCCCTTCTTCCTCATGCCGGCGGCGGCGTCGCTGTTCTGCATCGACTTCCTCGGCCTGCGCGCGCGCCACCCGACGCTGTTTCGCCTGCACGCCGCGGTCGTGGTCTCGGGCGTGCTGCTCGCGCCGGTGGCCGTGTTCGCGCTGCCCTGGGCGAACCTGGTGGCATCGGTGCTCATCTCGGCCTGGATGGGCCTCACGCTGACCAGCGGCTACCTCAGCCTGCGCAGCGGCTTCCGCCCGGCGCGCTTCTTCGTGCTGGCCTTCACCGCGCTGGCGGTGCCCGGGCTGATCATCCTGCCTGGCAACCTCGACCTCATCCCCGACCTGGTCGACAACGCCGAGGCCTGGACGCTGTTCGGCAGCGCGGTGGAGGCCCTGCTGCAGGCCTTCGCCCTGGCCGACCGCATCCGCTTGCTGGGGCAGGAGAAGGACCGCGTCGCGGACCAGCTGACCCACACCCTGCAGGTGGCTCACACCGACGCGATGACGGGCCTGGGCAACCGCTACGCCTTCGACCTGATGGTCGAGCAGCGCGGCACGGCCGGCCTGCAGCCGGACCAGCAGCTGTGCCTGCTGGCCGTGATCGACCTCGACGGCCTGAAGCAGGTCAACGACCGCCAGGGCCACGCCCGCGGCGACGACCTCATCCGGGCGGTCGGTCGAGGCCTGGGCCGCCTGCAGGCCGAGGGCGCGCGCTGCTATCGCCTCGGCGGCGACGAGTTCGCCATCCTGGCGCTGCGGCATCGCGAGGTGCACATCGCCGAGCACCTGATGCTGCTGGAGCTGGAGCTGGTGACCGCCGGCTTCGACCAGTCCGGCATCAGCTACGGCATCGCCCACTGGGAGCCCGGCTGCGATCCGTTCGAGCTGCTCAAGCGGGCCGACGGCCACATGTACGAGAACAAGGCCCGCCGCAAGGCAGAACGTCAAAACGCATCCCCGCTCCCGCCGGGGGAACTCGCCCAGCGCCCGTCTCTCTCAGAAGGCCCACGATGACCTCCGGCCCGCTGAAGCGCGGCAGCGCTTCAGCCCGGGCGCGCTCCAGCGCCGCCCCATGCCAGGGCGTGCGCGGATCCGGCTCCGCCGGTCCGCTGCGCGGGCCCCCGTGGGGGGCAGGCCCCTGGCAGGGGGCCATGGGGGCCTTCTGTCACCAGCCTGATTCGCCTTTGATGACGGTGGGCCAACCGCTGATGGCCCGCGAGGTCTGCATGCCGGCCATGGTGGCGGCCTCGACGCAGCCGGCGTTCAGGCCGGTGCGGATCCAGTCGCCGGTGAGGTAGAGGTTCGAGAAGCCAGAGCCGTCGGTGGCCAAACGGTAGGCCGAGCTGCCCACCGCTGAGAGCACGTAGCGTTCGGAAGGGTCGACGTTGGCGCGCCAGTACTGGCTGGCAAAGCGCTGCTCGCCGCCCGAGCCGTCCGGCCGCTGCAGATCGACCAGCCAGTCCCACCGGAAGCCCTCGGCCGTCACCGCGTTCGGCCACAGCGCCTTGATGGGCCCGTTCAGCTGCGCCGTGGCATTCGCGCGGACCTCGGCCCTGCATTTCGCGGGGAAGGCGAAGTCGCGCCCGGGCGGGTAGTGGGCCATCGGGAGCGCGCTGCAGAAGTAGGAGACATTGGCAGGCGCCTGGCCCGCGGGCCAGTCTTCGCGCACGAGCAGCTGGTCCATCGGCGCCCAGGTGTCGAAGGGCTCGCTGAAGCCGCTGAGCACCGGCTCTTCCTTCGCGTGCTCCGGGCAGCTGGCCCAGGTGGTCCAGCCCAGCTCCTTCAGGTCCTTGTTCAGCCAGACCTGGTAGGCCTGCGTGGCGACCGTCTTCACGTTGGCGGTCATGGCCTTGAGCGCAGGGCTGCGCTCGACGAGCTTCGGCGCGAGCTCCGGCACGCTGGCCACCGAGGCGCCGAAGACCACGAGGTCGAAGTCGCGCCCGCGCTGCAGCACCAGCCTGGGCAGCGGCTTGCCGAAGGCGGCCTCGTAGACGTCCGGCCAGTCGCTCCAGTGGCATTCGAGGTTGATGTTCTTCGCCTTCAGCAGCGCGGCCTGCTCGGGCACGATCTGGCCGTACTGCGGCGTGCTCGGCCAGCAGGCCAGGCCCTTGACGTCGACCAGCGGCTCGTAGTGGTCGGCACCGCGCGTCACCTCCGCCTGGCGCCTCAACACGATCTGCTCGACGAGCGGGCTGCCGTCGGCCGCCGGCAGCAGCTCCTCGACCTGGTGGAAGAACTTGAAGTTGACGCCGCGCTGGCGCAGCAGCTGGTACAGCGGCGTGAACACCACGTCGCCCATGCCGGCCTGCATCTTCCACATGATCGCGCCGCGGTAGGCGAAGGCCACCAGCATCATGCCGCGCAGCATGGTGCCCGCCTCGATGTCGGGCTTGCTCGGGTCGCCGTTCTCGAAGGCGAAGACCAGGTCGTAGAAGCCGCGCACCGGGGCCGAGTTCGCCGTCACGTCGGGGTTGGCGCCGTGCTTGAGCAGCCAGGCCTGGAAGTCGATGTCGTTGATGACGTCGAAGCCGTGGGCGAACACGCCGTCCTCGAACATGCCGACGAGGCTCGTGAGGGCCAGGTCGACGCAGATGTACAGGCGCCGCAGCTCGGTGGCGAGCTCGGCGGGGACGGGGAAGCTCTCGCGCAGCCAGTCGCGCATGCCGCGCAGGCTCGCCTGCAGGAAGCGGTGGTCCTCGGTGTCGCAGGCTTCGTGCAGGCCCAGCTCGAGCTCCTGCACGAAGCAATGCACCGCGTGGGCGGCTTCGCGCACGTCGGCCGCGAGCTGCTCGATCCCGCATTCGACGGCCGCGGTCAGCCTGTGCAGCCAGCTCGGCGAATCGTCGATGGTCGCGCACACCGCAGGCGGCGCTTCGTGCGCCTCTGCCAGCGCGCCCAGCCACTGCTTGACCCATTCGCAGGCCGTGACGACCACGTCCCAGACGGACAGGCGCTCGCCGCCGTGGCCCGGCGTGCCGGGCTTGGGCGGAGTGTCCACCGGCCAGATTTCCCAGTGATCGCGGATCCATTCGGTCAGCGCCACGAAGTGCTGCGGCTTGAAGGCCTCGTCCCAGGTGGCCAGCGGTGCGCCCTCGGGCCGGTCGAGCAGCGCATACGCCTTCTGCATCAGCGCGAAGGCGTTGTCGTAGAAGCCGAACCAGATGTGCAGGCCGTGCTCCTCGATGCGCTGGCCGGCCTCGGCGTTGCGGCCGCTCGCGCCCTTGCCGCCGATGCGCCAGCCCATCTGGTAGACGGTGATCTCGTAGCGGCTCTGCCAGCCCGGCTGGTCGGTGAGGTAGAAGGCCGAGGTCATCGCGCCCACGCCGCCGCCGATGATCGCGACTTTCTGTGGTCGTGTCACCGAGTTGTCGACCAGTTCCACCCCCGGCGGCACGCTGAAATCCAGGCTGACGTGGAAGGGCAGGATGGCCGATTGCGTGCCGAGCTGCCAGCCCAGCGTCCTGTCCAGCGGGAAGCTGTCGAAGGGATGCAGCGTGCAGTCGAAGCTGCCGCCCAGCAGCTGGATGGCGTGGATCGCGTCGATCTTCGCGGGCGCCGCGACGATGGCCTGGTAGACGGCCTTCACGCCGGAGGCGTCCGGGAACTGCTTGAGGAAGACCTGGTCGATCTGCGGCGAGAGGAAGGTCTCGATGACCTGCTCCCAGCCCACCAGCGAGAGGTCCAGCGCATCGGCATCGCTGGCCAGCAGGTCCACCACCTGCCTGACAAGCGCTTCCACGTTGCGCAGAGGCTTGTGGGCGCCGGAGCCTTGCGGCATCACCTCCAGCAGCGGGTGCATCGCCAGCTCCGTTTCCGGCGAGAAGGGCTGGAAGCCCTTGGCCGCGAGCGTGAACGCCAGCGGCTCGCTGCTGGCCGAAGGCATGGTGTACGCGCACTCGTACTTCGGGTAGCCGTACAGCTCGCGCCCGTTGATGAGCGCCATGCAGTCGTTGACCCAGATGTGGCAAGGGTAGAAGTAGATGTGCCGGATCGCCCGCTCGCCGGGCACGAACTGGCCGACCATCACCCAGGTGACGATGTCGGTCTCCTGGCCCCAGCCCTTGGCCCGGTCGACGGGATCCTGCGAGTACGCGTGCTGCACGTCGGTGAAGGTCAGCAGCACGTAGGGCGAGAGCACCTTGAAGCTCATCCGGCCGGCCGAGGCCGCGTTGAGCGTCTCGTCGACCGTGCGTTGCAGCGCCACGCGCTCGCCCTTGACGAAGAAGCCGTACATCTCGGAGCTGCCCAGCATCAGCGGCGGGTGCATCAGCACGTTGCCGCCGGAGTAGAGGTAGTTCGGGCGCAGGGCAGCGCGCGGCGCGGCGCCGCGTTCTTCGGTCGTCATGGAGGTCCTCCCGCTTCGGGGGTTATTGGAGTGCGCCGATGCTAGGGAGGCGCCGCGGCGGCGAAAGGTGCGAACAGCCCGTCAAGCCACGGCCATTTCAGCCACGGCGCGGCGGGAAGAGGGCTTGCCAGCCCTCGTGCCCCAGCTTCTCCAGCGTCTCGATGTTGCGCTCGTAGATTTCCTCGGCCTCGGGGAAGGCGGCCACCGCGCGGTCGATGCTCGTCTCGCGGATCAGGTGCAGCGTAGGGTAGGGCGAGCGGTTGGTGAAGTTGGAGATGTCGTCCGGCGCGGTGCCGGCGAACTGGTAGTCGGGGTGGAAGCTCGCGACCTGCAGCGTGCCTTCGAGGCCGAGCTCGGCCAACAGGCGGTCGGCCCGCTCGAGGAAGTCGTTGAAGTCGAGGAAGTCGGCCAGCACCTGCGGGTGGATGAGCAAGGTGGTGTCGAGCTCTTCCGGGTCGGCCGCGGCGAGCTTGCGAAGCTCCTCGTCGAGCGCAGCCAGCAGCGCATCGGGTGTCTGCGCGCGGCTCACGACGTAGCGCACCTGCCCCTTGACCTGCACGGCCTTGGCGAAGGGACACAGGTTCAGGCCGATGACGGCCCGGTCGACCCAGTCGCGGGTGGCGGCGATCACGGCGGCGTCGTCGGAGTCGGGTTGCATGGGGACATTCTCCCGCGGTGACAATCTCGCGCACCATGGCCGACACCGACACCTCCTCCCCCGACTCCCTCCACGAGGCCTTCGCCCAGGTCACGCGCCTGCTGGCCGACGCGGGCCACCCCCACCCGCCGCGCTGGCTCGACGTCCCCGCGCGCACCTGCCAGGAGGCCGCTGAAGCGCTCGGCCTGCAGACGGGCCAGATCGCCAAGAGCGTGATCTTCCGGCGCAAGGCCGACGATGCGGCCGTGCTGGTCGTCGCCTCGGGCGACCGGCGGGTGGACGAGAAGAAGGTCGCCGCGCTGGTCGGCCCCATCGGCCGCGCCGATGCCGGCTTCGTCAAGGCCAAGACCGGCTACTCGATAGGCGGCGTGGCCCCGGTGGGCCATGCGACGCCGCCGGTGACGCTGATCGACCGAGAGCTGTTCCGATTCGAGGAGGTCTGGGCCGCGGCCGGGCATCCCAACGGCGTCTTCCGCGTCTCGCCGGCCGAGCTGGAGAAGCTCACCGGCGCGCCGGTGGCGGACGTGGTGCAGCAAGCGTGAACGCGACGCCGGTTCCGTCCCCATGCATCAGCGTGTGCCGCATGGATTCGCGCACGGGCTTGTGCGAAGGCTGCCTGCGCACCCTCGACGAGATCGCCGCCTGGAGCACCATGGGCGATGACGAGAAGCGCCGCGTCTGGGCCCTGCTGCCGCAGCGACGGGCACAGGCCGGGGCCGGGACACCCTCCGCGGGACGACCGGCATGACCCCCATCACCTTCCACTTCGACGTCGTCTCGCCCTACGCCTACATGGCCTTCGAGCACCTGCCCGAGGCCCTGGAAGGCTGCAGCTACGCGGTCGACTACCGGCCCGTGCTGTTCGCCGGCCTGCTCAAGGCCCACGGCCACAAGGGGCCGGCCGAGATTCCCGCCAAGCGGGAATGGACCTTCCGCCAGGTCGACTGGCTCGCCGCGAAGCTGGGCCTGGCGGACATGCGCTGCCCGGCGCCGCACCCCTTCAATCCGCTGGCCCTGCTGCGGCTGTCGCTGGCCTGCCAGCCGGCCGGGCGCATGCCGAACCGCCGCATCGTCGAGGCGGTGATGCGCCACGCCTGGCAAGCCGGCGGCGCCGATCCCAACGAGCCCTCGCGCCTGGCCGCCCTGCGCGCGAACCTCGCGCCCTTGCGCGATCCTGACAGCGACGAGGTCAAGGCCGAACTGCGCGCGCTCACCGACGCCGCCGTCGCCCGCGGCCTGTTCGGCGTGCCGACCTTCGAGATCGAGCTCGAAGGCCACCCCCGCCTGTACTGGGGCCTGGATGCGCTGCCCATGCTGCGCGAGGACCTGCTGGCCAACCCGCGGGTGGCCTGATCAATTGCCCGGGGCCGTCTGCTGCGGCGCAGCACGGCCTCGGGTGTTTCCCGGACAAGGGGCTGATTTACCGCATCACGAAATGTGACATCAGGGTTCGACCTGAGTTTGTCAGCTTCGCATCAGCGTCACGTCAGGAGTTGGTCAGACCGCGTTCTGATAGTGCCTGCCAGGAGCCGCCGACAGGTGGTGGCTTCATTCCCTTCCAGGAGTTTGTCTTCATGGCAACGGCAACTGCACCCGCCGCCGCGCGGCCGATGACCGGCGAGGAGAAGAAGGTCATCTTCGCCTCGTCGCTCGGCACCGTGTTCGAGTGGTACGACTTCTA
>CAMLGG010000188.1 GCA_946479475.1 uncultured Ideonella sp. | reverse complement strand
GAGCACAACCGCCGATTCGGACGCATCGCCGGTTCGCGTACCGGCGAGATTCACATTGCCGTCCACCGACATGACGAGGGCGGTCCATGGCGAAAGCGTGAAACGGATGCCTTCGCCGCTCGAGCTCGCCACGGCCTGCGCGTAGAAGCCGTCGTAAGCCTCGGCCAGGCCCGCGAAGTCCTTGCTCGAGCCGCTGCCTGACAGCATCGCGCCGCCGGCGAGCCCATCGCTGCCGCCGCCCTGCACGCGGGCCTTGGCCTTTGCGAAATTGGTGGCGGAGGCGATCCGGCTATCGGCCCAGGAGTCGTATTGGGCGCGCAACTCCAGCTGCAGAGGCGAGACCTGGGATGGTTTGTGGAGCAGCCACTGTCGCGAGCCGGTCGTTCCGCCGGCGTTCCGCATGCGCCTTCATCCCGTGGTCCTCGCGCAGACACGCTGGTGCCGCGGGCCCTGCGGGCATTGCGCGAAGCGGTCGAGCAGCTCGCGCGATGACCGATTTGCCCGCTGCGACCCTGCCACCGAGCGGTGCCGCGGTTCCTGATGGCCGAGGCGATGCAGGAGGGCGTCAACGGGAACAGCTCGGCGGAGTTCCGCCACTGCGGCGCCTTCGCGAACAGGCGCTCCGATCCACAGCCCGTCCGACGGTAGAAGCGAGAGCCGCCGTCGCCTACCCTCTTCGTCAAAACCGAGAATGATCTCGAGATGCTGTAACTAGGCCACTCTCGGAAGAGAGTGGGATGCTTCGCAGCTCATCCAGTCGCCGATTCACGTCCGGAAGCTCCACTTGCGATCCGGCCCCAAAGCAGCTGCCGGCGCGACCCCGTCCGCGGTCACATGGTCCAGGGCAGAACTCGAGTCGATGAGAGGCGTGGTAGGGGGCGAAGTCCCCTTCCGGCAGCAGACGCAGCTCGCAGCGATCGACCAGGCGCAAGCTCTGGCCCTCAGCCCCGACGGCCACCAGAACGGCGCGGCCGATGCGTGCCTTCAAGCCAAGCGCGACCAGCATCGTCCCCGAGGCTGCGGCCGCCCGCCTCAGCCCTCGCGCTTGTAGCAGAACACGTCGGCCATGCGCGGCATGCCGACCTTTTCATAGAACCCGACGGCCTCGGGCACCGACGCCAGCACCAGCGTCACCCGCGGGCCCAGCTCGTCGCGCACGGCCCGCAGGAGCAGCTTGCCCACGCTCTGGCCTTGAACGCTCCTGGACACCGCCAGCTCGGCCAAGTAGGCGATCCAGGCTCCGTCGCTCAAGCAGCGTGCCACGCCCACCAGGCTACCGTCCGGGTTTCGCGCCGTCATCACCAGTCCTGCGCCGGTCAGCATTTGCCGCAGACGCGCTTCGTCATCGACCGGGCGTGTCGCACCGAGCCCGGACTCGACGAGCACACGCCGGAACTCGGCCACGCTCAAGTCCGGCTCACGCGCAAAGGCGGTGGCGGTCATGGGGCTTCGAGCTCGAAGGGCGGCACGACGCGACCGTCGATGTCGGTGAAGCCGTAGGCTTGCGCCAGATCGCCCACGCGCAGCACCTGGCCGCTGCGCTCCATGACGTTCGCATCCGAGGCCAGCGCCACGACCGCGCGGCCCAGGTAACGCGGCGACTCGGTGCGCGCCAGCGCAGGCTTGTCGCGCCAATGTTCCTCGTCGGTTTGGTGTCCCGCCAGCACGAACTCGGTGCGCATCCATCCCGGCGACACCGCCACGGACGCCACGCCATGGGGCCGCAGTTCCTGCGCCATGCCGAAAGCCAGCCGCGTCATCGATGCCTTGGCCACGTCGTAGAACAGGTTGCCATGCATGTACTTGTCCCGATCCCAGAAGGTCGTGGTCACGATCAGCCCGCCGCCCTGGCGCACGAGCATCGGCGCGGCGACGCGGCTGGCGAGCAGATGGTTGCGCACACCGCGGTCGAACATCGAGTCCCAGTGCACCATGGGGCGCTCCCAGAACGGCGCATGGAAGACGCCATCGAAGGTCTCATGGCCGCCCCAGGCGTTGTTGACGAGCAGGTCCAGGCGGCCCTGCTCCCGCACGACCTGCTCAAAGAGCGCCATCACCTGTCGTTCGTCCGCGTGGTCGCAGGCCACGGCAATGCCGCGCCCGCCAGCGCGCGTGACTTCGTCGGCCGTGTCGTCGATGCTGCCCGGCACGCGTTCCAGCCCGGACAGGGCGGTGATCTGCTGGTACCAGGGGGCGGGCCGGTCGCGGCGGCTGCGCCCCGTGACATACACGGTGGCGCCTGCGGCGCCGAGCTCCACGGCAATGCCCCGGCCGGCGCCGCGGCTGGCGCCGGTGACCACGGCAATGCGATTCAGAAGACGCTTCATCGGGCTCGATCCAAGGGAGTCGTGAGATCTGAACCTTAGGCCTTTGAACCAGGGCCGGTATTGGAAGAACCCGAAACCACCTGGCGCATGAACTGCGCCGGCGTCAGTCCGCACAGCGCGCGAAACTCGTTGATCAGGTGCGATTGGTCGTAGTAGCCAGCGTGCTGCGCGACCTGCGCCCACTGGGGCGTGCCGCACCCGCGCAACAGGCGCAGCGTGCCGTGCAGGCGCTGCAGGCGCCGCCAAGAGCGCGGCGACAGGCCGAGCTGCGAGGCGAACACCTGTTGCAGGCGGCGTTCGCTCAAGTTCATCCGGTCGGCCAGCCTCTTCACGCTCGAGTTCACGGCATCGTGGCGAAGCCGGTCTGCGGCGTGCTTCAACAGGCGCAGCGCCGTGGGGTCCGGGCGACCGCTCAGCGCACGCAACGATTCGAAGACGAGTCTTGCGCGAACGTCGTCGTCAGCCGCCCCAGCAAGCTGGTCAGGCAGGTCGCGATGTGCCTTGCTCACCAGTTCCTCCCACGACACGACACGTTCTGCCAACTCGGCGGCCGAGACTCCGAACAGGGCCGGGATCGCTCCCGGGCTCAGCGTGAAGGACAGTCCGTGCATGTGCCCGCGCATCTTCAAGACGACCGACTTTGCGCTCGCCCCGGCCACACGGACTGCCGCAGCGCCTGGCCGCAAATCGACGAGCAGGCGCGCCGCCCCGTCCGGCAAGACGCGCTCGGTCACCTCGTGGCCCTGGGCATGCTGCTCCCGGTAGGCCGCCGCATGCGCCACGACCTGCTGCAAGCCGGCGGGTACGGCGAAGTCGGCCAAGGTGTGCGCTGGCACCGTGGTCTCAGGGGCAGACACGGGGTCGTCGGGCAATCGGAGGAAGAGGCGCTCTGTCATCGTGTCCTGGCGGGGCCGCACGGTGCGACGGGCCCTTGCATGTCTGGTCCTGCAGCGTATCCCTTGCGCCGGAAACTGGACAGGCGTGGCGAATGCGGCCGGTCACCAACTGCTGCTTCTGGCCGTCAGGAACCGGCCGCGAAGAGCAGCTTCACCGCCAGTCAGCTCGCGCGACGGTCTGGACGACCGCGCTGCAACCGCATGAATCCTGAACACTCCGTCCGATCCATCATCGGCGCCACCAAAAGGCGCCAGTCGGCGTTGTCTTGCTTCACCGGGCGATGGTCCCTCCCGTTCTGGCCGCCCCGCAGACTAGGGGTGGGTCGCTGCGTATGGCGCCGTGGCGGGCGGCTACTACGATGGCCGCGCGGCGGCATGCTCCCCTCGCAGTACTCGGTGTCAGTCGCCGGCGATTCCTCACGGGTTTCCCGCGCTTGAGCCACCAAGGAGGGCGAACACATGCACACGCGTCAGTTCTCGAAGGCGGCGCTGGCCGCTGCGGCAGCAATGCTGATGGCCGGTCACGCCGGCGCAGCGGCGGTCTACGTCGGCGATTGCGTTCCCGACGGTACGCACCTGCCAACCATCCAGCAGGCGGTGAATGCCGTCAGCAATCCGGGCACGGTCAAGATCTGCCCCGGCACGTACCCGGAGCAGGTCGTCATCGACAACAAGAACGTCTCGCTCGTCGGATTGCCCACGGTGACCGACTCTTCGGCAGTCAGATTGGTCGCGCCCGCCGGCGGGCTGGTGCAGAACGCCGTCAGCGTCTTCGACGGCGTCACGACCTACGCGGCGCAGGTCGTCGTCCGCAATGGCGGCGGCGGGACGATCTCGGGCCTGATCGTCGACGGCTCGAACAACCAGGTCCCGGGCTGCGGCTACGGGCTGGTGGGCATCATCGTCCAGAACGCCTCGGCCACCATCGCCGGCAACGCGGTGTCGAACCATGTCCAGGCCGAAGGACTCGACGGTTGCCAGACGGGGCTGGGGATCTACGCGCAGAGCGACGGCGGCGCGGCCCGCGCCATCAACGTCTCGGACAACTACGTCTCCAATTTCCAGAAGAACGGCATCACAGGCAACGGCAACCTGTTGACGATGACGATCAGCGGCAACACGGTGGTCGGGCGCGGCCCCACGAACGGTGCGGCCGAGAACTCGATCCAGATCGGGTTCGGCGCGACCGGCAGCATCACCAAGAACCACGTCGGCGACAACATCTGGGCGCCCCTGCAGCCCGACGACCCGGGCAACGCGGCGGCGGGAATCCTGGTCTACGCGGCACCCGGCGTGCTGGTCGATTCCAACTCCGTCCGGAACACCCAGTACGGCATCGCCATCGTCGGGGACGATTTCAACGGCCACGCGGACGGCGCGATAGTGACCCGGAACAGCGTGGGCGCCACCCGAGTCTTCGACGGCATCGACATCTGCGGGGCCGGCTCCGTCACGGTGGAGAAGAACCTCGTCTTCGGTTCCGACGAAGCCGGGATCCACGTCGACAGCTCCTGCGGGTTCCCGTCGACCGGCAACACGGTGAAGTCGAACACCATTCGCGGTGGCTGCGCCGGCGTGCTGGTGGGAGCAGGCTCGGGCGCCCCCGCCCTCACCTCGAACAAGATCTACAACGCCGACACCCGCGAACTGCTCGACAGCGACACCTGCCCGGCGGCGGGCGCGATGGCTGCCGCGAAGGCGCGGCCTGCCGCCGGCGCCAAGCCAGGAGCGGCGCGGCGCGCGCGTCCGGTGCGCTGAAGGACCCACGACGAGCCCGCGCGGGAGCTGTCAGGCTGCCCGCGCGGCATTCGTGGCGATCCCTTCGGCGTAGCGCTGCACGAGTTGCAGCGGCAGGTCGTGTCCCATGCCGGGAACGAAATCGCTCGTCGCGTTGGCGATGCGCCGCGCGAGGTCACGGCCGTTCTCGACCGGGATGAGCGGATCGGCCTCGCCGTGGATGACGTGGGTCGGCACCTGGATGCGGCCCAGCAGCGGCGTGCGATCGCCGTCTGCTGCCACGGCGACGAGCTGGCGCAGGGTGCCCGCCGGCCTGAAGGCCCGACGGACGTTGTGCAGCGTCCGCTCGCGGAACATGCGTGGCTCGTGCGGGTAGGCCGGGCTGCCGATGACCCGGAACAGATCCACGTAGTGCTGGACGAGGGCTTCCTCGTCGCGGCCGTGGGGACGTTGGAGGACGGCCCTTCTGGCGGCCAGCGTTGCCTGGGGCAGGCGGCGCGACCCGCTGGTGGTCATCATCAGGTTCAGGCTGCGCAGGCGGTCGGGGTTCTCGGCGGCGAGATGCTGCGCCACCATCCCCCCCAGCGAAGCGCCCAGCACGTGCGCGCGGGGGATGCCCAGCGCGTCGAGCACGCCCAGCGCATCACGGGCCATGTCGGGCAGGCCGTAGGGCGCGCGAACCGGCCAGTGCAGGAAGTGCCGCAGCGTCGCCAGCGGGAGGTTGGGCACGCCCAGGTGATCGAAGCCCTGGCTCAGGCCGGCGTCCCGGTTGTCGAAGCGGATGACACGGAAGCCGCGCGAGATCAGGGCCTGCACGAGCTCTTCGGGCCAACTGGTCAGCTGCATGCCGAGGCCCATGATCATCAGCAGCGGCTCGCCGTTGGGCAGGCCCTGGTCCTCCACCTCGATGGCGGTGCCGTTGGCGCTGATCTGCATCGCTCAGGCCGCGGGTGCCGCGTCCGGCCCGCCCTCGCCCGCTCTCCCGCCGGGGCCCGCCTTGAAGAACCAGCTCCGCACGCCGTGGGCGCGAAAGGGCTGCCAGGCACCCGCAGGCTGCCGCAGGCGATCGGCGATCAGGTACATGGTCAGCGGATTCATGCCCATGCCGACGTGGCTCGCCGGGATCTCGATGTTCTCGGTGTGCGGCAGCTGCGGATTCACGCTGCACTGCCAGGCCACGACCCCGTCGCTACGCGAGTAGACGGAGGTCGTCGGCACCGAGGGCGGCCGGCGGATGTCCTCCATCACGTCGGGATCGTGGGAGGACAGGCCGCTGACCAGCTCGAAGAAGCGCCAGGCGTTCGTCGCCCGAGGGTGGCCGGTGAACGGGGAGCCGAGCGTGATCACGCAGCGCACGAGCTCCGGGTGCAGCTTGGCGAGCTCGCGCGCGTAGATGCCGCCCAGGCTCCAGCCGATCAGGCTGACCGGCTCGCCTGTGTGCCGGTGCACCGAATGCAGCTGCTCGACGCAGGCCTCCAGCACGCCATCGCGCGGGCCGAAGTTGAAGCCCTGTTTCCATGGATGCGGCTCGTAGCCGCGGTCGCGCAGGAAGTTGCGCATCGGCACGGTCGTGATGTCCGAGACACCGAGTCCAGGGAACACGATGACGGGGTGGCCGTCTCCCTCGGGCAACTGGCGCAACCACGGCGCCGCGGCCAGCAGCGCAGCGAACTCCCAGGGGGCGCGCCCTTCGAGCGCGAGCTTCAGAAGACCAGGTGGCTGCAGGTCGGGCGATCGGGCGTCGTTACGGCGAAAACGCATTCAAGCATCTTAGCGAGCGGGGGTCTTCTCGATCCGGGAGCGCGCTCTAGACCTTTCCCGGGCGACAGGTGTCGCCATGGCGACAGGCAGTTGCTTCAGTTCCTCGTACGACTCGCGCAGGGCGAGCGCGAAGGTGGAGACGTCGGGCATCGCCAAGGCGTCGGCCATCATGCCGAAGTCCATGTGGCGGTCATAGCTCTGCACGGTCACGTTCAGGGCGAGACCGTGAACGACGATGCTGGTCGGGTAATTGGTCAGCATGCGGGCGCCGGCCAGGTACAGCGGCACCGGCGGGCCCGGGACGTTGGAGATCACCAGCGTGGCCACCGGCGGGATCTTCTCGGCCACCTTCGCACGCCCGTAGATCGACCGCGCCGCCTCCATCAGCCAGGGGACGCCGATGCTGGGGAAGTCGGTCGGCAGCACGCTCTTGAGCGAGCCCATGGTCGCCTTCATCGCGGCCGACGCGGCCCTGACGTGGGCCAGGCGCCTGAACGGGTCGGCCAGGTGGGTGCCCAGGCTGATGAAGCTGAGCGAGGCCTGGTTGTCCGAGCTTGCGTCGCCGGCCGCGCGCAGCGAGATCGGCACTGCGGCGATCATCGGCTTGCGCGGGATGGGCAGCGAGTGGGCCGCGAAGTAGCGCCGCAGGGCCCCGGAGCACAACATCAGCACGACGTCGTTGAGGCTGCACTCCTGCGCCTTGGCGAGGGCCTTCATCTCGGCCAGCGGCAGCGAGAGGCTGGCGAACGCCCTGCCCGGCCCGACCGAGGCGTTGAGCAGCGTGCGAGGTGCCAGGGCGAGGTTGCTCACCTTGCCCCTGCCCTTGCCTCCCAGCAGCGTCGTGTTGGCGAGGACCTTGCCGGCCGCCTTGGTCAGGCTCGAAACGGTGCCGGGCAATTCACGAACGAGCTGGCCGACCTGCAGCGCCTCGCCGGCGATCGCGCCGCGCAGCATCTCGGCCATGTCATGCCGGAAGACCTTGCTGCGCCTGGAGGGCCTGAGCTCCATCGGCCGCGGCTCGGGCGTGAGGTCGAACAGGATGTTGGCCAGGGCCACCGCGGCCTGTCCGTCCACCGCCGCATGGTGCACCTGGCTGTAGAGGGCCACGCGCTTGAGCCCGTGGGCCGACTTGCCCAGGCCCTCGAGCACGTGGAACCGCCACAACGGCCTGCTGCGATCGAGCAGCTGCGGATGCAGCTCGGCCACGGCGGCATGCAGCTCCTTCATGCCGTCTCCGCGCCGGGCCGAAGGCGGCAGCTTGTGCTCGACGACGTGGTGGTCGAGGTCCGGCGTGGCGTCCACCCACGCCGGGTTGGCGAGGTTGAAAGGCATCCACCACAAGCGGCGCCGCAGGGCCGGCATGAGCGGCAGGCGCTCGGCCATGAGCTTCCTGAGGTGCGAAGCAAAGCGGCCGCGATAGCCCGGCGGGAGCTCCAGCACGTGCAGGGCGCCGACGTGCATCGGCATCTCGGCCGACTCCAGGTAGAGGAAGGTCGCGTCCAGGCCGCTGAGCTGGTGCATGGCTGTGCCGGTCGATCGATGGGACGGGCCATGCTAGGGCCGCGCCGCGGCGCTGGCGCTCAGGGGTCGCCCTAGCTTGTCTGCAAGGGCGGCAAGGCGGTCAGCGCAGGCTGAACGCTAGCTCAGGCCGCGCAGCGGATGGGCCCAGGCGGGCCAGGGGCTGGCGAAGAAGGGATCGATCATCGCAGGTGTCACTTCGGCGATCGACGGCGGATTCCAGCGCGGCGCGCGGTCCTTGTCGATCGCCAGCGCACGGATGCCCTCCACCGTCTCGCTCGCGGCGCCGGGGCGCAGCTGGAAGCAGTGCCGCACCATGTCCCGCTCCATTCGCAGGTCCTCCGGGAGGCTCATCGACCGCGCACGGCGGATCTGCTCCAAGGTGACGGCCATCATCAGCGGGGAATGGTGGCGCAGCGCCTCCCGGGCAGCCTCGGCCCAATCCCCTTCGGCAGCCTCGAGCGAATGCACGATGGCGCCCAGATCCCCGGCCCCGAAGATCCGGTCGATCTCCGGAAGGTGCGCAGCCAGCGTTGCCGTGCCGGCCGGAGCAGCGCGAGCGCGCAGGGCATCGCCGATGGACTGCGTGGTGAGGCAGGGCATCGCGGCGAGATCGTCGATCACGTCCGCGAGCGCCGCGCTCGGGAGCTCGATGTCGGCCAGCCCGGCTGCGATGCCATCGGCCGCGTGAAGGACCCGTCCGGTCAGCGCCAGGTACTCCCCCAGCCGGCCCGGGCAGCGCGAAAGGAACCAGCCGCCGCCGACATCGGGGAACAGGCCGATGTTCGTCTCGGGCATCGCCAACCGGCTGTGCTCGGTGACCACACGGTGCGAGGCGCCCTGCGAGATCCCCATGCCGCCACCCATGCAGATCCCGTCCATCCAGGCGACGAGCGGCTTGGGGTAGGCATGGATCAGGTGGTTGAGGGCGTACTCCTCGGTGAAGAAGTCCTCCAGCCGAGCGTCGCCCGCCAGGGCCGCCTGGTGGAAGAAGCGGATGTCGCCACCCGCGCAGAAGGCGGGCGCCTTGCCGGGCCGGGTGGCGCCGTGGATGAGCACGGCGTCGATGCGGTCGTCGTCCTCCCAGGCACGCAACGCCGCCGTCAGCTGGCGGATCATCTCGAGCGACAAGGCGTTCAGTGACGCGGCGCGGTTCAGGGTGATCACACCCAGTCGGCCGCGTCGTTCGGACAGGATGAACGCTGCGGCTTGGTCTCGGCTTTCGCTCATTCGGTACAGCAAGGAACGGGATTCAGGCGGAGCCGGCTGCGGGCCGGCGCTGGAGCAAGGCGACCAGCTCGTTGCCGGCCAGCGCGCCGAGAACCAGCAGCCCGCCGTAGAAGGTCGAGCGGGAAGGCTCTTCGCCCGCGCCGAGCCAGGCCCAGGCCACGCCGAACAGGACCTCGAGCAAGGCCAGCAGGGCCACTTCGGGGGCCGCGAGCGTGCGCGCGGCAGTCACGGCGAGGACGCACGGGATGGCAAGCTGCGTAACCCCCAGCAGCGCCAGCCAGGCCACGTCGCCCGCCGAAGCCTGGAAGGGCCAGGCCAGCGGCAGCGTGACGGCTGCGGAGATCAACGCCCCGATCAGCAGGGCCGGCAGCATGTCCGACGAGCCCTCGCCGCGCGAGGCGTGCTGGATCAGCGTCCAGTTGATCGCGCCCGAGATGGGGACGCCCATGGCTATCGCCGTGCCCAGCACATGGCTGCCACCGGCGCCGCTGATGTCGACGCCGTACATCCACGCGATGCCGCCACCGGCCAGCAGGATCGCCGCCCACGTCCTGACCGGCAGGCGATGGTGCAGGAGGAAGCGAGCCAGCAGTGCCGTGAACAGGGGCGCCGTCGCCATCACCACCAGCACGTTCGCCACGGTGGTGAGCGTGATCGCGACCATGAAGGCCGTGAACATCACGCTCCAGCAAAGGCCCGAGAACCACAGCTGCCGGCCGCCGGTGCGCAGGCGTTGCATCAACGCCGCCGGCCCGCGCAGCCAGCCCAGGAGCACGAGCAGGCCTGCGGCCGTGAAGAGGCTGCGCCAGAACGTCACCTCGAACGACCGTGCCTGGTCCAGCTGCCGCGTGACCACCCCTGCCGTGCTCCACAGCAGGGTCACCAGCACCATCGTGAAGACGGCCTTCCTGTGCGTCATGCGCCTTCGCGCGAAGCACGTTT